>NZ_JBSRHE010000011.1:0-69058 GCF_055126295.1 Desulfonauticus sp. | reverse complement strand
TTCTGGAAAGGCAAAGGTTGATGCTACCTCCCTGGCTGTTTTATCCGCTGCCAATTTTGCTGCTACTAGAGAAATTGCAAAGCTTATAGGTGAAAAAGAATTTTCTTTACTTTTTCATCGAGGAGAAAATGAAAATATTCATTTTACCCATATTACTTCAGATGTACTCCTCATTGTTTTGTTTAAACCTTATGTTTCTTTAGGGTTGCTGAGACTGAAAACTGATGCTATAAAAAAAGAGATTCAAAATTTTCTAAAAGGGTAGAAAGATGGCCCTTATAAATTTTAAAGAAAAGATTATTCAGGTAAAACTTGTCTATTATGGACCAGGGAGAAGTGGGAAAACGACTAATTTAGTCTATATTTATAATAGATTAAACGAAAAGATGGGTAACTCTTTAACCAGTAAGCTTATTTCCATTGATACTAAAGGTGAAAGAACTTTGTATTTCGATTTTTTCCCTTTGGAGTTGGGAAAGGTTCAAGGTTTGGATTTAAAAATCCAGCTTTATACAACTCCAGGTCAAGTTGTTTATAATTCTACTCGAAAGTTGGTATTAAAAGGAGTCGATGGAATAGTTTTTGTGGCTGACTCTTTGTCTAGCAGAAAAGAAGCTAACATAGAATCTTTGCAAAATTTAGAAGAAAATTTACAGGAATATAACTTAAAATTAGAAGACATTCCTTTAGTATTTCAATGGAATAAAAGAGATTTAGAGACTGATGTGCCTTTGTTGAGTATAGAAGAGATGCAGGATGATTTAAATAAAAAATATAATGCCCCTGCTTTTCCCGCCAGTGCCCTTAAGGGATATAATGTTTTTGAAACCTTAAGAGTGGCCTCTCGACTTACTTTAAAGTACGCGTTACATAAAATAAGTGCTAATAATTTGGCTGTTGGGGGATAAGATGTCCAAGAGCATGGAAGAATTTGAAATAGATTTAGAAGGATTGGAAGCTGAATTGTCTAATCTGGACAATTTTTTAGAGGACACACAAGAAGATAACTTTTTACAGAGAGAAAGTCTTTTTAAAAAGGTTTGTCTTTTTTTGGAAAAAGGAGAATTTTCTGATCTTAACAATTTGATTCAAGATTTAGGCAAGCTTCAATTTGAAGATAAAAAATTAGAGAATTTTAGAAAAGTAATTAAAAACTCTTTGGTCTTGATATCTATTCATAGAAATATTTTTGAACTTTTTTACTTTTTAAAAAATAATACTGATAAATTTTTAAATACTAAAGATGAAAATATTTTAAAAAGAATGGTTTCTTTTTATAAAAAAGCTAAACAAAATAATACAGGTAAGGCTGAAAGCAGTGAACTGATAAAAACCATTGAAGAGGTTATATCTTCTAAATTACATGAAATAAATATAAAAATTGAAGAAAACCAAAGAATACTACATAGAATTATAAGTAAAGAAGCTGAGGTAATTGAAAAAAGAGAGGAAGAAATAGAAGAATATTTTAGTGGAAAAGGTCTTTATGCTAAAGTTAAAATAGATAACTATTATGTTCTAGATAATGAATATATTTTGAATCAATTTAAAATCAATAAAAACAAAGCTAAAAAACTTACCAAGAAAAGTTTTATTAAGCTAAAACAGCTTTTGTCTCCTTTTTCTTCTCCAGTAAAAGATGCTAGAGGAGAGTTACGTAAATATTCAGCTAAGCAGGCAAAAGAGTTAAATATTTATCCCCTTCATATTTCTAAAATGTGCAAAAATCCCAAATGGGCCTTGGTGGTTGACTTGGGAGAAGAAAAAATGGGAGTAATTTTTGCAGAAGAAATAGATAATAATTTAATAGAAGGGGAGGTAGAAAGGGATATATTAAGAAGTGGGTCTTCTACTTTTAAAATTTTGAATCCTAAAGAAATGTGGCAAAAACAACAGGAAGAATGGGAAGGTTTTTAATAGATGCTGAAAGGTAAGCTGGGATCAGTATCTTTAATTAGTGTGGTCCAGATGTTTCATCAAGATGGTAAATCTGGAATGCTTACCATTTATCAGGATAATTATGTTATTGGAAAAATATTTTTTTGGAAAGGAGATATTGTTTGGTCTAAAAAGGGGAATTTAAGTGGCGAAAAGGCCTTTTATCAATTGATGAATATAGAAGAAGGAGATTTTACTTTTGATCCCAATGTACAGGAAAGTGAAAGAAATATTGAGGTTCCCTGTGAATATCTCTTGTTAGAAGCTGTAAGAAAAAAGGATGAACTTAAAGAAAAACAACAGCAAATAATTAATTTAATTAAAACTCGTATTAAGGGAGTAAAGAGTATAAATTTTTCTTTTTTATATAGAGAAATCTTTAAGATATTTAATACCATTTCTGGCCTTGTGGATTCTGGTGAAGTAAAATATATGTGGCTGGAAAACGAGAAAGGGTTTATTTTTATTTTGCCTGTAGAAGGAACTATTTTAGAAATAAAATTTTTTGAAAAAGCTTACCCTCAAGAGGTTTATTCTCTGGTTAAGCAAATATTGGAGGAGGTTTAATTAGTGCTGAGACTACCAATTTTTCCTTATTATTATGTTAATCTCCATTCTTCCTTTATTTTATTAGATGAATTTTTATCTTTTTTAAAAAAAGAAGAATTTAATGGTTTTTTAGAATTTATTTTTCCAAATAAAAAGAATTTTATATTTTTAGAAATGGGCAATTTTTATCAGGGAGTTAGTGTAAATAAAGAGATTAATTCTTGTACTTTGCAAGATATTCAAAACGATTTTGTTTTAAATGTATGTAAGTTGCCTGAAGATGAATTAATTTATTGGTCAAATTTATATTATAGTAAAATATTCTACGAAAATTTAAGCACTGATTTTACTGATACTGTTAAATTAATTAATAAGTTGAAAGCAGAAGGTTTAAATGGAGTTTTAAACATAAAATACAATAAAAACCATCTAAACATTTATTTTTTTAATGGAAATATTTTGGGGATATCTTCTAATGAAAACAATCGGTTTATTAGGGGTACTTCCCAGTTGTCAAATTTAATACCAACAATAAATGAAGCTGTTTTTAATGTATATAAAATTGTCTTTAATGAACAAACTAGTTTGGCTTCGGAATTAGAGCAAATCAAAAAAATCAAAAAAATGTTAACTGATTTATTTAACTATCTTAATTCTATTGATAAAAAATTTACTCTTAATTTAAAGAAGATGTGTTTAGCAGGAGCTAATAGGTATCCTTTTATTGACCCTTTTTCAGGAGAGTTTGAATATTCAAATGGAAAAGTTTATATTGACGATACTATTAATAGGCAAGAAGTAAAAGAAGGAGTTGCTTTTATATTAAATTCTATTGCTAATAATTATAAATTTTCTGAACAACAGGTAAGAGATTTACAGAAAATAATTGAAGATAATGGTTTAAAGGAATTTAATTTTTTAAAATAGTTTATAGATATGAATAAGATATTGAAAAAAATAATGGAGATTGAAGGAGTAAAAGGGGTTTGGTTAGTTTTAGATGGAAAATATTCTAGTGAAATAGCTCTAGATTTAAATGAAGAGATTAAAGACAAACTGGATCAAGTAGTTAGCTATTGTCAAGAAATAGTGAAAAGTGAAAAACTGTTTTTAGGATGTAAAGCAGAATTTGATTTGTTTATGATTGAAGTTTTAAATAATAGACAATATATAGTTATTTGGGCTAGTGATAAAGTTGATACTTCTATTCTAAAAATGGAATTAGATATAATCATAGAAGAAAATTTAAAAAATAATGATAGTTTTATAAAAAAATTTAAGTTTTGGTAATTAATTAATTAATGAAAAGTATAGTTGAGATATTAAATATATTTTTTAATGCTAAACATACTGGTTGTTTGTTTATAAGTGATGGAGATGATTTTAAAAAAAATTGTCGAGTTTATTTTTATAAGGGAAATATTTATGCTGCTGAATATCTAAATAAAGTAGGCTTTGATGCTTTGTTAGAAATTATAGCCTTTAAAGATATAAAATATAAGTTTTTTAATAATAAAAATATTAATAGAGAAGATTTTTCAATAGATACTTTAACTGTCATAAACAAATTAAAAGAGGCTAGTATGCTGGAACTAAACAAAAAAATTCGCTTTATAGCTGAAGAAAGAGAGGTTTCTTTTAGTGCAAAAGAATGGAAAATACTTGCCTTATCTCAGCATAAAATAAATTTAGATAACTTAATTAAGCTTTCTGCTTATTCTAAAGAAGAAGTGTTAAAAATAGTTAGTGGATTAAAAGACAAAGGTATAATAGAGTTGGTAGACACTTGGGAAGAAAAAGAAGAAAATAAGGTCAATAGTCGCAAGTATACTCCACGTGTTTTTTGGTCTACTTTAAGTGCTGAGCTTAGTAAAACCTTAGGCCCTGTGACTAAGGAGATTATTTTAGATGAAATATATAATTTAGAAGAGGATGTAGATAAATTTCCCATTAATAAACTTCCTCTTTTAATTGAAAAATTAGCCTCGGAAATAGATAATCCTAAAGTTAGACTGGACTTTCAAAAGAAAATGTTAGCAACAATAAAGAAATTGTAAGGAGGATTTCATGAGTATTAGGTGGAAATTTATTTTAATTTTTTTACTTACTTCTTTATTTCCTTTGATTTTAGCTGGAGGAGCTGGTTTTTATCATATTGAAGAAATTAGTAAAGTTGCCATTTCAGAAAGTAGTAAAAGTATAGAAAAGGCCTATGAACAATTAGTAGAACAAAAGACTTGGGATATAAAAAAGAGTTTAGAGCATTTTATTTCTATGAATATGATGACTCAAGAGAATTTTGATCTTCAATTGTTGCAGTTTGATCCTTCTTTTACTTCTTTTGGTGTTCAAACTTTTGGAAAAACAGGCTTTACTTATCTTGTTTATGGCGATAAAGATAAATACAAATATTTTTTGCATCCTAATCCTAAACTTATTGATCAAGATATAACTTCAGAAATAAGTAAAAATTTTAAATTAAAACAAATTTTAAGTTTGGCTGATAAACAGGGGGTTATGGGAGGATATGTTGAAGAGAAAGGAGAAAAATATTACTATGTAATAGCTAAAATCGCTTCTTCTCCTCTTTTTGTTTTTAGTAGAGTGGACTATAAAGAAATAGAATCTCCTATAAATAATTTAAAGTATGCTTTTAATGAGGAGAAAAATAAATTCTTGCTTCAATATCATATAGGTGGAATTGCTACAGGTTTAATAGTAATTTTAGTGGCTTTACTTTTTAGTATAAGACTTTCCAGGCCCATAACTTACTTAACAGAAGTAGCTGAGAGAATTAGTTTGGGAGAATTGGAAACTCCCATTGATATTACCTCTACAGATGAGATTGGAGATTTAGCTGATGCCTTGAGGAGGATGCAGGTAAGCTTAAGAAAGGCTATTCAACGCCTCCAGCGTCGCTCTCAAAGGAGGTAATAATATGTTTAAAAAAATAATTATTTTTTTAAGTCTTTTGCTCTTATTAGGAGTTGGCTTTGTACAGGCGCAACCAGTTAGCTTAATCCCCATAGAAGATAGCTATTATAAGAGTAAATTTGGACAGTATACTTATCCTACAGTTTATTTTTCCCATGAAGTTCATGCCAATGAGTATCAGATAAGTTGTAAATCCTGTCATCATATTTATAAAAATGGAAAAAATGTTTGGACTCCAGATGAACACAGTAAAACTTGTGCTGAATGTCACAATAAAACTAAAGTAGAAGCTGTGAATGCTTATCATATGAAATGTTGGGGATGTCATAAAAGGATAAAAGAGTTATATGAAAGTGCTGATACGCCTACTAGTCAGTGTAATAGATGTCATATTAAAGAGAAAGATTTAATCAAAGAGAAAAAAAGAATTCAGGTGAAACTAGAAAAAAAGGACAATAAGCTGTTTGAAATTATTCATAATTTAAAAGTAGAAGGTTTTTATTAAAAGGGGAAAAAATATGTCTGAATTAGATGTAAAAAAGATAGAAGAAGCAGCTTTTGCGGCAATTGATGATATTTTTTCAGAAAATAAAGGAAGTGATGATTTAATTTTAAATTTAAAATCTAAAATACTGGCCTTAGATTGGGAGTATTCAGACAAGGATATAAAAGAATTATTAGAGATTTTTCAAAACTTAAAGTCAAGATATACAGATAAAATAAATTCAGTCATTATTTTAATGATGTCTAATGTGGCTAAGTTTTTATTGCTGGCTAAAGAAAAATCTCCTGCAGATACCTTAAGTGTATTAGCTTATATAGTAGATTTTTTTGTTAAATATAATTCATCAGAAATAGATGAGAGTGAAAAAAAGAAATATATTCAGGAAATAAAAAGAAAGTACGCTAGATTAAAAGAAGCTATAAGTAAGGTAACTCAAGCTCAAAAGGATGATTTATCCGAGAAAAATAAAGAAGAAGTTGTAGTTATTGATAGTAAAGTTGAAACAGAAGAGGTAAAAGAAAAAATTCCTGAAGTCTCTAATGTATCTGTAGATAAGCAGGTTACTCCTGAAGATTTAACTAAAGTGATTACTCCTATAGTAAAAAAAGTAGTATCTCAAGTAGAGTATAATTTATCTACGATAATTGAAGAAAATTTTAAATATATAACAGAAAAGCTTCGTAAATTTGAAGATGCTATTGATAAATTAGAGCAAAAATTAGATAGCTTGTCAGAATTAAATATTTCTAAAAATGAAAGCACTTTTGCAAAGGAGTTTATTTCAGATAAAACATTAGACGCTAAGCCTTCTCCGAAAACTAGAGAATTTGACTTTTTACAAGAGGATAGTGAAATTAGTTTTGCTCCAGAAATAGAAGAAGAAAAAGCTGAAATTGAAGAAGTAAGTGAAAAAGAAGAGCTAGTAAAAGATGAAAGTAAAGATGTTTTTGATTTAGATAAGGAGCCAGAAAGTGCAATAGAAGAAGATGGTTTTGATATTGAAGAAAAGGTATTGGAAGCTCCTAAAGATATTTATCCTTATGTGCGTTTGTTTGAGTTAAAAGATAAAATTATAGCTTTAGATGATGAACTAATTTTAAACATGTATAAGGTATCTCCTTCAAAAGCAAAAAAGCTTTATAGTAAAGAAAGTTTTAATTTAAAAGAATTGGGTGGTTTGTTTTCTAAACTTTCTAAGAAAATGCGAGGCAGTTTAAGCGATAAAAAAGATAAAGAATTAAAGAAGTTAGAAGTTCAAGTATATAAATATCCAGATGAGCTGGTAGATAAATTTAAATATGCTATTTTAGTAGAAGGAGATCCCTATAAAGTTTTATTTGTAAAAGATATATATAAAAATATGCTTTTCTTGCCAGAAGATAAGCAAGATAATGATGAGGATAATGTTTTTGACTATAAGTATAAGATAGATAAAATTGGATATGCTTATTCTTTTAATTTATTATAGGAAGGTGAGTTGTCTTTATGACTCCTAATAAAAGTTTCCAGGTGCGCTTAAAGGAAGCAAAGATTTGTATAGAGCAAGGAATTTTAGACAATGCAAAGGATATTTTATTAGATTTACAAAAAAGATTAGAAAATGATGATAGTGAAGATAAGTCTTTAATCAGTTTAAAAAAGGAGGTAGAAAGGTTATTAAAAAAAATTGAAGAAAAAGATGAAGATTCTCCGAAGATAAAAAAAATAATTAAAGAAGGCAATCTTAATGAAATCTATGAAAGAGCATTAGTTTTTACTGAACTTGGAATTTATGAAGATGCTTTAAAGGACTATAAATATCTTATTTTATCTAATTTTAAAACTGTAGAATTAATTCCTAAAGTTATCAATTGTTTTCAAAGATTAGGGAAAAAAGTAGAAGTAGTTAAATTTTTTGATGAGATACTTAAAAATGATGAAGTTAAAGATGTATATAAAGATATTATAAGATTAGAAGTAGCTAAAATATTAGAAAAAATAGGTATATATTCAAAAGCATATGATTATTATAAAAATATTAAAAATCAAAAAGTTTTAGAAACTATTCAAGATAAATTAAGACTATTAGCGTCTAAGATTAAAGGGGGGTCTAAATATAGCTACATTCTAGAAACTTTTATTTCTAAGGATGATCTTCAGGAAGCTATTAAGAAGGCAAATAAAGAAGGTAAAAGTGTAGAATATATATTAATCCATGATTTTAAAATTCCTAAAGAAGAGGTAGGTAAATCTTTAGCTTTATTTTATGATTGTGATTTTTTTGAATTTAAAAAGAGTTATGCTCCTCCTTTAGAATTAATACATAACTTAAAAAAAGATTATCTATTAAATAATGTTTGGTTTCCGTTATTAAAAAAGAAGAACAAAATAATTGTGCTTATAGATGAACCAGATGACTTTTCTAGAACAGATACCATAAAAGCTATATTAAATAGCTATGATGAGTCCTTTATTTTAGAATTTGCTGTATCTATAAAAGAAGATATCTTGGATTTTATTAATTTTTATTTAGGAGATAAGATTGAACACTTAAGGATTGAGCTTAAAGAATCTGAAATGGATTTAGATGAATTAGTGGATGGAGTTGAAGATGATGTAGAACCTATAGAAGAAAAAGAAGATGTATTTTTATCAGAAAGTGATAGTAAGGTTGTTCGTTTTGTAAATAGGATTATTTTAGATGCTCATAAAAGAAAAGCTTCAGATATTCATATTGAACCTTCTCCAGGTAAAAAAAAGACTATAATTCGTTTTAGAATTGATGGTGTTTGTCAAAAATATTCAGAAGTTCCCAATAGCTTTGCTAAGCCTGTTGTTTCTCGTATTAAAATAATGTCCAATTTAGATATTGCAGAAAGGCGTTTGCCTCAAGATGGAAAAATAAAGTTTAAACAAAAAGGAAAAACTATACTGGAGCTTCGTGTTGCTACCTTACCAACTGTAGGTGGATATGAAGATGTGGTTCTGCGATTGTTGCATGCAGGTAAACCTCTTGCTCTTCCTGAACTGGGGATGACTGAAGAAAACATGGAAAATTTTAAGAAACTTATTGTTCAACCTTATGGCCTTATTTTAGTGGTTGGACCTACGGGTTCTGGTAAAACTACTACTTTACACTCAGCTTTAAGCTATATTAACACTCCGGAGAGAAAAATTTGGACTGCTGAAGATCCTGTAGAAATTACGCAAGAAGGATTAAGACAGGTAGAAGTTAAACCCAAGATAGGCTTAACATTTGCTAGAGTTTTAAGAGCGTTTCTGCGTGCTGACCCGGATGTAATTATGATTGGTGAAATGCGAGATGAAGAAACTGCCTCTACTGGTATAGAGGCATCTCTTACTGGTCACTTAGTATTTTCTACTTTACATACCAACAGTGCGCCTGAAACAGTTACTCGCTTACTGGAAATGGGATTAGATCCACATAACTTTGCAGACTCTCTCTTAGGGGTATTAGCTCAAAGACTTCTGAGAAGATTGTGTCCTAAATGTAAAGAAGGGTATCATCCGTCTCAAGAAGAATTTGAAGAGTTTGTGGATGAATACGGACGAGAACAGTTTTTAAAACTTGGGATTAATTACGATGATGATCTTATTTTTTATCGGCCTGTAGGTTGTGATGACTGTGGAAATACTGGATATAAAGGAAGAGTTGGTATTCATGAATTATTAGTTAACAATAATAAAATTCAAGACCTTATTAAGAAGAGAGCTCCTACTGAGGATATTCGCAAAATAGCATTGGAAGAAGGTATGAATACTTTAAAACAAGATGGCATGTTAAAATGTTTACAAGGAATAACAGATATTAAAGAAGTCAGAAGAGTTTGTATTAAATAATACAATTTAATACAATTTTTATGATTACCAGGCAACAAAAAAGGAGCTAGATACTAGCTCCTTTTTTGTTGGTAAAAGAATGAGGTTAATATTTTAAAAATACACTTTGCAGCTACAGATTGAGAAAGCACATTGAAGGGTTGAGGTGCTAATTCACAAAAGTCCATCCCCACTAAATTTAAAGGCCAAAGTTCGCTTATAAAAGTTTTAAACCATTCATAACTTATTCCACCTGGTTCTGGGGTTCCAACTCCAGGCATGATACTTGGATCCAGGCCATCAGCGTCAAAAGTTAGATAGAGAGGTCTTTTGCTGATAATTGCTTTACATTTTTCAGCCACTTGAGAAGGAGATAGATTTTCCCAAGGGAAAAAAGTTGTAATGCGGGGGGAGTTTTTTATCAGGTTCCACTCTTCTTTACATACACTTCTTATACCGATTTGTATAATTTCACAGCCCAATTCTAAACATCTATTCATAACACAGGCATGAGAGTATTTACTGCCTTCATACTCATTTCTTAAATCCGCATGTGCATCTATTTGTAATACTACTAAGTCTTTATAAGCTTGTTTATAGAATTTTACTAAAGGAAAAGTTATAGAATGTTCTCCTCCTAAAGTGCAAATAAAATCATTTTGAGGAACAAAGTTGTTTCGTAAAAAAGTTTCTATATCTTTTAAAAAAAATTCAACTCCGTGAACATTTCTATTTATTTCTGGTAACAGTTTAAAATAACAATATTCTTCTAAACTTATTGCAAGCTCTGGATCAAAACTCTCTATTTGAGTGCTTGCTTCAATAATGGCTTCTGGTCCCTTTTTAGTTCCAGTCCCATAACTTACAGTTCCTTCAAAAGGAACAGGAAGTACCCAGATTTTTTTCTTATTCTCTAAAGATGCAAAATCTGGCAAGTCAAAGAACTTACTTTGCATATAAATCCCTCTATTCGTTAGGGTATAAAGACTACAGCTGAAATTGTAGTAGTCCACATCCCACCTATTCCAGTAGTGACGCAGGGAGCAGACCAGGATCTAACAATTTTTCCACTCATAAGATAAATTTCTCTTCGTTCATCATAGTCTTTATTAACATCAAACTCAATACCTAAAGTTGTAGCCAGCATAGTAGAAGCTAAATCTTCCGCAAAATCACCTATTTCTTTTTCGTCTGCTCCAAAAGCAGTATGTTCAGAGATATAGCCATATTGATTTTTATCAGCAGGTAAAGCAATACCAACAGCAGATCCTACCAACCTCCCTTTTTCATTGGTAGAGTTTCTAGACATAACACAAAAAGTTATTTGTCCAGGAGAAAGTAGTTTAACTCCTTCTTCTAAAGGGATTAATTCACAATTAGGTGGAAAAATACTGGAAACATATACTAGATTTTGTTTTTCTATTTGAGCATCTCTTAAAGCTAATTCAAAAGATTGTAATTTGTTTTTGTGTCTTCCTATTCCGGTTGTAAAAAATGCTTTCGTTGGTACAAACATTTAAGGTCCTCCTATAATTTAGAATATTTCTTTATGAAAAAAGTTATGTTATTTTTTTGTAAAGTGTCTTGTATAGATTCATTTTCTTGTTTAGTTGAAATTATTTTCATCATAACGCGTGTCCATTTTTCTTTTTTTATATTTACTTCTTCTAAATATATTTCATGTTTATATTTTAGTGATAATTTTTCTAGTTTTAACTTTAAACTTTCTGCATCTTTTTTATTTTTAAAAGATCCACATTGATATATATACACAAATTTATCTTCTTCTTTTTCTATACTGTTTGTTGTTGGAAAAGAATTTGATTTATCTTGTTTTAAATTATCTTTTTTTCTTAAGGCGTCTAAAAAGGTTAACTCTTCAGAGGGAATTATGTTTTCATCTTGTTTTATTTCTTTTTTATTTTCTATTTCAAGAAATGGAGGTTTATAACCTCTGCCTACAAAAATACCTAAAATAAAGCTCCAACACATCCCAATAAAAAAAATTAATACTATACAAGTTATACGTATTGGAGTAAGTTGCCAGGAAAATAAGTTTTTAGTCTTTTTTTTGTCCATTTTACATTCTGTTAGGGGCTTCTACTCCTAATAAGGATAATCCAGTATGAAGGATTTGTTTTACTCCAAGAAAAAGATTTATTCTTGTTCTAGTTAATTCTAAGTTATTATTATCCAAAATTGTATGTTCATTATAATATCTATGTAAAAGGCTTGCTAATTCTTGGAGATAAAAGCTTAAATGATGAGGAGAAAGGTTTTCAGCGCATATAGATATGGTTTCTGGGAATTTTGCCAGGCATTTAAGTAAATCTAAGTCTTCTTTTGTATCTAAAAGATGAAGATGGTTTTCTAATTCTTCCAGAGAATAGGATATATTTTTTTCTTTAGCTTTTTCCAAAAGAGAGCATATCCTGGCATGTGCATATTGTACATAATAAACTGGATTTTCTAAAGATTTCTTCTTAACCAGTTCTAAATCAAAGTCTAAATGACTATCACTTTTTCTAGTAAGGAAAATAAATCTGGCAGCATCTACGCCTACTTCAGAATATACTTCTCTTAAAGTTACAAATTCACCTGCTCTGGTGGACATGGCTACAGGCTTACCTTCTCTAAGTAAATTTACTAGTTGTACTAAAATAACTTGTAATTGTTCTGGAGATTTACCTAAAGCTTGAATAGCTGCTTTCATTCTGGGAATATATCCGTGATGATCTGCTCCCCAGATATCTACTACCAGGTCAAAACCACGTGCAAATTTGTCTGCATGATAGGCAATATCTGAGGCAAAGTAGGTAAGATCTCCACTGGACTTTTTAAGTACTCGATCTTTATCATCACCCCAAAGAGAAGTTTTTAACCATAAAGCTCCATCTTTTTCATAGGAAAATCCTTTTTCCTGGAGATAGGTTAAAGTTTTCTCAACTTCACCTCTTTGGACTAAAGATTTTTCAGAAAACCAAATCTGATGTTCCACTCTAAAATTTTTTAAATCATCCTTTATGTCTTCTAAAATTTTATCTTTTGCGTATTCTGTACAATATCTTAACCCTTCTTCTTCATTATTGAGTAAATTTTTTCCCTTTAACTCAATTATTTCTCTGGCTATATCATAAATATAAGTTCCTTTATAGCCGTCTTCTGGAAAATTAACTTTTTCTCCTAATAGTTCTTTATATCTGGACCAAACAGAACGGCCTAAAAGGTTTATTTGCCTGCCAGCATCATTTATGTAGTATTCAGTAGTTACCTCAAAACCAGCAAAACGCATTATTCTGGCCAGGCTATCACCTAAAGCTGCTCCTCTTCCATGACCGATGTGCAGGGGGCCGGTTGGATTAGCAGATACATATTCAATTTGAACCTTTTTGCCTTTTCCAAGGCTTAAACGGCCAAAGTTTTCTTTTTCTTGAAATATATTTAAAAGAATTTTTTGCCATACTTGAGGAGTAAAGGTGAAGTTAATAAAACCAGGCCCTGCTACTTCAATATTTTGAATAAATTCAATTTGAGAAAGCTCTTTTTGAATTTCTTCAGCCCATTTTCTGGGAGGCAAGTTGACCTCTTTAGCGGTAACTAAAGCCAGGTTAGTGCTTAAGTCTCCAAATTTAGGATCTGTAGGAGGATTAAGCACTCCTTTAGCTGGCCAGGATATATTGTATTTTTGTAAGATAGTCTCCAGTTGTTCTTTGAGATACTTTTTTAAATCCATTAGTTTTCTTCTCCTAAGATTTTAGTTTCTTCAAGAGTGCTTATTTTTTGGACTTTTAACTCAGGATGAGAAATAATTTGAGAAATCATTTTGGATAAAACACCTTTTGGCCCTAAT
This sequence comes from Desulfonauticus sp., assembly GCF_055126295.1. Classification (NCBI taxonomy): domain Bacteria; kingdom Pseudomonadati; phylum Thermodesulfobacteriota; class Desulfovibrionia; order Desulfovibrionales; family Desulfonauticaceae; genus Desulfonauticus; species Desulfonauticus sp. Next base: position 55,463 of record NZ_JBSRHE010000011.1, on the reverse strand, counting down.
TCCAGATAGGAAGTTATATTTTCCTTAAACATATTTTCTATGCTTTGGTACCACAATACAGAGGATACCATTTGTTTTTTTAAGTTGTCTTTTATATTTAGGGAGTTTATTTCCTTTAGGGAAGATACATTACAAAATATTGGATATTCAGGAGTTCTAAATTCTATTTTGTCTATCTCTTTTTCTAACTCCCTTGCTGCTTCTTGCATAAGTGGAGAGTGGAAAGCTCCATTTACATTTAGTTTTATAGCTCTACATTTAAAATTTTTAGATTCCTCTATAAGTTCTTCTATAAGGCTTTCTTCTCCGCTTACTACATATTGAAGAGGAGTATTGTAGTTGGCTATTAAAATAATACCTTTATTTTGTAATTTTTTCACTATTTCTTCTAATTGTTCTAAGGGTAGCTTCAAAATTGCCACCATGGAACCAGGAGTGTCTGAAGTGGCTTCTTGCATGAGACGCCCTCTAATGCTAACCAGTTTTAAAGTATCTTCTATTGAGATTACTTTACTGGCTGCCAGAGCAGAAAATTCACCCAAACTATGGCCAGCTAGAGCTACAGGAGAAAGTTTATTTTTTAAAAAATAAAAAAAGGATAAATTTACAATGGTAAGAGCAGGTTGAACATATAAGGTTTGAGATTGTTCTTGTTCATTTCCATCCCAATAGACTTCTCTTAAGGGAAGGTTAGATATCTTTTCTCCCAATTTCCAGAGTTCCATGGCCTCTGGCCAATATTCAGCCAGATCCCTACCCATATTTTTTTCTTGAGAACCCTGACCTGGAAATAAAATAGCTCCGCTAAAAGTCATAAGCACTCCTTTGCTACAAAAATCAAGCTTGCTAGAATAATCTTTTTGTCTTAGAAAGTCGAGAAAAATATAGGGTGGGGAAAAAGTGCTTACAGAAAAAAATATTAATATCAATATATCTTTGGATAAAGAAGAAGAAAATAAACTTAATGATTATCTAAATTTACTTGAATTTTGGAATAAAAAGATAAATCTGGTTGGATTTAAGAATGTAAAAGATATATATGACAATTTAATAGTCGATAGTTTTTATTTGTATGATTTTATTAAAGAAAAATTTAAAGAGAAAGATTTGATTTTTTTTGATTTAGGATCAGGAGCTGGTATCCCAGGAATACCTTTTAAAATCTTGTATAAAGAAGGAATATATTATTTAATTGAAATTAGAAAAAAAAGAGTTGTTTTTTTAAAGAACTGTATACTAAAATTAAAATTAGAAAATACTTTTATTATTGATAGATATGCTCAAGAAGTTAATTCTTTATTGGGTAGAGCACATATAGTTATAGCCAGGGCCTTTAAACCCTATTTAGAAGTTTTAGCCCTGGCTAAAGACCTTCTTTTGCCTAAAGGAAAAGTTATAATTTTAGCCAATGAACAAACACCTAAAATAACGCCTTCTTCCTGGATCTTAAAAACGACTTATAAATACCAGGTAAAGAAAAAAAATCGTTACTTTTGGTTGTTTGAATTAAACATTTGACCTAAAGCAGAGTTTTTAAAAATTAATCTGGTAGCAACTTCATCTGCAACTTCTGCTAAGTCCATCAGTCTCTCTAAATAATCTAAAATTTCCATTCTTCTTTCTTCAGAGGAGTATTTGAAGTCTTCTTCTAATTGTCCAGATTTTAAGTAATTTTCTAAGTCAGTTAAAAACTTTTCATTTAGCATATTGGCCTCTAATCTAAATAAAATTGATTTTTGACCTTACAATTTTCATTGTTTCTTCAGCACTTTCTCTAGCCAATTTATTTCCTTTTTCTAAAATACTATCCACTAATTGGCTATCTTTATCTATGATTTTTCTTTTATCATGGATTGGTTCTAAAAATTTAATTAAATTATTTAACAATATTTTTTTACAATCTACACATCCCCATTTGGCTTGGGTACAATTGGTAATTATTTCTTCTTGCACTTCTGCAGGGGTCATTAATTTATGATAAGGGAAAAGATTGCATATATTTGGATTGCCTGGGTCATTTTTTCTTTTTCTATTGGTATCAGTTAGCATAGCTCTTATTTTCTTTTCAATAGACTTTATATCTTCATTTAAATAAATGGAATTACCATAGCTTTTACTCATTTTTCTACCATCTAATCCAGGCAGTCTGGCAGCTTCAGTAAGTTTGGCTTGAGGTTCAGGAAAGGTCTCACCGTATAAATAATTAAATCTGCGGGCTATTTCTCTGGTTAATTCCAGGTGAGGCAATTGGTCTTCTCCTACTGGCACTAATTGAGGTCTATATACAAGTATATCAGAAGCCATAAGTACCGGATAGCCCAGGAACCCATAGGTATTTAAATCTTTGGCAATAAGTTCTTGTTTAACCTCTTTGTAGGTGGGATTTCTTTCTAACCATCCCAGAGGGGTTAACATGGAAAGTAGAAGATGAAGCTCTGCATGTTGTTTTACCTGAGATTGTAAAAAAATGATGCATTTTTCAGGATTAAGCCCCACAGAAAACCAATCTTTTACCAATTCATAGATAAAATTACGAATTTTTTGAGGTTCACTGTACTCACTAGTTAAAGCATGCCAATCAGCTACAAAAAAATAACACTCATATTCTTCCTGGAAGTTTATCCAGTTTTTTAAAACTCCAAAATAGTGCCCCAAATGTAAAGGACCTGTAGGTCGCATGCCTGAAACTATTCTCTTTTTTTCCATACTTTCTCCTTATCCTAAGATATAAAAGTAAATGAAGTTGAGAACAATATTTAAAAACTTATTAAATAGTCCAGTAAATAAGAATAAAATAAGAACAATAAAACCATATTTTTCCCAGGAAAGATAGGTGTAGGTCCATTTTTCTGGTAAAAAATAAGCCAGTATTTTGCTTCCATCTAGAGGTGGAATGGGGATAAGATTAAATACTCCTAAAATAATATTTACAATAACTCCTGCTGAAGAGATAAGATATAAAGGCTTGAAGAAATAAATGGTTAACCAACTATAAGGGTTGGGATTAAGCCAGGTAACTAACTTTAAAAGCAACCAAAAGCATATTGCTAAAATAAAATTAGCACCTGGACCAGCTATGGACACCAATAGGAGCCCCTTTTTTAGGTTTTTGAAATAAGCAGGGTTTATGGGAACAGGTTTGGCCCAACCTATTTTACGAGTAATTAAAAGCACCATAAGCCCCAGAGGATCTAGATGTTTTAAAGGATTTAAAGTTAACCGTCCTGCCTTTTTAGCAGTAGGATCTCCTAACAGATAGGCCACATAACCATGAGCTACTTCATGTAAAGTAATACCTAGTAAAAGAGGTAAGAGGAAAATGGATAGTTCTTGAATTATTTGACCAAAATGCATGGAGCTTTGGTTAGCAGCAAGTCCAAAAAGGCGCAAGCAATAAATTTATAACCGATCACAGGGAATAGATTCTAAGAGATTTTCTAGATAATCTGTAAGAGAGTTTTTTAGGTCTTTTAAATCAAAGTGTTTATTGCAGACACGGCAATAAAGGTTTACTTTTTGTCAGGAAGGTTTTAGCTTAAGAGTATGTTGACAATGTGGACAATTGGGTAATTTATTTTCATCTTTTCTCTTTAACATAAATGTAATTATCGCTTATTTTGAGGTGTTTGGCAAGAAAAATGAGTGGCAAAGACTATTTAGGAGAAGAACTCCTTTACAATCTCTTGAAAGAAAGTGCGGATAACTTTTTTGGCCGTAGAGTAAGGGTGGAAAAGGATATAGAATTCTTAAAAGAGAAGATAGAAGAATTAAAAAAAAGAAAAAATAGAATTGAAAATTTAAAAAAAATTTTGGCCTGGCTTTTAGTAACTCCTGACAATTGGAAAAAATTTTGGGAGTTATTAAAAGTAGATATTAGTTATCCAGAAAATTTAGATTTTAACAATTTTAATTCTTGTAAAATATCTATTTTCTTTTGGTGGAGATATAAAAATATTTTTTTAAGATATTATAATATTTTACACAAGGAAATAGAATATTATCTTTATGGAGAAGAAATATATGATTCTAAAAATAAGATGAAAAAAATAACTTTTAACTATAACTTGCTTTTTAAATTGATTGAGGAAATAAATAGAAAAATAAAAGATATAAACACCTTTTATACTCCAACTAAATTTTTACAATTTTCCAAAAAAATGACTATGAATGTAGATAATTCAGATATAACAGGTTCTATGTTTGTATATAATATAGATGATAATTTTAAAATCAAATCTTTAGAGCTGGAGAAAATGGGTATTCCTGCTTATCAGGAGATTCCCTTTGGTAAAAACACAGAAAAGAAGATTTCTAACTTTTTAAAAAAAATCTATAAAAGAAATAAAAAAGAAATAAAAAATAGACTTAAAAATATATGTTAAACTTAAATTCTATACCTAAATTACCTGGGGTATATATTTTTAAAGACAAAGATGATAATATTTTATATATTGGAAAGGCTAAAAACTTAAAAAAAAGAGTAAATTCTTATTTTCAAAATAATCTCAAGTCCATCAAAACTCTTAAATTGTCTTCTCAAATAGAAAATATAGAATATTTGGTTACCCATAGTGAAAAGGAAGCACTAATCCTTGAAGCAAACTTGATAAAAAAATATAAACCAAGATATAATATTTATTTTAGAGATGACAAGCAATATATTTATTTAATACTGAATAATGAAACTGAGTATCCATATTTAAAACTAACTAGAAAGAAAAATAATTTTAATGAGATATATGGTCCTTATACGTCAGCTAATCTTGCTAGAGATACGTTAAAAGTTATAAATAGATACTTTAAACTACGTAAGTGTGGTGGAAATTTAAAAAAAAAGAAAAGTCCTTGTTTACAATATCATATAAATAGATGTTTTGCTCCTTGTTTTTTTGAAATAAGCAAATCACTTTATTTATCTGAATTAAATAAGGTTAGATTGTTTTTAAAAGGCAAAAAAGAAGAACTTGTTAGTTGTTTAAAAAGTGAAATGTTTTCTTATTCTGAAAAATTAAATTTTGAAAAAGCTGCTGAGATAAGAGATAAATTGATTGCCATAGAAAAAACCTTAGAGCAACAATATGTAGAATTTAAAGAAGATAATTCTTTAGATGTTATAGATTTTTATATGGATGATTGGCTTATAAAAATGAGCGTTCTCTGCGTGCGTGAAGGAAAGGTTTTTGATAATTTTGTCTATTCTTTTGAAAATATCTACTTTGAAGACAAAGAAGATATTTTTCTCAAAATAATTATTCAATTTTACTTAACTAAAGATTATATTCCTGATAAGATAGTAACTTCCTTGAATATAAAAAACAATGATTTAAGTGCTTTTTTTTCTGAATTTTTTAAAAAAAATATTATAATTGTTAATAACAGAAGAAAATATGCCAAACTTTTAGAGTTAGCCCGTTTAAATTTAATAAACAAAGAAAATAGTGATTCTGAAGATTTTATTTTTTTAAGAGACAACAATATTTATAGTATAGAAGTTCTGGATGTATCTCATTTTTATGGCCAAGATACTTTTTTGGGTTTAGTTCGTTTTGAAAAGGGAAGATTAGCTAAAGACAAGTATAGATTGTATAAATTTGAAAATTTAAATAATGATATTCTGGTATTTAAAGAATTTTTAAAAAGAAGAATAGGTAATAATGATTTACCTGATTTGTTTTTAATTGATGGTGGAAAAACACATTTAAAAAACTTTGTTCAAGAGCTAAAAAAATATGGCCTGCAAAATATAAAAGTGATAGCCATTGCCAAAGGGGATAAACGAAGTAAAAATTATCTTGAAGATAAAATATATTTTTCTTCTGCTAAAATGAAATTAGAGTTAGCTCCAGGAGATAAGTTTTCTTTATTTATTCAAAAGCTTAGGGATGAAGCTCATAGATTTGTTTTACAAGCTCAAAAAAGAGCTAGATCCAGGCGTTATACAAAAGACCTATTGTCAGAAATAAAAGGTATTGGCCCCAAGACAGCAAGACTTATCTGGCAAAAGTTTAATACCTTAGAGAGAATAAAAAAAGCTTCTGTAGAAGAATTAAGTCATATTGAAGGAATTGGTCTGAAAAAGGCCAGGATAATAAAAAAAGAATTGGAAAAATTATAACTACTAGCTACCAATAATTCTTAACAAAAAGACTAAAAACATGCCTAATCCTAAAGATACAATATAATTTACTCCCTTTTTAGCCAAAAAATAAGCTAAAATACATCCTAAAAGATAGGGAAGGTTAATGGTTGGATTATGGTTTTTAAAAGTTAATATTTCTTTTACAATTAGAGAGGAAAGTATCGAAGCTGGAATTAGTTTTAACCATTTTAAAAAATCTTGAGGTAAATTTATTTTGGAGAAAATAATTCCAGGAAGAGCCCTGGGAAGATAGGTTACTAAGCCCATAAAAATAATTGTGATTATTATTTGTTTTTCCATTTACTTATTCCTAGTCCAATTGTAGCTGCCAATATAGAAGATAAAATAACGCTTAAGTTATTCAAATTGATAAAGTTGAAGAATAGAGTAAACATACTGGAGATAAGCACCACCAGGATATGAATAGGCTTATTAATCTGCCAGGCAATAAGTACTGCAAACATACCAACTAGAGAAAAATCAAGACCGAATTTAGAAATATCTGTTATTAAATTGCCAAAAATTATTCCTAAAAATGTTCCGGTTATCCAGGATAAATGAGATATTATATTTATAAGTATTGATTTGTATATAGAATTGTTGTTTTTACTAAAATTAAGATAATGAAGAGAAAAGGTTTCATCTGTAAGTTCAAAAAAGAAAAAGGGAAGAAGCTTTTTGGGCCATTTTTTCAAATATGGAGTTAAGGCCAAGGACATGAGAAGATGTCTTAAATTAACAATAAATGTAGTTATAATAATTACTAAGGGTGAAACTTTTTGAGCAAAAAGAGACACTGCAATAAGCTGAGCAGAACCTGCATAAACTATTATGGACATAAGCAAAGAGGCTAGGGGAGATAGACCTATTTTAATGGCCATAACTCCAAAGGTAAATCCTACCGTTATATAACCTAAGGCTATGGGAAGAGTTATTTTTAAAACCTGTAAAGTTTCTTGTTTCAAGTTGTCCATGCTCAATTTATAGCTTGTTTTTTGTATGGATAACAGATACAATTTTTCTTAAAAAAGGGCATAACAGATGGGCTTTAAATATACAGAAGTTGAATCAACCATTATTTCCTATCTGGAAAAGGGCTTACTTAAACCTGGAGATAGGCTTCCTTCCCTTAGAAAATTGAGTGTTACTCTGGGGGTTTCCTTAAGTACAGTTAATCAGGCCTATCTAAACTTGGAAAAACAAGGTTTAATTGAAGCCAGGCCCAGGTCAGGCTATTATGTTCTTTCTTATCCTAATCATCAGTTAGATTATCCCAAGTCTCCCCAGACGGATTTTACCCCCAGAACTTTTAAAAGAAAGGACCTTATTTTAGAAGTTTTAAATGTGTTGGGTAATGAACAGCTTTTACCCCTGGGTATTATTGCTCCTCATCCTAGCTTGTTGCCATTAAAGGAATTAAACAGGGCTATGCGTTCTGTTTTGCAGGAAAATAGAGCAGAAATATTAAATTATGAAAAAGTAGAAGGCAATTTTTTGCTTAGAAAACAAATTTCTTTTGAATATCTGGATATTATTCCCAGTCTAAATCCAGAAGATATGCTAATTACCAATGGAGCTATGGAGGCTTTAAGTTTAGCTGTTAGAACCTTAACCAGACCTGGAGATAATGTTCTTATTCAATCTCCTACTTATTTTTGTTTCTTACAGTTTTTGGAAAATTATGGCCTGAGAGCCATTGAAATTCCTTCTAATCCTAAAAGGGGAATAAATCCCAAAGATGTAAGAGAAGCTTTAGATAGGTTTGAAGTCAAGGCCTGTATTTTTTCTGCTAACTTTAATAATCCTGATGGTAGTTTAACCACAGAAGAACAAAAAAAAGAAATAGTTGCTTTGCTTGCTCAAAAGGAAGTTCCTCTTATCGAAGATGATGTTTCTGGCGATATTTATTTTGGAGTTCATAGACCCAAAGCCTTTAAAACTTATGATCAAAAAGGTTTAGTTGTTTATTGTTCTTCTTTTTCTAAAACCCTTTGTCCTGGATATAGAGTAGGGTGGATTCTTCCTGGACGCTTTTATAAAAAGGTATATGAATTAAAAGCAACAACCAGTGTATCCTCTACTACTCTTTGTCAATTAGCTTTAGCAGAATATTTTAAAAATAATTCCTATACAAAAAATTTAAAAAAATTAAATAAGCTAATAGAGTTACAAATGAAAAACATTCTAGTTGCCATAAACAAATATTTTCCTAAAGGTACTAAAGCAACTTCTCCTCAAGGTGGATCTGTCTTGTGGTTGGAATTACCTTTGCAAATAGATAGTATTTTATTTTTTCAAAAGGCCCTGGAATTAGGTATCAGTATAGTTCCTGGAAATATCTTTTCTACTCAAGATAGATTTAAAAATTTTATTCGCATAAGCTGTAATGGACTCTGGAATAAAGAAGTAGAGAATGGCATTGCCAGGTTAGGCCAGTTGGCCTATGAGTTAATTAACTAAATATTTTTAAACATTGTGATAAGGATGTCCATTTATAATAGTGAAAGCTCTATATATTTGTTCTAATAAGACCACCTGAGCCAACTCATGTGGTAGAGTCATCTTAGATAGGGAAAGAATTAAGTCGGCCTTTTCTTTTAAAAGAGGGCCATGTCCATAAGGCCCTCCAATGATAAAAACTGGATTTTTCTGCTGGTAAATAATGGTTTCTTCCAATTTTTTAGCCAGTTCTTTACTGGAGAATTGTTTACCTTGTTCATCCATTAAAAATAAATAGTCTCTATCTTCAACTTTTTTTATAATTTCTTCCCCTTCTTTTGTTTTTATTTTTTCTATATTTTTATCCTTTACATCTTTTATTTCTATTCTATTAAGATTAGCATATTTAGATATTATTTTGTTATAATAAAGAATAGCTTTTTGATTAAAGTCTTTTTTTACCTTTCCAACATATATTAACTTTATCCTGGAATTAAATTTCATTATATCATATATTGTTTCTTATCGTTTCACTAATGTTGTTCAAATCAGAGCAAAAAATAAATCCATTTTGTTTTAAAGTATTTATTTTATCTTCTAAGCTATTTTTGCCTTTTTCCAAAATAGCGCCTGCATGTCCCAAACGTTTACCTGGAGGGGCTGTTTGACCGGCAATAAAAGCAAAACAGGGTTTGGAAAAGTTCCTTTCTTTTAAATAATAGCTTAAATCTTCTTCTGCTGTGCCACCAATTTCTCCTAAGATAAGCAAGGCTTTGGTTTGAGGATCCTTTTCAATAAACTTGATTAGGTCTTTAAATTCGCTACCAATAAAAGGATCACCGCCAATACCCACACATAGAGATTGTCCCATACCAGATTTGCTTAATTGGTTGACACATTCATAAGTCAGAGTCCCAGAACGAGAAAAAATAGCCACTTGGCCAGGTCTAAAGATATCAGCAGGCATAATTCCTACTTTTAGTTTGCCCGGGACAATTAGCCCTGGCGTATTGGGACCAATAAGCACACTAGAAGAGGATTTTATTTTGGGTAAAATGCCAAGCATATCCTGCTGGGGAATGTTTTCAGTAATACAAATGATAAAGGGAATTTTTTCTTCTACTGCTTCTAAAATTGCATCTACTGCAAAAGCTGCTGGAACAAAAATAATACTGGCATCTATTTTAAAATTGGCACAAGCTCTTTTTACTGAGTTAAATACAGGTATTCCCTGGACAGTTTCTCCTTCTTTAAAAGGAGTTACACCTGCTACTATCTTGGTTCCATATTTCAACATTTGCTCTGTATGCAAAGAACCTTCTTTGCCAGTTATGCCTTGCACTAAAATTTGAGAGTTTTCATTTAAAGGAAAGGTTGTATCATTGTTTTGAGGGGTTAAAATAACATCTTCCTGATTAGTTGTTTTTTGATAGTTAAAATCTTTTTCTATTTTCAGACGATATTTTAAAAGCTTAATAGCTTCTTCCAGGTCATCTGCCAAAAATAACTGGGGATAATTTAAGTTTTTTATGATTTCTTTGGCTTCTTTATTTTTGAAACCAGAAAATCTAATGACGATTTCCTTGGGTGGAGGAGAGGTAAGTACTTTACTCAAGGCACTAGCAACTCTATCACAGGACAGAATGCCTCCAAAGATATTGATAAAGATAATTTGAACCTTGGGATCAGCAAACAAAATACTAAAGGCCTGTTTTATTCTTTCCGGGGTAGCGCCACCGCCTAAATCTAAAAAATTGGCAGGCTTTAACCCTGCAAAATTGAGCAAGTCCATGGTGGCCATGGCCAGACCTGCTCCATTAACTATCATACCCACAAAACCATCTAATTGATGAAAGCTAAGTCCATATTTTCTAGCCAAGTTTTCTAGTTCGCTTTTATGTTCAGGAGTATAGTATTCTTCCAAACTAGAGTTAATAGAAACAAAACTGTCATCCAGCTCTACCTTTCCATCTAAGGCTATAAATTCCTTATCCTTGGTTAGTACTAAAGGGTTTATCTCCAGTAAAAGAGCTTTATTATCTTTAAAGGCTAGAAAAATATTTTTTAGAAGTTGATAGTATTTTTTATATAAGGATTTATCCAGTTGAAGATGAAAAAAACTGTTTTTTATATGATAATCTTGTAATCCATAGTTGTCTAAATGTTGAATAAGCAAATTATCTTTTGAGGATTCTTCAATATTTATTCCACCTTCTCTCCCTGTACTAAATACTATGCTCTTGCTTTTTCTATGCACAGTAAAGGATAAATAAATTTCTCTCTGGATATTTACTCCTCTTTCTATTCTCAAAAAAGGTGGTTTTTCACTTTTTATTTCCAGATTTAAAATTCTTTTACTTTCTTGGATAAACTCGTCTCGACTGTTAACTACTTTAATTCCACCAGCCTTACCCCTTCCGCCAGTAAGCACCTGAGCTTTTATAACCCAGGGAAAGGCAAATTCTGGAGAAAAGTTTTCTACTTCAGCAGGTAAGACCAGATAGCCTTCTGGGACAGGAATGTTATATCTAGAGAAAAGGATTTTACTTTTATGTTCATTTAACTTCATACCAAGCTCCTTAAATTAAAGGCAATTGTCTTCCAGGGCAATTAAGTCTAAATATACTTCCCTTCTTCTAGCAACAGTTACTTTATCTCCATCAATTAGTAGTTCAGCTGCCCTTGGCCTGGAGTTGTATTGGGAAGACATGGTAAAACCATAAGCCCCTGCAGAAAAGACTGCCAAAAGATCATCTTTAGTAGGGGCTGGTATTTCTCTGTCTTGGGCTAAAAAATCTCCAGATTCACAAATAGGACCTACAATGTCTGCAGTTATTATTTCTCCCTTATTTTCCACCACAGGACTGATTTTATGATAAGAACCATAAAGAGAAGGTCGTATAAGGTCATTCATAGCTGCATCTACAATGATAAAATTTTTCTTTTTTGTTTTCTTGGTATACAAAACCCTGGTTACCAAGATTCCTGCATTGCCAGCTATAACTCTGCCAGGTTCCAAAATGAGAGTGAGGTCAAGTCCTTTTAATTTTTCTTTCAGGGCTTTTCCAAATTCTAAGGGGTGGGGTGGCTCTTCCTGGTTATAAGTTATTCCCAGGCCTCCACCCAGATCTAAGTACTGAATGTTTATATTCTGTTTTTTCAATTCCTCATAGAAATCCAGGATTTTATCCAGAGCATCTAAAAAAGGAGAAATACTGGTCAATTGAGAACCAATATGACAGTCTATACCAATGGGTTCGATGTGAGAGAGTTCCTTAGCCAGTTTATAGCCCTGCAGGGCAAATTCTCTGGCTAGACCAAATTTATTTTTTTCCATGCCTGTGGAGATGTAAGGGTGGGTTTGGGGATCTACTTCTGGATTGATGCGCAAACTTATTCTAGCCTTTTTATTTAAGTCCTGAGCTACTTCGTTTATTTTTTCTAATTCTTCCAGGGATTCCACATTAAACATTAAGATATCTGCTAGTAAAGCTTCTCTTATCTCGTGTTCTCTTTTCCCCACACCAGAGTAAACTATTTTTTGAGGGGAGATGCCTGCCTTTAAAGCTCTAAACAATTCTCCTCCAGACACAATATCCATACCAGCTCCAAGCTTACCTAGTAGTTTTAAGATACACAAGTTGGAATTGGCTTTTACAGAATAACAAGTAAGATGTTTTAAGTCTTCAAAAGCTGAATCAAAAGCTTCAAAATGCCTTTTAAAAGTCTTTGCAGAATAGATATAAAGAGGTGTGTCATATTCTTCTACCAATTTTCTTACAGGTATGTCTTCTGCAAATAATTCTCCATTTTTGTACTCAAAGTAGTGCATGTTAATTTTCCTCCATTTTATAAACATTGGAATAAAAATCATTTATAGCTTTATATACATTTTTTACCACCAACCTTATTCTAGAAAGAGACATATCTGGGCAATAGGTGACATGAAACTGTCCCTTTTCCTCTTCTAAAAATACAGATTGTTCTGTATTGGCTTCAAAAGGGCAGGTAGGACAAGATGTATCCTTATTTTCACCCTGGACCAGAATGGTTCTAATATTGTTTTTATCTCCTTTTATTTGGAGATATACTTTGTAACATTTATCTTTTTTTTCTGCTTTTATTATGCTTACTTCCACTTTATCTTCCTGTTCTTGAGGGTTAGGCCAGACTTTTTTTCCACAAGCACTCAACAATAAACTAATAAAACAGAGCAATAATAAAATTTTAATTCTCATTTTTTCACCCATTTTTTTTGTAGTTTGTATAATATATTCATTGCTTCCAGCGGTGTTAAGCGATTTAAATCTATCTTTTCCAGCTCTTGGACAATAGGGTGGGGTTCTTTTGGAGTTGAAGGTAAGGAAGTTGCAAAGAGAGTTTTCTGGGTTACCCTTCTTTTTATTTCTTCTTCTTTTTTTTCTAAGTTATTCAAAATTTCCTTAGCCCTTTGCACTACATTTAAAGGAATGCCAGCTAATTTAGCTACTTCTATACCATAACTTTTATCTGCAGGTCCTGGCAGGAGTTTACGTAAGAAAATAATTTCTCCTTTCCATTCTTTTACAGCAATGTTGAAGTTTTTTAAATTGGCGTATTCCTTTTCCAACTTAGTTAGTTCGTGATAATGAGTAGCAAAAAGAGTTCTTATTCCCCCATATTTTTTACACAATTCTTCTGCTACAGCCCAGGCTAGAGCCAAACCATCAAAAGTACTTGTACCTCGCCCAATTTCATCTAAGATGATTAAACTTCTTTTAGTAGCTTGCCTTAAAATCCTTGCTGTTTCAGTCATTTCCACCATAAAGGTAGATTGGCCTTGAGCAAGATTATCAGAAGCTCCTACCCGGGAAAAAATTCTATCCACCAAGCCTATTTTGGCTTTTTTGGCCGGGACAAAAGAGCCAATCTGGGCTAAAATACAAATAAGAGCAGTTTTTCTTAACACCGTGGATTTACCAGCCATGTTGGGACCAGTGATGATGAGAACCTGCGTAGACTTATCCAGATGAACGTCTGTAGGAATATAGTTGTTTTTACCTATAACCCCTTCAATGCTGGGATGTCTGCCTTGAATTATACTTAATTCCATATCTTCACTGATTTCAGGCTGAGTCCATTCCCACTTTCGAGCAGTCTCGGCCAGGCTTTGCCAATAATCCAACCAGGCTACATTTTTGGCAATTGTCTTAAAGCGCTCTTTTTCTAAACTAAGCTCTTCTCTTAAAGTCTGAAAAAGTTCATATTCTTTTAATTTTCTTTTTTCACTAGCATTTAAGATACTTATTTCTAATTCCTTTAATTCTGGAGTTATAAAACGCTCACTATTGACCAAAGTCTGTTTACGCTCAAAATGAGCAGGGATATCGCCTTTATAGGCCTTGCTTAGTTCAAAATAATACCCAAAAACCTTATTATATCCCAATTTTAACTTGGGTAGGTTATAATTAGTTTGCTCTTTCTCCAATAAATCTTTCAACTTTTGTTCTGCGTGTTCAGTAAGATCTATAAGTGAGTCCAGTTCCTGGTCATAACCTGTTTTAAAAATATTTCCCTCTGTAATTAGGGGAGAGGGGTTATCTAAAATTGCCTTTTCCAGTTTTTCCTGTACCTCTTTTAAATTATCCCAGGAAGTATAAATGTTTTCAAGTAATTTTGGTTTAGGATTGATTAAAGATAACTGGTCTTGTATATAAGGTAAAATTTTTAAACTTTCTCTTAAAGCTACCAGATCCTTTGGATTGGCTTTGCCTAAAAATATACGTACACTTAATCTTTCCAAATCATACACTTTAGCCAGTAGATTTCTTAAGTTTTGTCTTAACTCATCCTGATCAAAAAGAAACTTTACACTTTCTTGCTGTTTTAAAACAACTTGTTTATCTTTAAAAGGTTTACTTAAAATTTCTTTTAATAACCTTCCTCCCATGGAGGTTAAAGTATTATCTAAAACATAAATTAAAGTTCCAGGTCCTTTTTTCCCGTCCAGGAGTTTAAATAATTCTAAATTTTTTTCAGTTACTTCATCTAAAATAAGGTAATTATTACTACGAAATAGAGTAAAAGTATCTAGATGAAAAGTACTTTTTTTTTGAGTTTGTAAATAGTATTGTAAAATTGCTCCACAAGACCTAATTACACTATTTCTTCCTGATAAATCAATTAAGCTTAAATCTGGAATGTTTTGAGCTTTTAAAATAAGATTAATGGAATTTTGCAAAGAGAAAAAAGTAATGGAATTTACAACTCTAATTTTATCTGGAAAAATATTTTTAATTTCCGTAGGGATGGTTAAAGTATCTGGAAAGAGTATTTCCTTGGGATCTATTTTAATTAACCATTGCCATAGCTCTTCTATTTTTTTTACTTCCATACCTGTCCAAAAGCCTGTAGAAAAATCTGCCCAAACTAAAGAACCTTCTTTTTTGTTTTCATCCCAATAGATGGAAGACAAAAAATTATTGTTTTTTGCTTCTAAATTAAGATCCTCTACAATTGTTCCAGGAGTAAGTACTCTGGTAACTTCTCTTCGTACAATCCCTTTTGCTTCTTTAGGATCTTCTATCTGGTCACAGATGGCAACTTTGTATCCCTTTTCCAGGAGTTGTTTTAAATATTCATTTACAGCATGATGGGGAACTCCACACATGGGAACTTTTAATTCTGCGTTAGGACTTCTGGAAGTTAAAGCAATTTGTAATTCTTTGGCAGCTATTTCAGCATCTTCAAAAAAAAGTTCATAAAAATCGCCCATGCGGAAAAATAAAAGACAGTCCTGGTAATTTTCTTTAATGCCCAGATATTGCTCCAGCATGGGCGTTAGTTTTATTTGAGAAGAAAGAGTTGTCTTAGTCATTTAATTGTTTGCGAAAGGCAATAGAATGCCAGGAAGAACAACGAGGACAAATAAAAAATATAACTTCTCTTTTTAATCCACACCGTCTACAATTAAATTTTTTTACAAAAGACGCCTTTTCAATAAAAAAATCTAAATGTAATCTGAAATTTTCTGGTAAACTCTGTTTGTCTTTATCCAGTTTTAAAAGCACTAAGCGTGCAGGCCAAAAATTTGTATTTAGTAAAAGAGTTTTTTCTAGCCATATTCTAGCTTTATCTTCTTCTCCAATTAATAATAAAAACAGAGCATTGTAATATGTTAAAAGTATATCTGGATTTATTGTAGAAATAACATTATGTATCTCCCAGATAAAAGCATTTAATTTAGAATCACTACTTTTTTTAAATTCTTGATAAATACCTTCAAGAATTGTAAAATTAATATCTTTTTCTATATTAGATAAAGCCTGTTCTAAATTATTCTTAAATTCTTTTATTTTATTGTCCTTCCAGTTGGTTAGTAAAAGCTCTAACCAGGCCTCAGGACTCCCAATATAAATATGAAGCGCTCTTTTTAAAAGGTGTAATTTTTCCTTATCCTGTTTTTGCTTGGACCACTTGGCCAGGTAATGAGCCTGAGCAATGGGATCTCCTAATTTTTCATAATATTCTACAGCTTGTTTAAAGTCATTACTCTGGGCATAAATAGTTGCTAACACTCTTAAGATATTGGGATCATTACCCAATATTTTTTTAGATTGTTTTAAAGCATAAATAGCTCTATCAATAAGACCAGCTCGTTTGTAATCTATGCCCAATTCATACCAGGCCCTGGCTTTAAATTTGGGATCTAAATTGGGGCGGGCAATAATGGTTTGTCTTAAATGAATGGCTCTTTCTAAATCACTTTGAGAACGAAAAAGATTACCCAGAGCTAGGTACAACTCTATGGAATCTGGATTATTTTTTACAACTTCACTTAACTGTTTAATAACCACCAGGGTATCTTTGGTAGTAGGTGGATACCCTTGATATTTATTGATATCTAGCTCTGGAAATCTCTTTTTTTTGTTAGAAAAAAAATTTAAAAAACTAATTTTAAATCTCCTTATAGGTTTTCAGAGCTTTGATAATCTGTTTCATCATTAAGAGGCATATTACGTAAGGAGGTTAATTCTTTTTCAAGCTCTGCAATTTTTTGTCTGTATTCTCTTATCTGCTTTCCAGCTTTTAGTTTGTCAATTATTAGATAAATTACAGATAAGAAGGAACCAACCACAAAGGCTATTAAGACCAATAAGTATATAGGTATGGGTTGAGATTCCATCACCTTGCCTAATAAATTCATTTTTAAGGATAGGGTGGTGTTAATTAAGTCTGGGTTTTGTATAAAGAATAACATAGAGAAAAAGAATAACAATACTATAAAAATTACTTTAAAATAGCGCATACTCATTCTCCTTTTGGTTTGTGTTTATCAAAAAATGGTTTTAATTTGTCATAAGTTATTTTTAAATGCTCTGGAATAACAGTTGTTTCATTTAAGACAGCCATAAAAGAGTGATCTCCTACCCAACGTGGAAGTAAATGAAAATGAAGATGCTCTTCTATCCCAGCTCCTGCTGCTTCACCTATATTAAGACCTATATTTATTCCCTCAGGCTTAAAAACTTCTTTTAAAATTTTGGTACTAATTTGAAGATAATTCATTATTTCTTCAAGTTCAAGAGAGTTTAACTGGGTAAGACAAGATACATGCCTGTAAGGAGTAACCATAATATGGCCACTCATATAGGGATATTTGTTCATTACCACAAAACAGTGTTTGGCTCTAAGTAAAATAAGCCTTTCTTCATCTTCATCCTGATGTTGGGGGAGACAGAATACGCAACTATCTGGTTTTGGTCCCAGGATATATTCAATTCTCCAGGGTGCCCACAGCGTCTTCATTTATCCTCCTTAGAGAATTTGGCTTAAGAACTTTTTGGTTCTGGGATGTTCTGGACTGGTAAAGAAATGCTCAGGCGTGCCTTGTTCTAAAATTTCTCCACCATCCATAAAAACTACCCGATCAGCCACTTCTCTGGCAAAGCCCATTTCATGGGTTACTACTACCATGGTCATACCTTCTCTGGCCAGGTTAATCATTACATCTAAAACTTCTCCAATCATTTCTGGATCTAAAGCTGAAGTAGGCTCGTCAAAAAGCATCACCTTGGGTTTCATGGCCAAAGCTCTGGCAATAGCTACTCTTTGCTGTTGTCCACCAGATAACTGCGCAGGGTAGACATTGGCCTTATCTTCAATTCCTACCTTTTTTAAAAGACTGTAAGCAATTTCTTCAGCTTCTTTAGGTGGAATTTTTTTCAGCTTGATAGGGGCCATGGTTATGTTTTGTAATACTGTCTTGTGGGGAAATAAATTAAAATTTTGAAAAACCATCCCCACTTCCATTCTTATTTTATTGATGTCACATTTTTTGTCTGTAATATCCTGGCCATCTACAATAATCCTGCCTTTATCTATTTTTTCCAGCCTATTAATCGTTCGAAGTAAAGTGGACTTACCAGAACCACTAGGGCCAATAATAACTACTTTCTCTTGTGGCTTGATATTTAAAGAGACATTTTTTAAAGCAGTAATATTGTGAAAAAACTTATAAATATT
Organism: Desulfonauticus sp.; assembly: GCF_055126295.1. NCBI lineage: Bacteria > Pseudomonadati > Thermodesulfobacteriota > Desulfovibrionia > Desulfovibrionales > Desulfonauticaceae > Desulfonauticus > Desulfonauticus sp. The sequence goes on along the minus strand of NZ_JBSRHE010000011.1, from coordinate 37,381 downwards.
TTCTATATGTATGATATAATTGTTATCTTTCATAGGGCCTCATCTTTTCTTCTGATATGCTTACTATTTTAGAAAGAATTAAGGTTATTAACAGATAAATCAATGCTACCATAGTATAGGTTTCAAAATAAGCAAAAGTTTCAGTAGCAAACTCCCTTCCTCTTCTAAGCAAGTCTCCTACAGCTAAAATGGAGACTAGAGAAGTATCCTTTAATAAGGCAATAAATTCATTACCAACTGGTGGCAAAATAGTACGCATAGCTTGAGGAATAATTACATAAAACATGGTTTGCCTGCCATTAAAACCTAAAGATCTGGCAGCTTCTGTTTGACCATGATCAATGGATTCTATCCCAGCTCTAAAAACTTCTCCCATGTAAGCACCATAACAGACAGTCATAGCTGTAATGGCTGCTACAAAAGGAGGAACTGTAAAAAAACTACCCAGGGCATAGTAAATATAAAACAATTGCACTAAAAGAGGAATACCTCTTATTACTTCTACATAAACAGAAGCAATAAGATTTATTACTCTATTTTTAGAAATTCTACCTAGTCCGGTAATCAATCCTACAATTAAAGAAAAGAAAATAGAAGCAAAAGTAACCTTAAAGGTTACAACTATTCCATCACTTACAAATTTTAATATTCTTAAATAAGGATCAGCATAAAATGTAATAAGATAAAAAAGTAAAACAAGAGCGCCTATTAGCGTACACCACCAGGCTGTAAAAAGACCTTTATCCTTTTTAGTAGGTATAGCAGCGCCATCTGTTACATCTATTTTAAGCTCTTTTTCTTTGTCCATGTTGTTATGTCCTTAAGAAAAATTTACCAGGGGTAGCGTTCGCTACCCCTGGTATTATTGTCTTATTTACCAAACCATTTTTTCTTTAATTGTTCTTCAATACCTTTTTCCTTCACAGCTTTTATACCTTTGTTAATTAAATCTAATACTTCTTTATTTCCTTTCTTTATAGCTATACCATAATACTCATCTCCGGCTTCGATGATAGTAGCTATTTTCAACTTAGAGGCAAAATCTTTTTCTCTGGTAGCATAGTTAGCTGCAACAGGGTCGTCACATACCACACCATCAATACGTCCATTTACCAAATCTTGCATAGCAAGACCTATTTCATCATAAGATTTTGGAATTACTCCTTCTACTTTTTTAATAGAAAAATAACCAGTAGTTCCAATTTGAGCCCCAACCTTCTTACCTTTTAAATCTTCTAAAGATTTAGCAGTACTATCAATAGGAACCACCAGGGCCTGATTAACTTTGAAATAAGGAATACTAAAATCCATTGCCTTTTTTCTTTCTTCAGTAATACTTACAGAAGAGCAGATAGCATCATAGCTACCACCAGCAAGACCAGCAAAGATACCATCCCAGGCTGTATTTTTAAATACAGGGGTAAAACCTGCTTCTTTGGCAGCAGCCTTCATATAGTCAATAGAATAACCAACAATTTCCTTATTTTCATCCACAAACTCCATGGGGGGCCAGGTGGCATCTACAGCAAAGGTTATGGTCCTGGCAAAGACACTTTGACTGACAAAAATCAGACCAATTAAAAATAATAGACCCTTTTTCCACATACTCCCTTCCTCCTTAAAATTTTATTGGAATAACCAAGAATAAACTTTTTAGTTAATTGTTTGTCTTTGGTCAAGAAAGGATAGCTTCCATTCTGGGTTAAAAGAAAAAATTATTTCCCTAAAATTCCTTTAGGGCGAATTAAAAGTATAAGAATAAGGATAGTAAAGGCAAAACCATCTTTAAAGCCCGAAGAAATATAAGCTGCCCCCAAGTTTTCAGCTATTCCTAAAACCAAGCCACCAACCACGGCTCCAAACACCGAGCCAGTACCTCCTAAAACAGCAGCGCAAAAACCTTTAAGACCAGGCAATATCCCCATATAAGGATAGGTAGCATTATAATAAGCAGCCATTAAGATACCTCCCAGGCCACTTAACAATCCACTTAAAAGAAAGGCTTGAGAAACACAAAAATTAGGTGTTATGCCAATAATAAGAGCAGCTTCTTTGTCCATGGATACAGCCTGTAATCCTTTTCCCCATTTGGAAAAGTTGAGATACCACCATAAAAAAAAGACCATTAGTAAAGCAGAACAGATAACTATGCCCTGCAGGGCAGAAAGTTTTATAAACCCCAATTGAAAAATTTTTTGAGGTAGTGAAAAGGGAAAAGGTTTAGTTTCTGGTCCAAAAAAAAGTAGGGCCGAGGTTTGTAAAAATATGGATAAACCAATAGCTGCAAGCATGGGAATAAGAGGATTTTTTTCAGATAGGGGCCTGAAAACAAACTTTTCCATAGATAAAGAAATTAATCCAGCCAGGAGCATTCCCAGTAGGACTGCTCCTGGCCAGGATAAATGCAATAAAGTAGCGCCAATCCATAACCCAAAAGCTCCGGCCATGAAAAGTTCACCTTGAGCTAAATTGATTAAGCCCAGGACTCCATAAATCAGAGCATAACCCAGAGCTACTAGAGCATAGGCTGAGCCACTAACCAAACCATTAACTACCTGTTGCCAAAACATGGTGTTAATTAATTTTTACGTATTTACCGTTTTTGACCTGAAAAAGATATATTCCACCTTTTTGTACGTCTCCGTTGGTATCAAAACTTAAATTTCCTGTAACTCCAGGAAAGTTTTTCAAATTAGTCAGAAAATTTTTTATTTGAGTACCTGTTGTAGCTCCTTGCTTAAAAGCTTCTAAAAGCATATTAGTGGCATCATAGGTTAGAGCTGCAAACATGATATTATTGGGGGCATCTGGATTGTTTTTAAGCATTTGAGTATAGACCTGCACAAACTTTTTATTATCTTCAGTAGAGTAGTCTTGATTATATTCTCCTGCTACCAAATGTCCTTCAGCAGCATCCTTAGCCAGTTCTATATACTGAGGCGCTATATCTCCAAAGCCACCTACGCTAAGACCAGTAAGTCCCATTTGTCTGGCTTGAGCAATAAGAGGTGCTGTTTCTTGAAGGTATCCAGGAATGAATAAAATATCGGGATTTAAAGGTACTAACTTGGTAAGTTGAGCCTGAAAATCCTTATCTCCTCTTTGAAAAGCTTCTATGGCTACAGGTTTAATCCCTTTTTCTTCTAAATATTTGAGAAAAAGATTCTTAGAACCTTTACCATAAGGTTCATTGCTGTAAATGATAGCTATACTTGGGTTGGGCTTGTTTACCAATTCCAAAGCCTTATTTACCAGGGCCTTGGCTTGTAAATCTATTCTACTACAAACCCTAAAAACATACTCTCCAGCAGAGCTTATTTTAGGAGAAGTTCCTGTAGGAGTTAAAAGTACTACTTTATTCCTTTCACAAATAGGTGCTACTGCCAGTACATTACCACTCATCATAGGTCCAATTATAGCCTGGACTTTGTCTACAGAGATTAGTTTCTGGGCTGCATTTACTGCAGTGGTAGAATCATCTTTACTGTCATAGTAAATAACTTCTAATTTTTTACCATTTATTCCACCATTTTCATTTATCTTTTTTACAGCTATTTCTATACCATACTTGGCAGGTATACCATCAGAAGCACCTTTAGATAGCCTTAAAATAGCTCCTATTTTATAATTGTTATTTTCTTGCTTTGATTTTTCTGAACAGGAAATCACAAAAAAAGATAACATTAAAATAAAAATAAGATATTTTCTCATTGTAAACACCTCCCCTCTTAAAAAAATTATAATTTATACAACTCTTCTCCACTTAAAATCTTGATATTATTTTTCTGTAAAATCTCTATGGCTTCATCTGTTCTATCAAATCTAAAAATAAGCACTGCATTTTTACCACTTTGCTGTACAAAAGCATACATATATTCTACATTCACCCCTGCATCTCCCAAAATAGTTAAAATGCGATTTAAACCTCCTGGCTTATCATCTACTTCTACTGCTACTACATTGGTTTTCCCTACAGTAAACCCATTTTCCTTTAGAGCTTTTTTGGCTTTATCCTGGTCGGTAACAATAAGCCTTAAAATTCCAAAGTCAGAAGTATCAGCTAAAGATAGAGCTCTAATATTGATATTTGCCTCAGCCAAAATTCTGGTAACTTCTTTTAAGCGTCCAGCTCTATTTTCTAAAAATACAGAAATTTGTTCCACTTTCATAATTCTCCTCCTAGTTTTGTTTGCGTAGGTCAATAACCCTTTTGGCCTTACCTTCAGACCTGGCTATACTTCTGGGTTCTACCAGTTTTACTTTGGCACTTACTCCTAAAAATTCTTTAATGTTTCGCATTAATTTATTTTCCAGTCTTTGCAAGTGTTTAATTTCATCAGAAAAGAGCTTCTCATCTATTTCCACCTGAACTTCTAAGATATCCAGGGCGTTTTCTCGCTTAACTATAATTTGATAGTGAGGAGCAAGACCTTCTGTTTCCAATAAAATTGCTTCAATTTGAGAGGGGAACACATTTACTCCACGGATAATGAGCATATCATCACTTCTACCTTTTAGCCTTTCGATACGGTAATGGGTTCGCCCACACTTACAAGGAATGGGAATGATAGAGGTGATGTCCCTAGTCCTATAGCGAATCAAAGGTTGGGCGTCTTTGGTCAAAGTGGTTATGACCAATTCTCCTGTTTCTCCTAAAGGCAGTTGCTCTCCAGTACTGGGGTCAATAATTTCTACCAAAAAGTGGTCTTCCCAGATATGAAGCCCCTGTTGAGCAGTTTCACACTCTATGGCCACTCCTGGACCTAAAATTTCAGATAAGCCGTAGATATCCAGGGCTTTGATATTGAATTTTTTCTGGATGTCTAAACGCATTTCTTCTGTCCAGGGCTCTGCTCCAAAAATCCCCAACCGTAATTTTAATTCTTTTACCTCAATACCCTGGGCAATGGCGGTTTCATAAAGATAAAGGCTATAAGATGGAGTACAACAAAGAACAGTGGAGCCAAAGTCTTTCATGAGCATAACCTGTCTTTTAGTTGCTCCACCAGATACAGGAACAATGGTTGCTCCCAACATTTCCGCTCCATAATGAACTCCCAAGCCACCAGTAAAAAGACCATAACCATAGGCATTATGGACTACATCTCTTCTGGTAACTCCTGCAGCTACAAAGGATCTGGCCATAAGTTCAGACCAGATCTGAATATCTCTTTTAGTGTAACCCACCACAGTAGCCTTACCTGTAGTCCCGGAAGAAGCGTGAACTCTAACCACATTTTCTTTAGGTACAGCAAAAAGTCCAAAAGGATAGTTATTGCGCAGGTCCTGTTTTTCAGTGAAAGGTAAGTACTTGAGGTCTTTTAAGGATTTTATGTGTTCAGGCTTTACTCCCAGTTCTTTAAACTTCTGGGAATAAAAGGGGACATTATAATATACTTTTTCTACCAGATATTTAAGTTTTCTAAGCTGGAGTTCCTCCAGCTCATCCCTGGGCATGGTTTCCCTTTCCACATCATACAACATTTTAGCCTCCCTCTTTTTAAAATTTAAAAAAAAAGCCACAGGCTTTTAGGGCCTGTGGCTTAAACTCCTCCCTTAAGGTGGTATTAGCCACCAGACCCTAACTTTACACAAAAATAAAAAAAGTAGTAAAAGGAAAAAAGAAAGGGAAAATTTCTTGATTGCATAAACTCTAAATGCCCTATATAGCTCCTCAAAGTCAAGAGAAATATTCATTTTTGAGGTAGAAATTATGGACAAACTGGTAATAGAAGGCGGATATCCTTTAAAAGGTGAAATCACCATAAGTGGTGCTAAAAATGCGGCTTTACCCATTTTAATGGCTTCATTAATGGTGGAAAAGGGGTGTACTTTTTTTAATGTACCTCAATTAAGAGATATTAGGACCACTCTAAATCTCCTTGAACATCTGGGATGTGAAGTAGAAAAAAAGGAAAAAAGTATAAGAATAACTCCTCACGCCTTAAAGCCTGAAGCTCCTTATGATCTGGTGCGCACCATGCGAGCCTCTATTTTGTGTTTGGGTCCTCTTTTAGCTGTCTTAGGCGAGGCAAAGGTGGCTTTGCCTGGAGGATGTGCCATTGGAGCCAGACCAGTGGATTTACACTTAAAAGGCTTAGAAAAAATGGGAGCTTCTTTTACCCTGGAAGAAGGTTATATCCTGGGAAGATGTAAAAAATTGCAAGGCGCCCATATTTACTTTGATTTTCCCACAGTAGGAGGAACTGAAAATTTACTCATGGCTGCTGTTTTAGCAGAAGGTGAAACTATTTTAGAAAATGCAGCCAGAGAGCCAGAGGTAGTAGATCTGGCTAATTTTTTGATTCATTGCGGAGCTGATATTAAAGGGCATGGAACAAGTATTATTAAGGTTAGAGGCGTTAAAAATTTAAAGGCCAAAGAATATAAAATAATGTCTGATCGCATAGAAGCTGGCACCTATATGGTAGCTGCAGCCATTACTCAAGGAGAATTAATCTTAAATCAATGTCCTATTCACAGCTTAGATGCAGTAATGAGTAAATTAACAGATATGGGAGTAGGATTTGAAATTTTAGACCAGGACAAAGTAAAGGTGAAACCTTTTCAAGAAATTAAAAGCGTGGATGTCATTACTGCCCCTTATCCTGGCTTTCCTACAGACATGCAGGCTCAAATCATGGCCTTGATGTGTTTGGCCCAGGGTGCTGGTACTATTAAAGAAACTATTTTTGAAAATAGATTTATGCATGTTTTGGAGTTGGTACGCCTGGGAGCAGATATCAGATTAAGCAAGGATACAGCTTTTATTAGAGGGGTAAAAGCCCTAAAAGGAGCTCCAGTAATGGCTTCAGACCTTAGGGCTAGCGCTTCTTTGGTACTGGCAGGTTTAGCAGCAAAGGGAAAAACAGAAGTAAGGCGAGTTTACCATTTAGATCGGGGATATGAAAATATGGAAGTTAAATTAAATCAGGTAGGTGCAAAAATAAAACGAATTAAAGAATAATTTTTTAAAAAAAATGAAAAAATAACTTGCCAGGATAAATAAAAAATGTAAGTAAATAAATCTGCTTTCGTTGATGTTTTTTAGAATTCAGTAGGTGAGTTCCCAACGGAAGGTATTAACATTTTATTTTTTGGAGTTTTTATGTTTACGAATTTGTATGTAGGAAATTTACCTTGGGGAACCACAGAGCAAGAACTTATGAATCTTTTTTCTCAGTACGGAGAAGTATCTTCTGTAAAAATTATTACAGATAGAGAAACTGGAAGATCTAGAGGTTTTGGTTTTGTGGAAATGGAAAGTGGTGCAGAAGATGCTTTAAAGCTTGACGGTACAGAACTGGAAGGTCGAGGTTTAAAAGTAAATCACGCCCGTCCTAAAAAATATTAGAAAATAATTAAAACTGGACGATAAAAAACCCGCTTTCTAGCGGGTTTTTTATTTTTTTCATTTCTATGAAATTAGACATTTTTGTAATATCTAACCTTAAAAATAATCTAAAAAAAAGCTTGCCAGGATTTTTAAAAAGTGTAAGGAGAAAATTACCTTTCGTTGAGGTTTTTTAAACTCAGTGGGTGAGTTTGCGGCGAAAGGCGGGTTAACTTTTTAGTTTTTTTGGAGTTTTGTTTTATGTCTGCTAATTTGTATGTTGGGAATTTACCTTGGAGGACCACAGAGCAAGAACTTATGGATCTTTTTTCTCAGTACGGAGAGGTTTCTTCTGTCAAGATTATTACAGATAGAGAAACCGGAAGATCCAGAGGTTTTGGTTTTGTGGAAATGGAAAGTGGTGCAGAAGATGCTTTAAAGCTTGACGGCACAGAACTGGGTGGCCGTAATTTAAAGGTAAACCACGCTCGTCCTAAGAAATACTAGGCTAAATAAGAACCTACTAAAAATCAAAAGCCCGCTTTTTAGCGGGCTTTTTTATTTCTCTATGCTTTTGCCAGCTAGCAGCTATTTGTCTAAAATACGCTTGCAGCTTCTAATCTTCAATTCTTTTAGAATAAGAACTTCATAGTTTACTTTTGTAAGTAAGCGCTCTTCTTCACCTTCTAAAGTTTTGTTAAAAAAATGAGTTTCTTCCCAAAAGTCTAAAAGTTCTTCATCTCCTAAGGCTTTGATTTGTTCTTCCAGGGTAAATTCTTGCTCTTCAGGTAAAAAACTACCCATTTAGCATCTCCTCCTTCAAATTTCTTCCTTTATACAGATGGAGGAAAGGTTTGACAACTCTTTATTTTCGGTTAAAAAATTAGGAAAAAAGTTAACAGGTCTAAAAGGCCAAGGAGAGAATGAAAATGAGTTCAAAAGAACAGCAGCAAGAAAAAGAAATATTGCAGCTAGTTACTTTTCATTTAGGAGAAGAAGAATTTGGAATTGATATCTTGAAAGTTCAGGAAATTATCAGGATGTTAACCATCACCAAAGTACCCAATGCTCCTAATTTTGTAGAAGGAGTAATTAATTTAAGGGGTAGAGTTATTCCTGTTCTTGATTTACGCAAAAGGTTTAATTTACCTATAAAAGATAAGGATAAGCACACTAGAATAATTGTAATTGAAATAAATGATATGACAGTAGGTTTTATTGTAGATTCAGTATCTGAAGTCTTGAGAATATCTAAAGATACAGTAGAAGCTCCTCCTCCTGTTGTAGCTGGAGTAGAATCAGAATATATAAAAGGTGTGGGAAAACTTAACGATAGATTATTGATACTTTTAGATTTAGATAAGTTGTTAAGTAAGCAAGAAAAAGAAGAATTATCTCAGGTATAAGAAAACCATAAAAGTATATTTATTAAAGCCGCTCTTTAAAGGGCGGCTTTAATATTTTATAATTTTTTTCTATGAATATAAAAGAAATTTTATCTAAAAAAGACACTATCATAGCTTCAACAGGTAAAGCATCCCAGATAAGAATAGCAAGTGAATTTATCCTTAAAAAAAAGAAAGATGTTTTTTTCATTATAGATGATACAGATAATTATAGTGAGTATTTTGAATTAAGCCAATTATTTTTAGACAAAGAAAAAATTTTTTGTTTTCCTAGCTTTTTAACTCAAAAAGAGGATACAAATTTTTTTTCTGAATGTATAAAAGGTCTATATTTTTTACTAAATAATTATCCCAAGCTTGTTTTTATCCCTTTATCCACTTTTTTACTAAGATTTCCTCCTCTGGAGTCTTTAAATAATTATATTTTTGACATTCAAGTGGGGGATGAACTGGATTTAGATTTTTTTCTTCAATGGCTGATTGATAAAGGATATACTAGAGTAAAGCAAGTAACTGCTAAGGGAGAATTTGCCTTAAAGGGAGATATTCTGGATATTTATAGTCAGAATTATGTTTATCCGCTGCGTATAGAATTATTTGGCGATAATGTGGAACAAATTCGCTTTTTTGAACCCTTAATGCAAACTTCCATAAAATTTTCTTCATCAGCTGAAATTATTCCCTTTGCCCGATTTTCTTCTCAAGCAAATTCTAAATTAGTGCATTTAAAGAAAACAGGTGAATTAACTTCCCTGGAAGAAGGAAAAGGTTTTTGGGGGTTATGTTTTGAAAATTCTCAATCTCTTCTGTCTTATTCTCAGAACAAAATTTTATTTATCCCCCAATCAGAATCCTTTTCTTTTAATTTAAAAGAAAAACAGGAAGAGGTTAATAGTTTTTGTCAGAATAAAAAATTGCCATATATTTATATTTTTTTTCAATCTGCAGAATTAAAGAATGTTTTAACAAATGAAAATAAATTATTTTTTCCTTATCTTCATACAGAAAAGAAATATGACTTTAAATTAAGAGAAGAAAAATTTTCCACTTATGAAGATATCTTTTGGAAACCAGAAGAAAAAATCAGACCTATAAAAGCCTTAAAGGAAAAAATTCTTCAGTGGTCTAATGAATATAGACAAATTATATTTTCCTTTAAAAGTGAATCTGCAATAAAAAAGTTTTTAAAAATTTTTAGCTCAGAACAAATAAAAATAAAAGATAAATACAATTTGGATGAAAAAGGAATATTTGTAGTTAAATCTAATATAAAATCAGGGTATGCTTTATCCTGGGATAATTTATTAATTTTAAGCGAAAACATATTACTGCCAAGCAAAAGTGTAAAAATTAAAAATTTTAAAGGCCTTAAAAATTACGATAAGTTAGAAGAAAATGATTTAATTGTACATAGAGACTATGGGTTAGGTCTTTTTAAAGGATTACAAACTTTAAAAATAGATAACCGTATAAAAGAATTTTTACTTCTTATTTATGCCAATGAAGATAAACTTTATCTGCCTGTTGAAAAGATAAATTTAATTCAAAAATATAAAGGTCCAGAAGGCTCTAGTCCTGCTTTAGATAAGCTGGGTAGCAGTAACTGGCAAAAAAGTAAAAACAGAGTGCAGAAGGAAGTTGCCAAGATAGCAAAAGATCTGGTTGAAATGTATGCTTATAGAAAAGTTATAAAAAAATTTAGATATGCTCCTTTAGATGCGGATTATTATGAATTTGAAGCTAGCTTTGGATTTGAAGAAACCCCGGATCAAGCCAGAGCCATAGAAGAAGTTTTAAAGGATATGGATAAAGATACTCCTATGGATAGATTAGTTTGTGGAGATGTGGGATTTGGGAAAACAGAAGTAGCCATGCGAGCAGCTTTTAGAGCCGTTCAAAATGGATATCAAGTTTGTTTACTTTGTCCTACTACTGTTTTAGCTGAGCAACATTATCAAAATTTTAAAAAAAGAATGGAACCCTTTGGGGTTTCCGTGGAGATGCTAAGTCGCTTTGTCAAGCCAAGTAAACAGAAAAAAATATTGGAACAAACAAAAGTTGGCAAAGTGGATATTCTTATTGGAACGCATCGTTTACTTTCCAAGGATGTGATAATCCCCAGATTGTCTTTATTGATTTTAGATGAAGAGCAGCGTTTTGGAGTTCGGCATAAGGATAAATTAAAACAGATAAAAAAAGAAATAGATGTATTAACTCTAACTGCCACTCCCATACCTAGAACCTTACAACTTTCTTTATCTGGAATTAGAGAGCTAAGCGTAATTGAAACTCCTCCACCAGAAAGAAAACCAGTTAAAACTCAACTTTTAGAGCGCAATAAGAAAGTCTTAAAAAATATTCTTGAATTTGAACTTACCAGACAAGGCCAGATTTTCTGGGTTTATAACCGGGTACGTGGTCTTAGTAGAGTAGCTGAAGAAATAAAAAAGTTGGTTCCTCAAGCAAGGGTAGAGATAGCCCATGGACAAATGTCAGAGAAAAAACTGGAAGAAGTAATGCACAGATTTTGGCAAAAGGACGTGGATATCCTGGTTTGTACTTCCATTATTGAGTCTGGTTTGGACTTTCCCAATGCCAATACCTTAGTGGTAGACAACGCTCACCTTTTTGGATTAGGACAGCTTTACCAGTTGAGAGGGAGAGTAGGGCGGTCAGAAAAACAGGCTTTTGCCTATTTTTTAGTTCCCAATTTACAAGTACTGCCTGCTAAAAGTAAAAAAAGATTGCAGGTTATTCTGGCCTTAGATTATTTGGGAGCAGGATTCCACTTGGCCATGGAGGATTTACGCCTTAGAGGAGCAGGTAATATTTTAGGAGAAGCCCAGAGTGGTAATATAGGCAAAGTGGGATTGGATTTATTTTTAGAAATGTTAAATGATGAAGTAAAGCGTCTAAAAGGAGAAAAGATAACCGAGAAAGTAGATCCAGAGATAGAAGTAAATGTACCTGCTTACATACCTAACAATTATATAGAAGATGAAAAAGAAAGGTTACATTATTATCAACGACTAGTTAGCAATAACATGGTAAAAGATGATGTGTTAACAGAAATCAAAGATAAATTTGGAGATTTTCCTGAAGAATTTTCTAACTTTATCACTCTTATAAACCTAAAGAATACTGCAAGAAAATTAAAGATAAAAAAGATAAATATCAAAAATACAGAATGCTTGATCAAGTGGGATGAAAACAGCCTATCTTTTGATGTAAGTAAAATAATTGAATGGTTAAACAAAAATAGTCAATTTCAATTTTTACCTACAGGAGAAGTAAAAATTTTAAAAAATAAAGATATTACATCCTTAGAGTTTTTCTCTAAAAAAATAAAGGAGTTAGAAAAATATCTATTATGCTAAAAATAGTATTTACTTTGTTAATATTCATTGTTTCCTGTTCTTCTTCTTTTGAACCAGGCGTAGTTGCTATTATAAATGGCAATAAGATTTATTTGGAGGATTTAGAAAAAAAGTATGATTTTACCCATTTAGAATATGCAGATAACTTTTCAACTTTAAATAAAATCAAAGACGAGTATAAAAAAGAGCTATTAAATTTATTTTTTTATGAGCTAGTAAAAGAAGAATTAAAAAATAAAAACATGTTAGTTACAAAAGAAGAAGTAAAAAAAGAAGAAGAAAAAATAAGATCTGATTATCCACCAGGAGAATTTGAAAAAATATTAGTAGAAGAATACATTGATATAGATAGCTGGAGAGATTTTTTAAGAATGAAATTAACTATTGATAAATTTATAAATATTATTGTAAAACCTAAAATAAAAATAGATATAAAAGAGCTAGAAGCATATTATAAAAAAAATATTGAAGATTTTTATATCGGAGAAATGGTAAAATTTGTTTCCTTTTATTCTTTAGATAAAGATAAGTTAATAAATATTAAAAATAAAAAAATATCTATAGAAGAAGTAAAAAAAGTTTATCCAGGCGTGATAGTTAAAGAATATAATTTACCTTTGAACCAAATACCTCAATTTTGGCTTGATCTGATTAAGCCTACTTCAGAAGATAGTTTTAGTAATATAAAAAACGATAAAAAGGGATTTTATTTACTATTCATTGAGAAAAAAGAAAGTCCAAGATATTTAAAGCCAATTGAGGCTTACCCAATTATAGAAAGAAATATAATTCAACAAAAAATAAATAACTTTTTACAAGATTGGTTTATAGATAAGTTGAAAGAATCTGATATTAAAATAAGTTCTGTATTAATAAAGGAGAAATAAATAATGAAAAAACAGTTTGTTCTGTGCCTGTTAATCTTTACAATTTTCTCTTCTTATTCTTTTGCTATGGAGACAGTTGATAGGATAGTAGCAACTGTGGATGGAGAAATAATAACTTTATTTGATTTAAATAATAGGATTAAGCCTTTTTTAGAAAATTTTAAAGGCAAGCAGCTAACAGATAAAGATAAAATAGCTATTTATGAGTTAAAGAAGAAAATTTTGAATGATATGATTAACGACATTTTAATAAAAAAATTTGCATCTAAGTATGAAATAGAAATTTCTAAACTAGAAGTAGAAAATTATATTAACGAGTTGAGAAAAAAAAGTGGATTATCCATGGAAGAATTTAAAAAGGAACTTAAAAAAGAAGGTATTACCTATGAGCAATTTTATAAAAAAGTAGAATTTAATATGCTAAAACATAGAGTTTTGGGAGCTATGGTTAAAAGAAAAGTAGTTGTTACTGACAAAGAAATAGAAGACTACTATAATAAGCATAAAAATAAGTATAAAGAAGAAGAAACAGTACATTTAAGAGCTTTAGTATCTGCTACAGAAAAAGAGGCTAAAGAAGTATATGAAAAGATTTTAAATAATCAAATCTCTTTTCTTGAAGCTGTGCAAAAATATTCTGTTGGTCCAAACATAACTGAAGGAGGAGATCTGGGAGAAGTAGCTTGGAGCAACTTAAACGAGGACTGGAAAGAATTTGTAGTTAATTTAAAAGAGGGAGAAATAAGTAGACCTTTTTATTTTAATAAAAAGTGGATTATTTTACAGTTAGTAAGTAAAAAAAGCGGAAGTACTAAAAGTTTAGAAAAAGTAAAAGCAGAGATTAGAGAAAAAATATATGAAAAGAAATTTGAAGAAATATATTCTTCTTTTATAAATGACCTTAGGAAAAAGGCTGTAATAGAAGTAAACCTTTAACAGGAAGGCTTGGGGATATGACTTTAAAAGAAATAGGTCAAATACTACAAGAAGCAAGACAAAGTAAAAATTTGGACTTAAAGGATATCCATGATAATATTAAAGTAAGTATTTATATTTTAAAGGCTATAGAAGAAGGAAATGAAAATATTTTACCTCACCCTGTATATACAAAAAGCTTTATCCAGTCCTATGCCAGATTTTTAGGCCTAGATTGGAAAAAAATAGGTGAGGAGTATGCCTCTATTTATGAACTAAATAATAAAATAGAAGATATTGATAGTCTGCCCACTACAGTAAAACAGGAACGTAAAAATTTTTGGCTAATAGCAATTATTGTTTTAATTTTATTATTCATTTTAGTATTGGGAATAAAAAGTTTGATAAAGAATAGTTCAGATAAAGAAATAGAACAATCATCTTTATCACAACAAGAAACTTTGAGTCAAAACACTAATGTAGTTAAAGGAAGTAATATTGTTAGCAAAAATAATTCCATACAAGAATTAAAAAGGGAAGATAATAAAGATAATAATGAAAAAGAAGAAAAAAATATTATAGCTCAAAATAAAAATAATACTTCAGTTAATTCTTCTATTGTACTTCCTAAATTAGAAGATAATAATAGTTCTCTTATTTCTCCCAAACATTCTTTAGAGATAATTTCTACAGACAAATGCTGGGTATTGGCAAAAGTGGATGATGAAAACAGAGAAGTATTTTTATATCCAGGTGAAAAGATAGTTTTAAATTATAATTCCTTTTTAGAAGTAAAATTAGGTAATGCTGGTGGAGTAAAATTAATCTTGGATGGGAAAGAGTATCCCTTAGAGGCAGAAGCAGGGCAAGTTAAAACTTTAAAATTTACTGCTGAATAGCACCACTTTATGGATTATATAGAAAATTTTATTATTTTAAAAAAGGGAAAGTTTAGAGAATATGATTTATGGTTAAAAGTATTTTCACCTAATAAAGGTTTGCAGACATACTTTGCTTTTGGAGGATTGAAAAGCAAACGTAGATTTTGTGGTTGCTTGGATATTTTAAATATACTTTGTGGTAAAATAGAAAACAAAAAAAAAGGGTATTATATATTACAAGAAGCTAGCTTAATAGAAAATTTTTCTTTAATTAAACAAGATAAAAAAAAAATAGGGGTTGTTGTTAATAGTTTAAATTTTTTAGAAAAAATAAGAATTTCTCAAGAAGAGTTTAAGCAAGTATATCTGTTTTTAAAAGATTTTTTATATTCTATTGAAGAAACAGAAGATATAAGTTTTTTTCCTTTACTTTTCAAAACTTGTTTAATATTTAATCTTGGCTATTTGCCTCTCTTTGATAGTTGTCTTAAATGCAAAAGAAATATTATGTGGGAAAAAGAGACTTTTTTTTCTTTTAAAGATGGTGGATTTTTTTGTATGTATTGTAAAAAAGATAATTTTATTAGAGTGCCCATTGCAACCTTAAAAACACTTAAAACTATAGCTTTTTCTACTCCTAAAGACTGGATAAAGTGGAATTTAGATGTAAATTTAAAACATACCTGTTATGAAATAGTAAATAATTTTTCCCAATATCATTTACAACTAGCAATTTAACTTAGTAGGAGAGTTAGTATGAATTTTCAGAAAGTTATTTTGACTTTACAAAAATACTGGTCTGATACAGGGTGTTTAATTCAACAACCCTATGATGTGGAAGTTGGAGCAGGTACATTTAATCCAGCTACTTTTTTACGTGTTATAGGTCCAGAACCCTGGAGAGTAGCTTATGTGGAGCCTTCTAGAAGACCTACTGATGGTCGCTATGGTGAAAATCCCAACAGACTACAACATTATTATCAATTTCAGGTTATTTTAAAACCCTCTCCCAAAGATGTGATAGATTTATATTTAAACAGCCTCAAAGCTTTAGGAATAGATCCCAGCGAACATGACATTCGTTTTGTAGAAGATGACTGGGAATCTCCCACTTTAGGAGCCTGGGGGTTAGGCTGGGAGGTATGGTTAGACGGTATGGAAATAACCCAGTTTACCTATTTTCAGCAGGTAGGAGGAATAGATTTAGATCCAATTAGTGTAGAAATCACCTATGGCCTGGAAAGAATATCCATGTATTTACAAGAAAAAGAGTCGGTATATGAGCTTAAATGGAATGATAAAGTTACTTATGGCGATGTACATTTACAGGGAGAGATAGAACATTCTCGCTACAATTTTGAATACAGTAATGTAGATATGCTTTTTAGTTTTTTTGATGCCTGTGAAAAAGAGTGTTTGAATTTATGTGAGAATAATTTACTTTGGCCAGCTTATGATTATTGCTTAAAATGTTCCCATTTGTTTAACCTTTTAGAAGCCAGAGGAGCTATTTCTATTACAGAAAGAACTACCTTTATTGCTAGAGTAAGAAAACTTGCTTCTAAAATAGCTAGATTATATGCCAAACAAAGAGAAGATTTGGGTTATCCTTTGTTAAATAAGTAGGAGGTTATAATGGCTCATTTTATTTTAGAAATTGGAATAGAAGAAATGCCTGCTCGTTTTTTAAATTCATTACAGCAGGAAATAATAGATTTGTTTAATAAAAATTTAAAAGAAAAAAAGATAAATTTCTCTTCTGTACAGTCTTATGCTTCTCCCAGACGTATAATTGTAGAAATTGAGGATTTAGCCCTTGTTCAAGACAAGGAAGTGGTGGAAATTATTGGTCCTCCTCTAAAAATTGCCAAAACCACAGAAGGAGGGCTAACCAAAGCTGGAGAAGGTTTTGCAAAGTCTCAAGGAGTTAGACCTGAAGATTTGTATGAAGTGGATACGCCCAGAGGTAAATATATTGCTGTAAAAAAAGAAACAGGGGGAGAAAAGACCTCTCAAATTTTAAGCCAGATCTGTCCTCAAATTATCTCTTCCCTTTCTTTTCCTAAAAAAATGCGCTGGGCAGACAGTTTTACCTTTGGCCGTCCTATTCGCTGGTTGTTGGCCCTATTAGAAAAGGAAATAATTTCTTTTGAGTTAGCAGATTTACAAAGTAGTAACCTTACTTTTGGACACAGGGTAATGGGCAGTGGACCTTTTACAGTGGAAAGCTCCAGAAAATTTAAAGAAATCTTACAACAACAGGGAAAAGTAATTTTTGATGCTCAGGAACGAGTTAAAATTATCCAAGAGCAAGCCAACAAATTGGCTGCTCAGGTAGGTGGCTCTATTGTCTGGAAAGATAGCTTACTGGAAGAGGTGAGTTTTTTAACTGAATATCCCAAACCTGTCTTGGGAAAATTTGAAGATAAGTTTTTGGACTTACCTGAAGAAGTACTATTAACCAGTATGGAAACCCATCAAAAAAGCTTTGGAGTAAAAGATAAAAAAGGGAAATTATTACCTTATTTTTTGACAGTAATAAACCTGGAACCTAAAAATCTATCCATAGTACAAAAGGGCTGGGAAAGGGTTCTCAAAGCCAGATTAGAAGATGCCAAGTTTTTTTGGCAGGTAGATTTAAAGAGTTCTTTTTCTATTTGGCTAGAAAAATTAAATAAAGTTACCTTCTTAGAACCATTGGGGTATATGGGAGATAAAGTTAAAAGATTGGAAAGGTTAGCTAGCTGGATAGGAGAAAAGCTTATCCCTGAAAATAAAGAAGATTTGAAAAGAGCAGCCCTTTTATGCAAATGTGATTTGGTTTCAGAAATGGTAGGGGAGTTTCCTGAATTAGAAGGCATTATGGGAGGTATATATGCTCGTAAAAAAGGAGAAAAGGAATTTGTAGCAACATCCATTTATGAACATTACCTACCCAAAGGACAAAAAGGACTACCTTCAAGTAAAGGCGGAGCCCTTTTAAGCCTTATAGACAAAATGGATAATTTGGTAGGATGTTTTGGATTAAAGATTATACCTACAGGTGCCTCTGACCCCTATGGACTTAGAAGGGCAGCTCTGGGAATAATCCAGTTGATTTTACATTTTCAGTTAAGGATTTCTCTTACAGAGTTAATGGAAGAAGTCTATAGACAATATCAGGAGCAAGGCATAAAGTTCAAAGTTTCCCAAAAAGAACTTTTTGCTTCCTTGGAAGAATTTCTAGGGCAAAGGTTAAAATATTTCTGGCAGGATAAGGGCTATGCCACCAGAATAGTAGAAGCTACCTTAGGTGCTGGTTTTGATGATATTTATAATGCTTTTTTACGACTTGAGGCCTTAAAAGAATTTTCCCAGGAAGAATATTTTGAACCAGCAGTGCTTACCTTTAAAAGAGTGGCCAACATCATTCAAAAACAGGCAGGTACAGATGAATTCTTCTCTGAAATAAAAGAAGAATTTTTACAGGAAAAAGAGGAAAAAGAACTATTTTCCAAAATCAAAACCATAGGGACTGACTTAGACGAGGCTTTAAGTAAGGAAAATTATAAGTATATCTTTGGTTTATTGTTAGAAATTAAACCTTTTATTGATAGTTTTTTTGATAAGGTTATGGTAATGGTAGAAGACGAAAATCTACGAAAAAATCGCTTGACCCTTTTGCAATATCTTACTAATAGGCTGAGGGTTGTGGCTGATTTTGCAGCCCTGCAGGTATAATTTATTGGTTAAGCCAGCAAAAAAGGTTAATAAAAATTTAATAAAACTAGAGAAAATTTAAGGAGGGTGTAAACTTGGCTAATCACAAGTCTGCAATCAAGAGGCACAGACAGAGTCTTAAAAGAAGAGCTAGAAACAAGGCTGTGAAGACTAGGGTAAAAAATGTTATAAAAGAAGTTCGCTTAGTTGTTGCTGAAAATAACAAAGAGCAGGCAGAGCAGATCTTACGCACTGCAACTTCTGTAATTGATAAAGCTGCCAAAAAAGGGGTTCTTCATTGGAAGAATGCTGCTCGCAAGGTTTCTAAGCTACGCAAATTAGTGAATAGCTTGGGCTAAGCTCAAATTTTAATAAATTGTTTTTAAGCCTATCCTTAAGCAAAATAAGGATAGGCTTTTTTATTTGCTTTTAACTGTAGAAAAGGTTAAGAATTAGCAACAGAAGATTAAACCAGCCCATCTAAAAATATTGAAATTAAAGATGAAAAAAAAGTTTTTTTCTCCCTTTGCCTTACCTGTTTACTTCTTTGCCTTAACCATTTTGCTGGGTACAGTCTTACTTCATCAGCCCTTTAGCCTAAAGGGTACATCCATATCCTGGCTGGATGCTTTATTTACAGCTACCTCTGCTACCTGTGTAACAGGTCTAATTGTAGTGGATACAGGGTCTTTTTTTTCTCCCATTGGTCAAAGTATTATTCTGGTACTTATCCAGCTTGGCGGTTTAGGTATTATGAGTTATACCAGTTTGGTATTTTATCTCTGGAGAAAAAAAATTTCTATTACTGATAGAATTGCTGTAGGACAGTCTCTCTTACACGATCCCACTTTCCACTTAGGCTCTTTTTTAATAAAAATGTTAAATTTTACTTTAGCTATTGAATTTAGTGGGGCTTTTATTTTGTATCTTTTAGAACCTACAAAGTTTACTCCTTTTTCTGCCTTATTTCATTCAATTTCTGCTTTTTGTAATGCTGGATTTTCTTTATTTTCTTCTAGTTTGATGGAATATAGTTCCAATATACCTATAAATTTAGTGTTTATGATTTTAATTATTTTGGGTGGATTGGGTTTTGCTGTAATTTTAGAACTATACGAAAAGAGAATAAAAAAAGTAAATTTAAAAAAAGATAAGCTAAGCTGGCATACTAATACAGTCTTAGAAACAACATTTTGGTTAATAGTAGTTGGTTCAATTCTAATTTTTATAGCTGAGTTCTTTGCCCACTCAGACTCTAATTTTGATTTTACGAAAGGAATAATTAGCTCTATTTTTCAATCCATTACGTGTAGAACCGCTGGATTTAATAGCGTTGATATCAGTAAAATGACCAATTTATCTTTATTTATTATGATTTTTCTTATGTTTATTGGTGGTTCTCCTGGATCTTGTGCTGGGGGTATTAAAACCACGACTTTTCGTACTTTAATTGCTTTTGGTTGGTCTAATCTTATTGGCAGAAAACAATGTGTAATTGGCAAATACGCCCTGGAAGAAAAAAGTTTAAATAAGGCTTTAACCTTAATTATTTTTGCTTTATCTATTGTTTTTTTAGCTACTGCTATTTTACTTGCCACTGAAGGGGGAGATATGCCCCATCACTTAAGTAAGGGAAGGTTTATAGAAATTCTCTTTGAAGTGGTTTCAGCTTTTGGTACTGTAGGACTCTCCACCGGACTTACGCCTAATTTAACTCCTTTTGGAAAAAGTATAATCATTTTACTTATGTTTATAGGTAGGTTAGGTCCTATTTTGTTTTTAACTCTTTTGCAAAGCTGGCAAACCCAGGAGAGGTTTAAATGGCCAGAAAATAGTTTACTCATAGGTTAGGAGGAAAATAAGTGGCCAAGTTTGAAATAGGTGTTATTGGATTGGGAAAGTTTGGTTTTTATTTAGCCAAAGCCCTGGTAGGACTGGGGCATAATGTCGTAGGTCTGGACAATCGACCAGAACGTATCAAACGTGCTCAAGATGTATTAACTCAAGCCTATGAGGCTGATGCAACAGATAAAGACGCTCTTGCTCAACTTGGATTTGCTGAACTCAATCATGTTATTATTAGTGTTGGTCATTCTATGGAAGCAAGTATTTTAATCGCTTTATACTTAAAAGAATTGGGAGCGCCTGATATCTGGTGTAAAGCCATTAGTGATGACCATGAAAAGTTATTACTAAAAATAGGGGTAGACCATGTCATTTTCCCTGAACGCTTTGCTGCAGAGCAACTGGCTAGAAGTCTAGTAGTACCCGGGCTGATTGACTACTTACCCATGGGCAAGGCTATTTTACTTAAGGAAATAGTTATTGAAAACTGGGAAGGAAAAACTCTTAGAGATTTGGATTTAACCAATCAGTATGGCCTACAGGTTATTGCTATAAAACATAAAGGTGGAAAAGAATATACCTTTGTCCCTAGAGCTGATCAAAAGCTTAAAAAGGGAGATGTTTTAGCTATTGTAGGAAAAGAAGAAAATTTTGAAAAATTGAAACCCTAAATAAATTTTAAACCAGGTATCCCTGGTATTAAATTTAATTTCCAAAGATAGTGAGCATAAAGTAAAATACTTGCTTTATGCTCAGCAGTTAAATCGTAATCCATAGTCTGCCAATAATTAGCTATTTCTTGAGTAGAAAATCTAGAATTTATTTTTTTACTTAACTCTAAATAATTCTTTTTTATTTTTTGTTTATAAGAGATAAGCTTTTCCTTTAAGTCAAGAATGGTTTCTAATTTTTCTAAAGCCCTTTTACTCACTATCCAGAGGGCAAAAATAAAAGGCAAGCCAGTAAAAGAGTGCCATTCCTGGGCCAAGTCATAGATAAATAAATTTTTAGGAGAGTGTAAGTACAATTCAAAAGCCAGATCTCCTATTTCTAAAAAAGGACAATCTCCTTGCCAATCTTTCCCAGGTTCTTTAAATCTAAAATCTACTTCTGGTAATTGCCAATAAAAATTCCATAAAATTTTTAATAAATTTATGGAACTAGCAGAAGCTGAAGTTAACAATACTGTTTTTTGATTTTTATTTAAGTATTCTGACAAATTATCCAAAGGCACAGGAGAACAAAAAAGTACGCTTTTAACTTTTTCCAGGGCGCTGATACTTAAGTCCGGAAGTAAAAAATACTCTTCACTGTGTAATAAGTATTCAAAAGAAGAGGCTGGAGCCAGATCTATCTCTTGTTTTAAGAGTAGATCATTTAATTTAGCTGGATGATCTTCTATAAAATTAATATGATAAGGATGATTTTCTTTTTTTAAAAAATAAAAAAAAGGCCAGACATTAAGATAAGATATCTGGCCAATATTAATAGTATTCATATAGTAATAACCTTATCTGCTATTTCTAAACTAGTGATAATATCTAACATATTAGTGGTATCACCAACTTCTTTTTCTTCCAATAAGTTATAATAGTTTAAACATGTTCCACAAACTAAAATTGAAACTCCTTTTTCTTCTAATTCCTTTAGTTGAGAAAGAACTGGACTATCTTTTGTAGCTAATTTTACTCCACTATTTACCATAACTATACGCCATAGATTGCTCATTTCCTTTAAAGTGGAGATAAAATTTTTTATCAGTCCCTTTCCCAATTCTTCACTACCTTCTCCCAATCTATTCTTGGTTATAAAAATCAAAGTATTATCTGTATTTTGGGATACATCTAAAACATTCTTGCTTTCTTTTGCTTGTTTTACTCTTAATTTAATTTCATTATCCTGAACAGTTGTATCAATTACTTCATATCCTTGCTGGGCTAAAAAACGAGAAACGTTTTCCTGAGCTGCTTTATTGTCCACTATTACTATAAATTCCTTTTCCTGGCTTTGATTCAAAAACTCTTTTACTTTAAGCACTGGTTTAGGACAAGGTAAGCCTTGACATTCAATGGTTTTTATCTCCATAACTTACTCCTGTTTTTATGAGATAATAATATGAATAAACTAGACCTAATAACTTCCCTTTTACCCCCTCTGGTCAAAGTCTGGGGGAAGAGCCTTCGCTATCAACGAGTAGAGTATGATAATTACCTTTCCCTAAAAAAACAAGGGCAAAAAGTATTATTTTCCATTTGGCATGGGGAAATTTTCCCCCTTATCTATCTCCATCAGAAACAAAATATCATTGCCCTGGCCAGTCCAAGTAGAGATGGAGAGCTTATTGCCAGGGTGTTGAAAAAATTTGGTTTTTTATTAGCTCGAGGCTCCAGTAGTAAAACTGGAGTAAAAGCTTTAGTGTCTTTACTAAAGGAGTTTAAAAAAAATCCCAATGATATAGTCTTGACTGTAGATGGACCGAGAGGTCCTAGACATAAGATAAAAGAAGGAATATTTTATTTAGCTTATAAATTAAAATTACCCATAATACCTGTAAGAACAAGGTGTTCTTTAAAATATACTTTTAATTCCTGGGATAAATTTGAATTGCCACTTCCTTTTAGTTCTTGTATTGTGAAATATGGAAAACCCTTTTGGATAAGTTCTTTGTCTGATAAAGATATTTCAAATTATAAAAAAGAGTTAGAAGAATACATGGAAAATAAGATATGGAAAACCTAAGTGTAAATTTTATAAAATACATAGCTAAAAAAATAAGTACGGACTCTTATCAAATTTATGGGGAAAAAATAGGAATTTTGCTCTGGAACTTACTTTCTTCAAGAAGAAAATACGCTATAGAATCCATTATTAAGCATTTAAATTTTAACTATAATAAAGCCTTAAGTATAGCTAAAAAAAGTTTTATCCATACGGGAATCTCCTATTTTGAATCCTTAATGCTAGAAAATGTAGATTATAGATTTATAAAAGAAAAAGTAAAAATCAAAAATGAGGAAAACTTAGAAAAAATAAGTAAATCAAAGCGTCCTGCAGTAGTAGTAACAGGTCATTTAGGATCCTGGGAACTATTGTTAAAGGTGCTCAGATATTATTTACCAGAAAAAAAATCTCAAATAGTGGTAAAGTTTTCCAAAAATAAATTTTTAGCTAATCTAATTGGCGAGTTAAGAGAAAGTAAAAATATTGAAATTGTAGGACATAGATTGGTAACTCATAAAATCTTTCCTCAATTGAAAAGAGGAGGGCTTGCTGCTTTTTTAGTAGATCACAATTGTTTAAGAAAAGAAGCAATTTTTTTACCTTTCTTAAATGAAATTGCTGCAGTAAATATGGGACCTGCTTTAATTGCTTTGCGAACCAGAGCTTTGGTCTGGCCTACTTTTTTAGTTAGAAATAGAGAAGGATTTGAGTTTTACTTAGAAAATCCTCTGGATACTCAAAATCTTCAAGGAACTTTAAAAGATAAAGTAAAAGATATTGCCTCTTTTTATACTCAAGCAGTGGAGAAAAAGGTATATTCCTTTCCAGAACAGTGGTACTGGCTCCATCGAAGATGGAAAACCAGACCCTAGCTTTCTTCTGAAAACAAAGAGGCTATTAATTGGGCATCTTCAGCTTGAGCAGCAACCCCCAGTTCCTTGGCTTTATCAAAGCAAACAAATTTACCCTCTTTAAAAAGTATTTTACCAGCAGAAAGAACTTTGCTATAGGGAATTTGTTCTCTTAACTCGAGGTAATTAATTTTTTCCGGGAAAATAATAGGAGTAGGTTTTCCAGAAAAATCTTCAAAAATAATATATTTCATTTAAATCCTCCTTAAAGGGGAGTAAGTTATGCAGTTAAAAGAATATGGTAAATTTTTAGAGGTGGCAAGAGGAGAAAGGGAAGCTGATCTTATTTTAAGTAAGGCTAAAATAGTCAATGTTTTTACAGAGGAAATTTACTTAGAGGACGTAGTTATCTATAAGGATACTATCGTTGGTTTAGGAAAAGGCTACAAAGCCAAAGAAGTCTTAAATTTAGAAGGAAGATACTTACTTCCTGGCTTTCTGGAAAGTCATATCCATATAGAATCAACTTTTTTAAATCCTGCAGAGTTTGCAAAAGTGGTGGCCAGGTGGGGAACCTGTTGTGTGGTGTGCGATCCACATGAAATAGCCAATGTCCTGGGTAGAAAAGGGATTGAACTCTTTTTACAACTGACAGAAGATTTGCCTGTAGATATATTTTTTATGGCCCCTTCTTGCGTTCCAGCCAGTAATTTTGAAACTTCTGGCGCAGTACTTACCTCTGAAGATATAGACTACTTGTTTTCTCACCATGCGCACCGTTTTTTAGGCTTAGCCGAGGTCATGAATTATCCAGGAGCTTACTTAGGAGATTTGGAACTGTTAAAAAAAATTGAACTAGCCCAAAAAAGACATTTAGCGGTTGATGGACATGCTCCCTTACTCTCTGGAAAATTATTAAATGCTTATATCTTGGCTGGAGCTAAAAGCGATCATGAGTGTAGCTTATTGGAGGAAGCTAAAGAAAAATTAGGTAAAGGAATGCACATTTTTATCCGAGAAGGAAGTTCAGAAAAAAACCTGGAAAGCTTAATGCCTCTTATAAAAACTAATTCTGAACGCATCTCTTTAGTTACTGATGATAGACATGCAGATGAATTATATTATCATGGACATTTAAATTATAACTTAAAAAAATGTATTCAACTGGGAATAGATCCCGTTAAAGCTATCAAACTTGTTACCATAAATCCTGCCAGTTATTTTAAGCTGAATAAATATGGAGCAATTGCGCCTGGGTATAAAGCCAACCTGGTGGTAGTAAATGACTTACAGGAATTAGAAATAGAAAAGGTATTTTTAAAAGGAAAATCTCTAGAGAAACATAAATTTGATAAAAAAATAGATTTTCCGATTAAAAAATTAAACTTTTCTCCAATAACAGAAAAAGATTTTCATATTCCCAAAAAAGGAGATAAAATAAGAATAATTGAAATTATACCCAATCAAATAATTACCAATAGTAAGGAGGTATTACCTACAATAATTGATGATAGGGTGGTTTCTGATATAACTAGAGATATAGTAAAGATAGCAGTCATAGAAAGACACAAAAATACAGGAAATATTGGTCTGGGTTTTGTGCAAGGATTACAACTGGAAAAGGGAAGTTTAGCCAGCACTGTTGCCCATGACTCTCACAATTTAATTGTAGCTGGGGTAGATGATAAAGATATGGTTGTTGCTACTAATTTTTTAAGAGAGCAGGGAGGGGGACTGGCGGTAGTGGTCAATCAAAAAGTTTGTGCCTATCTAGCCTTACCTTTAGCTGGCCTTATGAGTTTAGATAGAGCAGAAGAGGTAGTAAAAAAAATAAGAGAAATAGATGTTGAAGTAAAAAAGATAAGTAGGTTAGGTAGCTTAGCTTTTATGTATCTTTCTTTTTTAGCCTTGCCTGTTATTCCTAAACTAAAAATAACAGATAAAGGACTTTTTGACGGAGAAAAGTTTTCTTTTACTTCTCTTTTTAACTCATAAGCAGGCGATTAAAAAAGAAACAGGATATTATTGTCTGGAGAACTTATCTTATCTTCTAAAAATTTGAGTCGTTCCTTAGCTGCTTCTTTTTGACTCTTACGCTCTGCTTGTTTTAACACTAGAGAATAAAGAGTTTTAGCCAAAGAATAGTTTTTATTCTTTTCACACAATTGCCCAGCTCGATAAAGAGCTGTAACTGCCCAAATATTTTCTTCTGGGTAACTATAAGCTAGCTCCAGATATTTCTTTAAAGCTTCCTGTTCCAAACCCTGCATTTGATAGGTTTCTGCCAACCAAAACAGGGTTTCAGCTTGCAAGGAAGTAGTAAGAGATTCTTTTTGGGCCAAAAGATTTATAAAGATATTTTCTGCTAAAGAAAGCTTGTTTAGTCTTTGGGCCAGTAATCCAAGTTTTAATTTTTTTTCCACTGAAAGCTGATTTGGAGCAAAGGATAAAAGTTTTAAATAGGTACTTAAGGCCTCTTCAGTTTGATTAAGCTCCATGAGTAAACCTGCTTTGGCTTTTAATAACTCCACTTTTGAATTCCAGTCCAGTTTATCAGGATCGATTTGTTGTAAATACTTCCAGGCAAGTGAATTATTTTTTTCAGAATGCACTTTTTTGGCTAAGAACAAAAAAGATTTTTGCCCCAAATAACTTTTGGGAAAAAGAAAGGAAAAATGATAACTGGTGGAAAAATCAAGAGATTTTTTTGCTGCTAATTGTTTATAAAAACCAATAGGCTCAAAGGGTAAAAATTGTTCTGCCCAGGGATAGGTTAAATTGGAAAGAGGATAGTTCATTATCTTTAACAAATAAATAATAAAATAAGGAGAATATTTATTATAATTGGTTAATTTTAAATCGCTAATTAAATCTAGTTTAAAAGCTATGCTGTCAAGTTTTAAGTTGTTTTTATCTTTAAAGTAAGTTGTATATATTTGAGCTGCTTCATTAAATCTTGAATTAAAAATAAGATAACAAAAATATATTTCATAGAGATTAATCTTAATTTTTTCATTTAAAAAGAAAGATTCCAATTGTTTTTTTATAAATTCCAGTCCTTCAGTTAAATTTTTAGTTTTAAGTTCTTTAATAAATATATTTAAATTTTCATTATCAAAATAATCTAGTTTTTGGGTATTAAAGGTATTTAAATCCTGGGAAAAAATATTGCTAAATAAATTCGTAGATACCTGCTTTGTTTCTTCCAGATTAAAACTTTCCCTTAAAAAAGTTCTTAATTTATTATTCTCTATGTTATTTAAAAAATGTTTTTCTAATTCATTAAATCCTAAGTAATTTGCTAAAATATAGTTTATGACCATTAATTCATCATTTTTACTTATATCTTGAGTAGCGTAGGCTTTATTATTAGTACTAGCTTCTTGCAATTCTTTAAACAGATAATTTTTAGGCCATATTTTCAATCCAAACTCAAGAAGATGAAAAAAATCTTTTTCTTTATCCTTATCTAAATTTGATTTCCATAAAGTATCTAGCAATACTACTTCAAATAATACTTCTAAATTTTTTTCTGTTGATAATATTTTTATCGCTTCTTTTAAAGGAAGAATTTTTATTAACTTAAGATAGGTATTAATGGAATCTAAATAATTATTTTGTGTTCTTAAAACCCTAGCCAGAGTTAAATATATATAGGCTTTATTTTCAGGTGAAAATTTTTCAATAATATTTTGATTGGTTGCAATTTCTTCTTTTATCTTTTCATATTCTTTTACCTTAAATAAGGAGTTTAAATAATATATGAAATAATTTTCGTTGTTTAAATCTTTATTATCTAAAGAATCCAAAAATAAATCATAAGCTCCAACTTCATAAAGCCAGACAGAAAAATCAGACTTTTTTGTTTTTACAGTTGAAGCCAAGACCAGATTACTAATAATAGAGAAAATAATTAAAAACAAAAATATTTTTTGTTTCACTCAGAAATCTCCTTTTATTTAAATATCTTGCTAAAAATAGTCCATAAAGTATCTTTAGCTTGATGTTTTGGTTTGTATTTTTCTAAATCAATTTTTCTCTCTTCAAAGACCTTTTTTATGTTTTGAACAAAATTAAAATTGTGTGCTAATAAAGTAGAAAAGCATTCTTTATCAATTACCAGGCAGAGAGTATCTTCTACAGCCAAAACATCAGCACTTCTGGGCTCTTCAGTTAGTAAGGCCATTTCTCCAAAAAAATCCCCTTGCCCTAAAACAGCAATAGTTTGCTTTTTATCAGTTTTTATTTCTACTTTTCCTTTAAGAATAAAATAAAGTTCAGTACTTCTATCTCCTTGTTGAAAAATAAAAGTATTCTGTGGATAAGTTCTTTGATCAGAAAGCAAAAGTAAATTTTCTATTTCCTGGCTGGAAAAATTGTTAAATAGGGTAGAGGAAGTAAGAATATTTATTATTTTAGAATCAAGAGGATAAGTTTTTTCTTTTTTTCTATCAAAAATAAGGTTTTGTTTAGGTAAGGGAAAAGAAATATTTTTTTGTTTAAAAGCATACCAGAGAGAAGAAAGGATTTTATCTTGAATCTGCCGATGTTTTTCAAAACGATCTATATAATAACCTATTCTATAGATCATTCTAAAATTATCATAATCTATTAAAAGCACTCTGGGCAGGGGATTTTTAGCTATTTCCGGGATTTGTTTTAAGATTTCTAAAATTGTGCTTTTTATCCTGACAGGTGAAATAGAAAAATTTATTCCCACATCTATATATCTATATATTCTAGAGATAGGTCTACTATAGTTTATTAGAGTATCTCTAGAGATACTATTGTTGGGAATGAAAATATAATCAAAGTTTATAGTTTGTATCTTAGTATATCTCCAGTTTATCTCTACAACCCTACCTTCTAAATTATTTACTTTAATCCATTCACCAATACTAAATGGTTTTTCTATTTGAATTAAAAGCCCAGAAATTAAACTGCCAATAGTATCTTGCATGGATAGTCCAACAACACCAGTGATAATAGCAGAAGAAGTTAAGATAGAAGATAGATTTATATTGAGTACTTCACGTAAAAAAATTATAAAAAATATAATAAAAGTAGATATAATTATTAAGTCAAAATATATAAAGTTGATATTTTTATTTTTTATTTTAGGTAAGTAATAATTTTGATAAAATCCTTTTAGAAAATGTTTTAAAAGCATCCATAAAGAAATGAGATTAAGGGTAAGGGCAACTTTATTTTGAAAAATGGCCTTTAGATTATTTATTCCTAAAATAAGGTTAAAAACAAGAAGAAACAAAAGCCATTTTAAAAAGGAAAAGGTATTGCCTTGTTGGCGAGATCTAAAAATAAGTCTCCAAATCAGGCTTAGAACCAGATAAATAAGGAAACTTAAAATTAAAAGTTCACCTGATTTAGAAAAAGAAATATTTATACCTTTTAAAAATTCCTTCATCCTGAGATTTGTCTTTAAACTCAAAGAAAACTAAGCGTCAAGACAAGTTTACCTTTTCAGATAAAATTCCTTTTCTTTGGCAGCTTATTTTTATTAAAGTTTACATAATTTACATTATGAGACAAAAATTTATATCAAAATAACCGCCTGAAATATAAGATAATTGATTGAGGGATATTTGCGGGGTATTATTTGAGGAATTAAATCTTCTAAAAAATAAAAATTATTTAAAGATATTATATAATTTTTTTATATTTTAGTTAAATAATTGTTCTTAACAGTTTGAATATTTTAAATATAATAAAATTTTTAGTAAGAAAAACCGTGAGGCCTCATGAGACCTCATTGGGTATTTGTCTGATGAATAAAGGGGTTTGACAAGGAAGAAGTATTTTTGAAATATTTTTATGTTGTGATTCTTTTCAATCCTCTAGATAACTTAAAGGAAAAACAGATGGCTTTTCAGTTTTAGAAAATTAAAACCGAACCTTAAAATACAAAATCAAAAAGCCACTCCTAAACAAGCTAGAGGCTAAGTTTAGGACCAGGGCTTAACTTGTTGCTGGTTAAGCCCTTACTTTTTATACAAGGAAAAATTGGGAAGACTGAAAAAAAAACTGAAAAAAAAGAAAATAATATGAAAATTAAAAGCTGATTTGAAAAATTATTCCTTTCCCTTTAATTGTTTTAAATACTGATCCCTACAATCATAGCTACAAAAACATTCAACCTTCTCCCCTACTTTCACCCGGATATCACTGTTTTTAGGCACATAAGCCCCGCAAATAGGGTCTTTTACCATTTCATCACTTATTTGCGAAGGTTGTCCTGCTGCTGCTTTTTCCTGGGCTTTTTTCTTTTTTCTATCATTACTAATGAGTTTGAATAAAATATAAATAGCTGCAATAGTTAAAAGAATTTTAAACATTTTTCCTCCTTAGTTAAACTTTTACTTTAATTTTTTATTGGTAAATTTTATCTCCAATTAACCTATAACTTAGTTTGTTGAGATAGGTATGGATGCTTTGGTTATTGATTTTAAGTTGAGGTGCTATCTCTTTTAAGGGAATTAAGACAAAAGCCCTTTTGAGCATTTGGGGATGAGGTATGGTTAATTTCGGGGAGTTAATTTTTTTACCCTCCCAGATTAAAATATCAATATCAATTATCCTTGGACCATACCTTTCCATTCGTTTTCTTCCCATCTGTTTTTCTATAGCTAAAAGTTGGTTTAAAAAAAATATTGGCTTTACACTGGAAAGAGAGTAAAATTTGATTATTTGATTGGCAAACCAGGGCTGGTCTTTTTTTTCTTGAGGCTCTGTATAATAAATGGAAGAAGTTTGAGCTTCTATTAAGTAGGGTAAAGAATTGAGGTTATTACGAGCAAGTTTTAAGTTGTGGATTAAATCACCTAAATTACTACCCAGACTAAGATACACAGCTTCATAACTAGCACACATGAAACTGAGTTTATAGCTTAACTTCAATAAGGGCAAGGATTTTCCAATGGACTTAAAAGTTTATTTAGAGGAATTTTTACATTATCTTTTGGCCGTAAAGGGACTGTCCAAACAAACAGTGGACTCCTACCGTTTGGATTTAGAAGATTTTTTATTTTTTTTAAAAAAAAATAAGCAAGGCTTTGCAGAAGAAGATTCTCTTTTTTTATACCTGCTTTATCTTCGGCAAAAAGGTTTAAAAAGTAAAAGCATAGCCAGACATTTATCTACTTTAAGGGGGTTTTTTAATTTTTTAGAAGAAAAACAAGTGGTTAAAAACAACCCCACTTCTTCTTTGGAAAATCCCAAAATTCCCAAATCACTTCCCAAAATTCTATCTCTAAAAGAAGTACAACAAATACTCCAGGCCCCTAACCCCTCTACTTTACTTGGATTTAGAGATAAAACCATGTTAGAAATAATGTACGCTGCAGGCCTTAGGGTTTCTGAGCTTATAAACCTTAAACCCCTTGACTTTGATCCTATGCAGGGAATTTTAAAAATTTTTGGTAAGGGCTCAAAAGAAAGATTGGTCCCTCTTTATTCCAAGGCTCAAGAATTACTAAATACCTATCTTCAGGAAAAGCGAAAACTCTTTAAACCCAAAGAAGATTACATTTTTTTAAATAGAAGTGGTAAGAGATTGACCAGACAAGGAATCTGGAAAATTATTAAAAAATATGCTCAGCAAGCTAATATAATTAAAGACATATCTCCCCATGTATTAAGACATTCCTTTGCTACCCATTTATTAGAAGGTGGAGCTGATTTGCGTACTGTGCAAATCTTACTTGGACACTCTGACATTACAGCTACAGAAATCTATACCCATGTAAATTCCAACCGAATAAAAAGTATTTACGAAAAATTACATCTAAGGAACAGTTAAAGTGGATAAAAAAATAGTAGCTGAAACAATAATCACTTGCCATGCCAATGCTGATTTTGATGCCATAGCATCTATGGTGGCTGCTAAAAAACTCTATCCCGAAGGAGTTTTAATTTTTCCTGGAAGTCAAGAAAAAAACATAAAAGATTTTTTTCTCGAATCTACAAGCTATTTGTATAACTTCAAACATTCTAATGATGTAGATATTGAAAAAGTAAAAAAAGTTATTTTGGTTGATACCAAACAGTACTCTAGAGTACCTCATATACACAAAATATTAAAAAATAAAAATATATCCATCCACATTTACGACCATCACCCAGACACAGAAGATGATTTATCTGCAGATAAAATTATATATAAAAAATGGGGCTCTACCACCACTATAATTATAGATATTTTGAAAAAGCAAAATATGGACATAACTCCAGATGAAGCTACTTTATTGGGTTTGGGCATTTACGAAGATACTGGCTCCTTTACTTTTAACTCCACTACAGAGCATGACTTTTTAGCTGCTGCCTGGCTTAAAAGCAAAGGAATGGACTTAAATGTTATTGCAGAGTTTATTAATAGAGATTTCACTTCTTCTCAGATAGAGATATTAAATACCCTTATTAAAAACTCATTTACTAAAAATATAAACTCTATTGACATAACTATAACTTACATATCTTTAGATGAATACTTAGGTGATTTTGCTTTTATAGTTCATAAATTCATGGAAATTGAAAATCTAAAAGTAGTTTTTGCCATAGCAAGAATGAATGATAGAATCCACTTAGTTGCCAGAAGTAGAATTCCAGAGGTAAATGTAGGTAAAGTATGCTCCTATTTTGGTGGAGGAGGTCATACCTATGCAGCCTCAGCTTCAATAAAAGATAGAACTTTAAATCAAGTAAAAGAAGAACTTTTAGCCATTTTATTTTCAATTATAAATAGCGAGTTAAAAGTAAAAAAATTAATGACTTCTCCAGCTATTGTTATAGAAAACAGAAAAAATTTAAGACAAGCTGCTGAACTTATGACTAAACTGGGATTAAAAGCCATTCCTGTAGTTAATGAAAAAAATGAATGTATAGGAATACTTGAACATCAGATAGCTGAAAAGGCAATTTTACATGGATTGGGAGAGTTAAATTTAGAAGACTATATGCAAAAAGATATATCTTGTGTAGATAAGGAAACCTCTTTATACACAGTTATAGACATTATTTTACGCCAAAGACAGAGATTAGTTCCTGTGGTAGATAAAAATAAAGAAGTTGTTGGGGTTTTTACTAGAACAGATTTAATCAACTTTCTGGTACAAGAGCCCTTAAAACTTCCGGAAAACCTTTTAAATAACCATCCCAAAGAAAAAAATATCCAGCGACTGTTAAAAGAAAAGCTGGATAAAAAGAGTTTAGAGTTGGTAATGCTAGCTGGCAAGGTGGCCAAACAACTCAACTTCCAGGTATATCTAGTAGGAGGTGTGGTTAGAGACCTTTTATTAAATGTTCCTGTAAAAGATTTAGATTTTGTGGTGGAAGGGGATGGAATAGCTTTTGCCCAGCATTTTGCCCAGATTATTGGAGGAAGGGTTAGAAGCCATAAAAAGTTTAAAACTGCTGTCATTATTTTAAATAATGAACAGAAAATAGATGTAGCTACGGCCAGGCTGGAATATTATGAATATCCTGCTGCCTTGCCCATTGTAGAACTTTCTTCTTTAAAAATGGACCTCTTTAGAAGAGACTTTACCATCAATACCCTGGCCATTCATCTTAATCCAGAAAATTTTGGAAAGCTCATTGATTTTTTTGGAGGACAAAGAGATTTAAAGGAAAAAACTATTCGAGTTATCCATTCTTTAAGTTTTGTTGAAGACCCTACCAGGATTTTAAGAGCTATTCGCTTTGAACAAAGATTCAACTTTAGAATAGGTAAACAAACAGAAAAATTAATAAAAAGCGCCTTAAAAATAAAAATATTTGATAAGTTATCAGGGACTAGAATCTTACACGAATTAAAACTTATTTTTCAAGAAGAAAAAGTAGTTCAATGTTTAAAAAGATTAAAGGAGTTAGAGATACTTACTGCTATTCATCCTAAATTGGATTTAAACCTAAAAAATATAAAAATAATTGAAGAGATAGAAAAGGTGCTACACTGGTACACTCTACTCTATTTAAAAGAAAAGGTTAGAAAAGATATATTATATCTTTTAGCTTTATTGTCAGATCTAAATTATGAAGATTGTAAATTGGTTATAAATAGGTTAAAATTATCTAAAAAAGAGACCAGAGTATTTTTTGAAATAAGAGAAAAATCAAAAAATTCCTATATAAATATAATTAGAAGTAGAGAAAAATTCTTAAAACTAAGTGAAATTTATTTTTTATTAGAAGATATTCCTTTGGAAGGTATAATTTATCTATTAGCTATCTTAAAAGATGAAAAGATAAGAGAAAACATCTCCTTATATATTTCCCAATATAGAAAACTAAAACTTTTTATCTCAGGAAAAGACTTAATAAATCTTGGCTTAAAACCAGGACCTAAATTTAATTTTATTTTTCAAAAGATTAAAAAGGCTTTTCTTGAAGGCAAAGCCAAAGATAGAGAAAGTCAATTAAAATTGGCTAAAGAAATTATAGCTACCTGGAAGTAAAAAAATGGTGGGCAATGCAGGATTCGAACCTGCGGCCTTCAGCTCCGGAGGCTGACGCTCTATCCACCTGAGCTAATTGCCCACCCAACCCAAAGACAGTTTTCTATGGACTTAAGAAAAGCTCTTGTCAAGGTTTAAAGAATCCCTTAGGCTAATAAACATGCTGAAAAAAAGAATTATTGTTGCTATCACTGGAGCCAGTGGGGTTATTTATGGTATCAGGCTCCTGGAAGAACTTTTCCTAAGAGATAAGGAAATAGAAGTACATGCTATTATCTCTGAAGTGGGAAAACAGGTCCTGGATTTAGAGGTCCCTAATTGGTCAAAAAGACTTCCCTCTTCTTTAAACATTTATGGAGAAAAGGAATTTACTGCTCCCATGGCTAGCGGGTCCTGGAAGCACGCAGGATTGGTTGTTGTCCCTTGCACCATGGCTACCTTGGGAGCCATTGCCAATGGAGTTGGGCACAACCTTATTCATAGGGCTGCGGATGTATGTTTAAAAGAAAAGCGCACCCTGATTCTGGTGCCCAGGGAAACGCCTTTAAATACCATTCACTTAGAAAATATGTTGAAATTAAAAAGGGCTGGAGCAATCATTTTACCACCCTGCCCTGGCTTTTATCATCAACCCCAACACTTAGAGGATTTAATCAACCAAATTGTAGGAAGAATTCTGGATCAATTGGGAATAGAACATAAACTTTTTCTTCCATGGGGAGAAACTAAAAAGGAGGTTTAAGGTATGAGCAATAAACTTATCTGGCATGGACACGCAAATTTTGAAATTATAACCCCTAACTTAAACATTTTAATTGACCCCTGGTTTGACGGTAATCCCAGTGCTAAAATCAGTTTTAAAGATTTAAAAAAGGTAGATTTGGTCTTGGTTACGCACGACCATGCAGACCATTTGGGGCAGGCAGTGGAAATCTGTAAACACTTTAACGCCTCTTTAGGAGCTATTGTAGAAGTAGCTGAAAAATGTCAACAAAAGGGAGTAAAACCAGAACAAATTTTAAATGGCATAGGTTTTAATATTGGAGGTACAGTAGAGTTTAAAGGGATAAAAATTACTATGACTCAAGCCTTTCATTCTGGAAGCAATACTTTACCTGTAGGCTTTATTTTAAGCTTAGAAAATGGTTACACCCTTTATCATGCAGGTGACACTGGTATTTTTAAATCCATGGAAGTGTGGGGAGAGCTCTATTCTTTGGACCTGGCCTTACTTCCCATAGGAGGAGTTTTTACCATGGACCCCAAACAAGCTGCCTATGCCTGTAAATTACTTAAGTGTAAAAAAGTAATTCCTATGCACTGGGGCTCTTTTCCTGTACTGGAGCAAAATATTGATAATTTTAAGCGATTTTTAAATGAATATGCTCCCTCTACTGCTTTAGTAGAGGCCAAAATAGAAGAAGAAGTAATTTTAGATTAAAAGTAAAAGCCCCTTTTAAAAGGGGCTTTTTTTAAGCAAAACAAATTTCTACAATTACTGGACCAAAAGCACTTTCAAAGGGTATGACCAAAATAGCCTTACTGGAAACATGGCTAATGGAATGATTTTTTCCAGTCACCACAGAAGGAATGCCTGCTTCAAAGGTCATACCTATTTCATCCATTCCCCTTCTGGCCTGGCCAGAAATCATGTTGGTAAACTCTCCTACTGCATCTACTACATCCTTGCTTATAGTGGAAAATTCTTCTCCCAGCATCTGACTAACAATACCTAAAACACTCTGCTCAGTAAAAGTTACAGACATACTTCCCTTGGACTTACCATCTGGGCTGGAAAAACCAATTATTCCACTCACGTCCCCGGAAGAAGTAGTATCCTTTTTTACATAGGGTTTTCCAGGCTTAACTTCTACCATAGCCATGGTAGAAAAGACATTACTTACTGCGTCTACTACCTTTTTAACTACCTGTTTGATTTTCTCTTCCATACTTAACTCCCTATTTACTGCTAAGACCAGACTCTCATAATAAAAAGGAGGTCAAAAATCTAGTTTATTTTTGGGAGGGCAATTTATTTATTTTAACTAGAAATTTAGAATTTCAAATGGTCCAATTGGGTATAAAAAGTTTCGGATGCTCAACGCCTTTCGGCATCAGAGATCAAATCAGTAGATAGTTTAAAGAAGTTGATTTGTTATTGTAGTAAGGTGCTCAACGCCTTTCGGCATCAGAGATCAAATCAGTAAACACCACCTGTTAATTTCTTTCAATTTTTCAAGTGCTCAACGCCTTTCGGCATCAGAGATCAAATCAGATATATCCCCATTGTGAACATAAGTTTTACCAACTTGTGCTCAACGCCTTTCGGCATCAGAGATCAAATCAGCGCCCATATCCTTT
This sequence comes from Desulfonauticus sp., assembly GCF_055126295.1. Taxonomy (NCBI): domain Bacteria; kingdom Pseudomonadati; phylum Thermodesulfobacteriota; class Desulfovibrionia; order Desulfovibrionales; family Desulfonauticaceae; genus Desulfonauticus; species Desulfonauticus sp. Next base: position 636 of record NZ_JBSRHE010000011.1, on the reverse strand, counting down.
GCGTAATCTTTTGCCTTTGCGTGCTCAACGCCTTTCGGCATCAGAGATCAAATCAGATTGGGAGGCCACTGTTGAGGTGGATCGCAACGAGTGCTCAACGCCTTTCGGCATCAGAGATCAGCCTTTCGGCATCAGAGATCAAATCAGCTGCACTGTCCGAGGCTGGCACAGCATACCCACTTGGTGCTCAACGCCTTTCGGCATCAGAGATCAAATCAGGAATATTTGTTCTGCTGAATATAGCCACTAAGAAGTGCTCAACGCCTTTCGGCATCAGAGATCAAATCAGCCGAACTTCTATTAAAGTTAAACTTGAACCTCTCCAGTGCTCAACGCCTTTCGGCATCAGAGATCAAATCAGTAAAACCATCTTTTACACAAACCTTCTGACTTAAGTGCTCAACGCCTTTCGGCATCAGAGATCAAATCAGTAAAGAATACACCAAACTATCTTTATCTGTTATAAGTGCTCAACGCCTTTCGGCATCAGAGATCAAATCAGTTCATAAAAGTCCTGGAATACAAGCCCCTCTGTATGTGCTCAACGCCTTTCGGCATCAGAGATCAAATCAGTTGCCTCAGTTTTGTGCCTAGAAGTGCTACACTGGGTGCTCAACGCCTTTCGGCATCAGAGAT
>NZ_JBSRHE010000010.1:0-68892 GCF_055126295.1 Desulfonauticus sp. | reverse complement strand
GATTTTTCCAGCATGCCCCCACTATGAGCATGAAAATAGGCTAAAATAGGCTTATTCTCATAGGTTAAAATTTCTCCCCTGGTACTTTTTACGGCTTTTTCTACCTGATTATTTTTGCTTTTTCCTCCATAAACTTGAGAAGCAGTAGTAGAACTGAGGTCATAATCTCTATCTTCAGATTTAAGATAAAGATAATAGGCATAGGTCCTGGCAGCTACTGCCTGGGATTGAAGAGCAGCTAAAGGCCAGGAAGGGGACATCTCTTTAGACACCACACCCTCTAAATAAGTTTCTAAAGGCAAGACATTAATTAACCAAAGTTTACCCTCTTTGGCTAAAACCGTTATTTCTCCTGTATACTCCTTACCTTGCCAGACAAAGCCACCTAAACCTTTTGTGCTGAACACCTTACTTTCTTTGTTACCATCCACCCAGAGGGCATGATTTTTAAACTCAAAAACATGCCTGCCCCGGGCCAGCTTGCCCTGGAAAAGCTGAATTTCTTGCTTAAAATCTAATTCCAAATTTTCTTCTTTTGCCAACAACACCCTGATTACAGGTTCTTGTTGCTGCGCCACCAAGGCAGGCGCACTGGATTTTTTTTCTTCAGGCAATTGCTCTTTTTTCTCTCTATCAATCCTTTCCAGCATATATTTAGCTGTATAAACTCTAATATCCTGGGGAAAAAGCTGGATAAAAAGTTTAAAGTGTTTTTCTGCGTTTTCCAGGTCAAAGTCTTCATAGGAAAGCATGGCCAGGTTAAAATAGGCATTTTTAAGCTCTAAAGACTTAGGAAACTCGTAAATGGCTTGCCTATAAAGCTGCTTAGCCTCTTGTTTGCGCTCTAAAAAAAGGGCATAAATATCACCCTGCCTAACCAGAGCCCTAGCTCTTATGTCCCTATCTTTACTATAACTATAAATAAGTTCATAATTATCCAGGGCTTCCAGAAAATTACCCTGTTCTAAAGCCAAAGAAGCTTGTTTTAAAAGGGGTTCAGGATTAAAAAAGGAATTTTGAGCAAAAACCGGTAAACTTGCAAGGCAGTAAAGAAAAATAAAAAAAACTACCTTAACCAGTCTATTAAATAGGACAAAATATCTTCTTTGTTTAAAGGAGGTAGCCATAAAACATCTTTTTCCTTTTTAAACCAGGTTACCTGCCTTTTAGCATAGGCTCTGGTATTTTTCAACCATTCTTGCTGCATTTCTGCAAAACTAATTTTATTTTCCAGGTAGGCAACAATTTCTTTTACGCCAATACCTGTAAAGCCTGGCAAAGTGGTATCTTTATACTTTTCTATGGCTTTTCTTACTTCTTCTATAGCGCCCAGTTCAATCATCTTTTCAATTCTGCTAGCCAATATAGGAGTTAATTCCTCTAAATCCCTTCTTAGACCAATCTTTATACATTCATAAATACTTTCTTTAGGAGTAAGTTGGTGCCAGGCTGAAAAAGGTTTCTGGGTCTGGTAAAAGACTTCCAGGGCTCTGGTAATTCTCTGCTTATCCTTAGGATGAATCTTGGCTGCATAAGTGGGGTCTATTTCTCTTAGTTCCCTATACAGTTCACTGAGTCCTTCTTTTTTCAACTTTTCTGCTATTTGTTCTTTTATCTTTTCTGTTATTTTGGGAATGGGTGAAAGGCCAAACAATAGTGCCCGCAAGTAAAGCCCTGTGCCCCCAACCAGAACAGGTATTCTTTCTTTTTTGCTCTCTTCTTCTATCCTTTCCCTGGCCCAGGCCACAAAATCTCCAGCTGTAACCTTCTTATTTAAAGGTAAAAAGCCAAAAAGATAATGAGGAGCTTTACTTTTTTCTTCCACACTAGGCTGGGCAGTAACTATGGGTAAGTCCTCATACACCTGTCTGGAATCAAAATTAATAATGGAAATGGGAAAATGTTGGCTTAAAAAAAGAGATAGGGCTGTTTTGCCTGTACCCGTTTGCCCCAAGATGGAGATAAGTTTAATCTTTCTTCCCATATTTTTTATACAGTGCTTTTTCTACTACCTCTGGAACGAGTCCGTGCACATCTCCACCCAGACTGGCTACTTCTTTAATGATGGTAGAACTAATATACAACCACTTGTAATCTGTCATAAGAAAAACCGTCTGAATCTCTCGGCTAAGCTTTCTATTCATAAGGGCCATCTGAAATTCATATTCAAAATCTGAGACTGCCCTAAGGCCGCGCAAAATAGCTACAGCCTTTCTCTTCCGTACATAATCCACCAGAAGTCCAGAAAATCCTTCCACTTTTACCCTTGGACAGGAAGCAAAGACTTCCTGGGCCAGAGCAATCCTTTCTTCCAAGGAAAACAAAGTTTTTTTGGGTGAGTGCAGGGCCACAGCCACAATAATCTGATCAAAAATCTTTAACCCCCTTTTTACCAAACTTACATGTCCATTGGTCAAAGGGTCAAAGGTACCTGGATAAATAGCTATTTTTTCCATATATACACCCTGGTTTGTCCAAACTGTTTTTCTCTCACCAAGTATAATTTATCTGTTTGGGGAGATAAATTTTTTTCCACTTCAGCCACTAAAAATCCCTCTTCTGCTAACAAATCTTTAGTTAAAACCAGTTCCAACATAGGCGCAAAATAGTTAAAACCATAGGGAGGGTCCACAAAAATCAAATTGAATTTATTTGCAAACTCATACTCTTTTAAGAGTTTAAACCCATCACCTTTTAAAATCTTAAAACTATCCTTGCTCAGTTTAAGTTCCAGGGCAGTTCGATAAATATTCTGGCAGGCCTTAAAGGATTTTTCCACAAAATAAGCTTTTTTACCCCCTCTACTTAAAACCTCAAACCCCAAAACTCCACTTCCAGCAAAGATATCCAGACAGTTTACTTCTGTCCAAACCACTCCTAAAGAGCCCAGAATGGAAAAGAGAGACTCTCTTACTCTAGAAGTGGCAGGTCTGTAGCCAGGAGCTTTAATGGTATATACAGACCTGCCCTTAAATTTACCTGCAGTTATTTTAAGCATTATCAGAAGGTAAACTGGAGTGAATCTTGCTCAGAAGCCTAATAGCTTCCAAGACTTCTTCTCTTAAATCCACCTGGTCTGTCCAATCCAAAAGTTGAATGCTTTTTTCTTTTTCTTCCAGACTGGATACCTTTTCTTTGAGCTCACTAAAGAGATAGTTCCAGTTAATCTTGGGCAAAGCTTCTTTAGGCTTTACGCTGGCCAGAGTCTTTTCCAGGGAAATCTCACATTCCTCTAAATAATCCGGGATATGTACAGAAAAACCAAAGCGCTCTTGAATAAGTTGGGCAAGTACCTTTTGCTTTTCTTCTTCCCCATGGACCAAGAAAACACGCATATTTTTATCTTTAAAGTGACTCAACCAGTCCAAAATCTGACTTTGCCCTGCATGCGAAGAAAAGCCGTTGATGGTATAGACCTTAGCCTTCACAGCTACTTCTTCGTCCAAAATTTTAATGGTTTTAGCTCCATCTACTATTTTACGACCAGTGGTACCTTTGGCCTGAAAGCCCACAAAAACCACTGCGGCCCCTTCTTTCCACAAATTATGCCTTAAATGATGTTTTATTCTACCTGCATGGGCCATTCCACTGGCTGAAATAATAATAGCCGTACCTTCCAGGGTATTTAGACGCATGGAGTCCTGGGTAGAGAGAGAATACTTTAACATGGGTAAGGAAAGAGGGTCTTCTCCCTGAGCCAACAGCTTTTGACTTTGGGTATCAAAATACTGATAATTTTTCTTAAAAATTTCTGTTGCCCTGATGGCCAAAGGGCTATCTAAAAAAATGGGCATATCCTGAGGAAGCTTGCCTTCTCTATAAAGCATATAAAGGACAAAAAGAATCTCTTGAGTACGCTCCAAAGCAAAGGCAGGAATAATTACCTTTTCTCCATTGTTATAGGCATAAAGTATGGCCTCTAAGAGTTCCTCTTTACTTCTTTGTTCATCTTTATGGTCTCTATCTCCATAAGTGGATTCCAAAAATAAACAATCGGCATGGGTAAAATAAGTCGAGTCGTTTACTATCAGCTGATTGGGTCGTCCCAGATCTCCAGAAAAGACAAAATCATAACTGCCATCCTGCAGCTCTATTTTCAGTTTAATGGAAGCAGAGCCTAAAATATGGCCGGCATCACAAAAAACAAACTTTACTCCAGGAAGAGGAGAAAATTCCTGACCATAATCTACAGGGTTAAATAAAGGCAGGGTATTGTCCACATCTTCTTGAGTATAAAGAGGCTCTACTTTAACTTTTTTCTGACCTTGCCTTGCTTTTTTGCGACTCTTCCACTCTGCTTCCATTTCCTGAACATGAGCACTATCACTTAACATAATTTCTAAAAGCTCAGCAGTAGGTGGTGTAAGGTAAATCTTGCCTTTAAATCCTTCTTTGACCAACTTGGGCAAAAGCCCTGAATGGTCTATATGCGCATGAGTAATTAAAATAAATTCCAGATTAGCCGGGTCGTATTCTTCTATTGCCAGATTTCTCTTCTCGATTTCCTTGTTTCCCTGATGTAAGCCACAATCCACTGCAAATCGCACTCCATTATAAGACAGGATATAACAGGAGCCTGTAACTGTTTTGGCTGCTCCAAGAAACTTAATTTTCATGTTTACCTCTTTTAATTTTGCTAGGTTACTTGTATTTTTCCTGGTCCTTAGCCCTAATTTCTGCCCTTTTTATTTTGCCACTAATGGTTTTAGGCAACTCTTTCACATATTCCACAATCCTGGGATACTTGTAAGGAGCAGTTACCTTTTTAACATGGTTTTGAATGTCTTTGGTAAGTTCTTCTGAAGGTTCGTAACCAGGAGCCAGGACAATAGTAGCCTTTACTGCCTGTCCACGCACAGGGTCAGGCACGCCTGTAACAGCTGCTTCCACTACTGCGGGATGAGTAATCAAAGCACTTTCCACTTCAAAGGGGCCAATCCTATAGCCAGAACTCTTTATAAGGTCATCCACCCTGCCTAAAAACCAGAAATAACCGTCTTCGTCCATCCAGGCCTTGTCTCCTGTGTGATAAAAACCGTTTTTCACCACCTTGGCTGTCTTTTCTGGTTCATCCAGATAACCTCGAAACAATCCCAGAGGATAGCCTTTGTCCAAACGTACGCAAATCTCTCCTTCTTCCCCTGGCAAAACCTCTTCTCCCTCTTCATTTAAAAGCACAATATCCCAGCCAGGAGAAGGCTTGCCAATGGAACCAGGCTTGGCTTCCATAAAGGGAAAGGTGGCTATCTGCAAAGTGGTTTCAGTCTGACCATAGCCTTCATAAATGGGTAGTCCCAAAACTTCTTTCCAGGTGTGAAAAACACTGTCGTTTAACAGTTCGCCAGCAGTAGTACAGTGTCGTAAACTGGAAAGGTCATATTTACTTAAATCTTCCCGCACCAAAAAACGATATACCGTAGGCGGAGCACAAAAGGTGCTTACTTTATGTTCACTTATGACCTCTAGCAAATCACTGGGACTAAATTTACCCCGATAGTCATAGACAAAAACTACGGCCCTGGCCATCCACTGGCCATAAAACTTTCCCCAAACAGCCTTGCCCCAACCAGTATCTGCAACAGTTAAGTGAATATCTCCTGGTTCCAGGTCATGCCAATAAAAGGCTGTGGTAATATGTCCCAAGGGATAGGTGTGGTCGTGCTCAACCATTTTAGGAAGCCCGGTAGTTCCAGAAGAAAAGAAAATAAGTAAGGTATCTTTTCCACCTGGCTTCTGGGTGGGATTAAAGTTTTCACTTTCAGTAGCACTTATCTCTGCCAGACTGGTCCAGGCCCCAGAAGGTTTTTCCCCAGCTACAACAAACATTTCCAGGCTGGGACATTCGCCCTTGGCCTCCTCAATCTTGGGTACAATACTTTCATCCACAATTACGCCCTTAATGCGGGCAAAGTTTACCCGAAAAATAATATCCTTGGGAGTTAACAAAGAAGGAGAGGGTACAGCCACTGCTCCCAGTTTGTGCAAGGCCAGCATGGTAATCCAGAATTCCACCTTGCGATAGAGGATAACCATTACCCTATCGCCTTTTTTTAATCCCAGTTTTTTTAAACCATTGGCCAGTTTAGCTGATTCCCGGGCAAAAAAAGCAAAGCTATAATCTCTGCGCTTTTTGTCATCATCAATGTGAATCATGGCCAAATCATCAGGAGTTTCCTTGGCCAGCCTGTCCATCACATCAAAGGCAAAATTAAAATTCTCTGGTACTTCTACTTTAAATCCTTTTACAAATTCCTCATAACTATTGTACTTTTCCTTTTTAAACATTATTCCTTTCCTCCCCTAGATAATCACATCTAAAAATTCAGCTTCTCCTTCCAACGCCCTTAAGGCATGAGGAATGCGTGAAGAGAAATAAAAACTATCTCCTGGTTCTAAAACAATCTTCTTATCTTCCAGACTTATCTCCAGTTTTCCCTTTAACATGTAAATAAATTCCTGGCCTGGATGGGAGTTAAAACTAAGTTCTTCTTCCTTTTTAGGCCTTACCTTAATCAAAAAAGGCTCCATTCTGCGGCCAATAAATTTATAAGCCAGACTTTTATAGTCATAATCCTTTCTTCTTTCGACACTTAAACCTTTTCCTTTTTTGACCAGAGAATAATTCTGTAAATGGGCTTCTGCTCCAGAAATAAGCACAGTCAAATCCACGCCGCAGGCTTTGGCCACTTCATGTAAAAAACTAACCGGTATTTCCCTATCCCCGCGCTCGTAGTTTTCAATTTCTTCCACTGTAAACCCTGTCTTCGCAGCCAAATCCTGCACACTTAAATCCAGAGCATCCCGCAGCCCTCTTAGCCTTTTGGCAATCTCTACATAAATCTTTTCCTTCACTTTACCTCTCCTTTTTACTCTTAGATTGAATTAATCTAGACCTAGTTTTAACTGGAGTGCCAGATTAAAAGCCTCCTTTAAACTAGTCAATTTAGCTTTTCCTGTGCCCACGAGGTCATAGCCAGTTCCATGATCTACTGAAAGCCTTAAAATAGGCAGCCCCAGGGTTATATTCACACATTCTCCAAAATGCAAAAGCTTTAAAGGAGCCAGCCCCTGGTCATGATACATGGCTAAAATCACCTTAAACTCTCCCTTTAAAGCCCGATGAAACAGGGTATCTGCAGGAAAAGGTCCCTGACAATTTATACCCAGGCCCAGGGCCTTTTCCAGGGCTGGAGCAATAATCTCTACCTCTTCCTCTCCAATTTTACCCTCTTCTCCAGCATGGGGATTTAATCCACACACGCCAATGGATTCTTCTGTAAGACCCCTCTTTTGCATAAAATCCCAGGTAAGCTGCAAGGCATTTAAAATTCTCTTTTCTGTAATCAGACCAGCTACTTCTTTCAAGGGTGGATGTGTGGTAACCAGGCTCAAGCTAAAGCTCTTACTCCAAAAATGCATACATACTTCATCTTCAGCCTTGTCCCAGAAATTGGCCAAAAATTCCGTATGCCCGGGAAATAAAAAACCAGCCTCCTGCAACCTGGCCTTATTTAAGGGGCCTGTAATTAAAATATGGCTGGGGTCTTCCTTTAACAACCTGCAGGCAAGAGTAAGGCTTTCTCCTGCTATTAAGCCAGATTCCAGAGTTCCCCGGCCAGGAATAAAGTTGGGCTCTAAAGAAAATTGGGGCTCCAACAAAAAAATCCCCTTTTCTTTTACTTCTTTTAAAGAGGTAATTTTTCGCCAGAACTTGGGAACAGCAAAATGTTGGGCATGAAACCAGAGAGCTTCTTCCAGGCCCACCATAACCAGGGGCAAAGGGATTTCTTTTGCCCTTTCCTGGTAAAAACGCACCACCAGTTCTGGACCCAGGCCAGCAGGATCGCCCAGGGTATAAAAAAAAGCCATGTCCTTACTCCTCAGGGTTAAAGGTTTTAGTTAACAAATAGGCCATTCCCCAGAGACCACTTTGCTCTGGATTTTCACTTAAAACCAACCTCCTGGGTTTTAATTCCACTCTAGATTTTAACCTATTTTCTAAAGTTTCCTGGACAAAAGGCAAAAAATACTTGCCCAGATAACTAATACCACCACTTAAAGCTATGTCTTCAAAACCAAATAACTGAACCATCTCAGCTAAAAAAGTTCCCAGGGTTTGCCCATAACCTTTCATTACCCTCCAGGCCCTGGGTTCCTTTTTCTCCAGTAAGGGAGTCAAATCTTTCACCTGAGCAAGGTTTAATCCCTCTTTGCTGGCAAGGTTTAAAAGTGCCCTGGCCTGAAGTAAGGTTTCAATACAACCTCTTTTCCCACAACCACACCTATCTAAGCCACCCCAAAAAAGATGCCCCAGTTCTGGCCCGGTTTCCAGGTTTGCCCTAAATAACTTTCCCTTAAGTACAATTCCACTTCCCAGGCCTGTACCCAGAGTGAGTACCAAGGCATTTTGAGCGCCTTTAAGACAGCCAAAATGCACTTCTCCTAAAGCTGCTGCCTGGGCATCATTTTCTAAAAGCAAAGGAAAATGAAAATGTTCTGCTAAAAATTTACCCACAGCAAAACCTTGAAGATAGGGAAGATTGGGAGGGGTTAAAAACACCCTGGCTTTGCGTAAAAAAGGCCCTGCACTAGCAATACCCAGGGCCTTTATTTCCTTTCCTCTAGCCAGAGTCTCAATCATTTCCAGCAAGGCCTGTTTTAGACCAGAAAGACTTTGCCCGTGCTCTGTTAGAAGTACTGGCCCCAGTTTTCCCTGGCTAAAACAAGCTCCACGCAAATGGGTTCCACCTAAATCCAGACAGATAAACATGGATTAAAGTTTAAGGGTTGCTTTAAAATCAGCGATGATTTTGGCGTGGTCAAAGGCCAAAGGAGGCAAGTTGTCCAGCGAAAAGATTTTGGCCTTGCCTGCATCATCTCCTGCCTGCAACATGGAAATATCTTTGGCTATACCTACAAAAACCGTGCTTAAGGTATGAAAGCGAGGGTCCCTCGTAGGCTCAGAATAAACCCCCAGCAAAGAGAGCAAACTCACTTCCAGGCCTGTTTCTTCCTTTACTTCTCGCCTGGCTGCAGCTTCCACTCTTTCTCCATAATCCACAAAGCCTCCAGGCAAGGCCCACCCTAAAGGTGGATTCTTGCGTTCAATAAGCACAATGCTATAGGGAGGGACAAAGACGATGACATCTACAGTGGGGAAGGGGTTGCGATATTTTATTACTTCTTCTCCACACTTAGGACATTTGACTTTAAATTGCATAGGAAAACCCTTTTAAAAAAATGTTTTCATCCTATTCTGAAATTATAATCATTCACCAGGGAGCACTGGGAGATTTTCTTCTCTCCTTGCCCGCAATCATCAGTATCCAGCAACATTTTAGGCCAAGTTCAATCTATTGGTGGGGAAAAAGTCAACATACTTTTTGGTTTAAAAAGTTAAATATACCCTCTTTACCTTCTGCGAAAGCCAGGCTTTTACTGGAACTCTTTAAAGACAACTACCCAGAAGAACTGGAAAAAAGTCTTATATTCTGGTTTAAAATAAGTACCAGGTCCAGGATAACCTTTTCTCACCCCAATATCTTTTATCTTTACCTGGTAGATGAAAACAATCCCAAACCAGTAAGGTCCTTTTTAAAAGAACAATTGCAAAAATTAAACCTCCCCTGGTCAAAAAACTGGAAGGCTCCCTTAAAAAAGGAATTTGTACCCCCCAAAAAAGAAAAAATTCTCCTCTTTCCAGGCTCAGGCCATAGAGCCAAAAATTGGCCCTTGGAAAACTATGTAAAATTAAGCGAAAAACTCAAAACCTATTTGCCCACTTTTCTCATCTTTGGCCCTGTAGAGCAAGAACTTTACGGCCCTGCTTCTCTTTCCAATATTTTAACCCTTAACTCCCTGGAAGATTTAATCAACACCCTGCAGCAAGCACTTCTGGTTATTGGCAATGATGCTGGCCCCTTACATCTGGCCGGACTATTGGAGATTCCAACTCTTACTCTTTTTGGACCAACTAACTCCTTAATCTGGAAGCCAGAACAAAGCGAGGTTTTAAAGTCTCCTCTCTCCTGTGCGCCCTGTTCAGCAACAGCCCAGATAACTTGTTCTAAACCCAGGTGTTTAAAAGCAATCAAAGTAGAGGAAGTTTTTCAAAAAACTTTAACTTTACTCAAAAAAACTAGTAAATTTAGTTAGAAATAAAGACAAAAAAATAGGTTAACCCAGCCTGAATAAATATTCTCTGGGTTCAAAAGTAATCACTTTTATTCCCAAATTTTCCAAATTTTCTAAAGACAAAAAGGAAGTTTTTAGCACTAATTTTCTTTGAAAACGAGTGCGAAAAGAATACCACAAAGGCTCAAAATAGTCCTGTTTACATCTTCCCACTGCCCAAAAATCCACCCAATCTGACCAGTGTTGAAGGGTAATTTTTGTCTTTTCTAAAGAAAAATACACCAGGTTTATCAATTCCACAGCCACGCTTTTTCCCTGAAAAAAAAGATTAAACTCCACCTGCTTTAAGCTTTCTTGAGTTTTTTTATCTGGTTTTAAGCAATCCATTTTAGTTTGTAAAAATATCTTTTTTTCTTCCAGAAAAAAGTCATTTTTTTCGAAAAAACTAACCAGAGTTAAAACCTGGGGACAATTTTGACCTGTCTTTTGGTCTTTTTTAGAACAAAAATCTGTTATTTTAGAGTTATTTTCTTTAACTAAACCTGCCTTTTTCTCTTGCTTTTTAACAATTTTTAACAGAGAAAAGTTGCTCTTTTCTATACCCAGCAAGCGTTTTCTACACACATGTATAGGCCATTTACCACAATCGCAACCAATCCATTTTCTCTCTAGTTTCTGGGCCACTGCCAGAGTAGTGCCTGAGCCACAAAAAAAGTCTGCAACCACATCTTTAGGCTTACTTGAAGCCAGAATTATCCTCTTTAAGAGTTCTTCTGGTTTCTGGGTTGCATATTCCAGACGCTCAGGCTGGTTGCCTCTAAGGGCTGGAATATCAAAGACATCCCTACAATAAACCCAGGTATATTTTCCCTGTTCATCTTCTTCTATGGAAATATTGGAAAAGCCGTATTTATGTTTTAAATAAGACTTTTCCTTTTGAGGTGACCAATAGGTCTTTTTTTTATCCCTGGCATAGAAAAAGATTGTATCGTGTTTTTTACTAAACCCTATTTTTTCTGGCACCCCCCCAGTCTTGTAAAACCAGATTATTTCATTGATAAAGTTTTCCTCTCCAAAAATTTCGTCTAACAATAGGCGAACATAAGCACTTACTCTAAAATCCACATGCACATAAATGCTACCACTTTCCCTTAGGATTTGATGCATATATTTCAAGCGCTCGTAGAGCATGGAAAGGTAAGAACCAAGGCCTTCTTGCCAGATATCTTCATAACAGGGGAACTTAAAAACCCCCTTTTTATGATTATAGCCAGCTTCACCAATACTTCTTTTTAAGAAAAACCTGGAGTTAGTTGCAAAGGGAGGGTCAATGTAAATTAAATCTACTTTTTGCTTATTTTCCAAAAGATATTTGAGTAGAACCAGATTATCTCCCAGATAAAGTTTGTTATCTCCTGGACCATATTTTTCCACAGGAACAAAGTCATATTGGTTTAAATCCAGAAAGGTTTCTTTTCCCTTATCTAGCCAGACAAGCTGAGGTTTATTCATGAATTTTTAAACTACAAAGGCAGGTATTTGCACTGATTCTTTTTTTAATTGTCTAAACTTTTTCGCAGCTAAAACAAAATTTTCTGCCCACAAAGGATGTCCCAGGGCATGAATATGGGTATAGGCAGCAAAGACATTTTTATACACCAGGCCATCCAGTCCCTTACAAATTCCAACTCCCCTATTCAGACGCAAAGCATACCTGGCTTCTCTAACTTTTGGACAATGGGAATAGTGAAACTCATGTCCACTTAAACGATATCCTACAGGAAAATAGGGATTGGGCAGAATAATCTCTCCTTCCACATACCCATGACCCTTGGGTTTTTTTTCTACCCTTATCTCCAGCGGAAAAACATTACTCAAAGGATAGGTCTTTTCAGCAAAATTAAGCTCTTTCCCCAAGAGCATAAGCCCACCACATTCTGCATAAATGGGAAGGCCCTTTTCAGCCATTTCTTTTACCAAAGCTAGCTTTTCTTTATTTTTGGCAATTTGAAAGGCCAGAGTTTCTGGAAAACCTCCTCCAAGGTATAATCCATCTAGTTCAGGCCAGTTCTCTGGCTCCACAATGCTTAAATAATGTAGTTTAGCACCGTGTTTTTCCAGAAGTCGCAAATTTTCTTCATAATAAAACCAAAAGGCCTTATCCAACATTACCCCAATATCTACTATTTTTATAGAGCTAGGAGTAAAATCCAAAGGCTCTACAGCCAAAACAGAATCAACATCATCTCCAGTATTGGCTATTTCTAAAACCCTTTCCACATCCACATTTTCAGCTATTATCCTGGCCAAGTTGCTAAAAACTTCTTCTATTTCTAAGTCATATTCCTGGTCGGAAACTAATCCCATGTGCCTTTCTGGAATGGGATTTTTTTTAAGTTTAGGTAATGCTCCCAGTACTGGAACATCAGTGTAATATTCAATACTTTCTCTTAAAATCTGCCTGTGCCTTGGTCCTGCTGTTTGGTTTAAAATTATGCCAGCCAGATTTAAACCTGGCTCAAAGGACTTGAGACCCAGAACAATGGCAGCCATGGTCCTAGTGACTTTGGTGCAATCAGCTACCACAATTACCGGTAAATTAAGCAACCTGGACAGCTCAGCAGTGGAGAAGCTACCCTGAATATCCTTGCCGTCAAATAAGCCCCGATTGCCTTCCACTAAAGCCAGGTCAAAGTGAGAGGCAAAACTGAAAAATAAGCTCTTGACCTTTTCCCTGGGAAACAAAAAAGGGTCCAGATTAGATGCCTTTTCACCAACAGCTAAACTCAGCCACTTGGCATCTATATAATCTGGACCCTTTTTAAAGGCCTTAACCTTATAACCTTTTTCTCTTAAAAGCTTGCCAATCCCCAGGCTTACCAGGGTTTTCCCTGAGCCACCTTTAAGGCCAGCAAGCAAAAAACGCGGAAAACCCATTTATCCTCTACCTGCCCTTAAACTTCTACCTTCAAGCAGGTAGAGAAAAAATTATTCTCCCTCTTCAGTAGCATGCTGCTTACCAGCACCAGCCAAACCATACATGGTAGTGCTGCCACTGGACCAGAATTCCAACTTACCTTCGTTCACCAGTTCAGTTAAAAGTTTTTTAACTTCCCTGCTCTTCATATCAGGTAAAAGTTTGGTAAAATCATTAAAATAAAACTTGGTCTTGCTACCTTTTTTAGATTCTAAAAAATCTACTATTTTTTGTTTTGCTTCAGCTTTATCCATAACCAAAAACCCCTTTAAAGTTTTAGGCGCCCTTTTAAAAAGGGCGCCCTATATAAATAATCAATTAGAACTTAAACTGAGTAGTATGTCTCCAAGTATAGTAAGCAGGATCACGGAAGTCATCAATCAAGTGGTGAGTAAACTCTAGTTCGCAAAGTTCAAAGAATCTTTCCCAACCAATTCTCTCAGCCCAATCACCAAAACGCTCATACTTTTTAGCATGTTTGGCATAGGTATCAACCAACTTGCGCATGGTCTGAGCAAGTTCAGGCCAACGAGGAGTATTATTGGGAATAAAAGCCACAACTACTTTGGAGAACTTGGGAGCAGAAATACAGTTGGAAAGCTTACCACCAGCCATAATAACTAAACCGTCGCCTTCCTTGTCAGAAAGAGGCAAGCAAGGACACATGGTGTAGCAGTTACCACAGAACATACATCTTTCTTGCTTAATGGCAACAGTCTTTACTTCCTTTTCTTCTCCAGCTTCTGTGGTGATTTTGGTCTTGGTAGGACGAATAGCACCAGTAGGACAAGCTGCTACAGCCAAAGGAATCTCACACAAGTTTTCCAACCATTCATGGTCAATGATAGGTGGCTTTCTGTGATAACCCAAAATAGCAATGTCAGAACAGTGTACAGCACCGCACATGTTAAGACAACATGCCATGGAGATACGGAGCTGAGCAGGAAGTCTCATTCTCTGGAATTCTTCAAAAAGTTCGTCCATTACTACCTTTACAGTACCAGAAGCATCAGAAGCAGGAGTATGACAGTGAATCCAACCCTGGGTATGAACGATGTTGGTAATACCAGCACCGGTTCCACCAACAGGGAACTTATAACTTCCACCAGGATGCTTGCGAGAATTTAATTCTTCTTTGAGTTTTCTGGCTTGTTCCAGGCTTTCCACCATAAACTCAACATTGTTTCTGGTGGTAAAACGAAGATAGCCACCACAATATTGGTCAGCTATATCACAAAGCTCTCTAATGGTCTCCACACTAAGTAAACGAGGAGAACCACAGCGAACAGTGTAAACTTCATCACCACTTTCAGCCTTGTGCATTAAAATGCCTGGCTCAATAATTTCATGCCACAACCATTTACCCTTATTTTTCTTAATAACTGGAGGCAGAAAATCGGCATAATATCTGGGACCGATATCAGTAATTCTGCCTTCCATGGGCTTATCAGGATTGTAATATCCAGAAGGAACAAAGGTCATTTTAAACCTCCTATTATTTTCTCTTTAAATTAACCAACCAACCCGAAACAATATCTATTATCTGGGATGGAGTTTTCTATATTCGTTAATATCACGCTGCCAACCGCCAGGTACTTCTTCTTCTTTCCAGAAGATGTAAGGATTGTGTCTTGGCTCCTGAACGTGCTGAGGCATGGGCTTGATACCAGTAACTTCCAGGAGTTTCTGCAAGCCCTGTCTCTTCATCAATTCACCAAGACGCTCACGGTTCTTACCTTCTTCCATCCACCAATCCCAAACATTTTCAATAACTTCTTTGATTTCATCATAAGGAGGCTCTACCTTGATAAAAGGTACCAATAAGGAGCCCATCTGAGCACCATCCAAGATAGGAGCTTTAGCACCGCAGAAAATAGCAAGTCCTCTATCATCACCAATTCTAAGAGCTCTGGGCATTACCCTGATACAATGCATACAACGATTACATTCTTTGTTGTCAATCATGAGCTTGCCATCTTCAATCCACATACACTGAGTAGGACAAAGATCAATAACTTCCTTTTGAATATCAAAAGGAGCGCTATCTTCATGAGCGCCAGCATTGGGCTTTAATTCACCACCAATATAGGCAGCAACTGCTTCTTGATCAATCTTGATAGCATCTCTCCAAATACCAATAAAAGACATATCAGCACGAGCAATAGAAGCTACGCAACCCATGGGGCAACCATCGAATTTAAACTTAAACTTGTAGGGGAAAGCAGGTCTGTGCAGCTCGTCCTGATACTCCATGGTGAGCTGATAGCAAAGCTCTTGAGTGTCATAACAAGCCCATTCACAGCGAGATTCACCCAGACAACAAGCAGGAGTTCTCAAGTTGGAACCAGAACCACCTAAGTCCTGATTCATTTCGTGAGTCAAAGTACCAAAAATTTCTTCCAATTGCTCAGTTCTGGTACCCAGTAAAACGATATCACCAGTGGAACCGTGCATATTGGTAATACCAGACCCTCTAAAATCCCACAAATCACAAAGTTGTCTCAAGTATTCAGTAGTATAGTACTTACCTGCAGGCTGGTTCACACGAATGGTATGGAAGTGAGCAACACCAGGAAACTTTTCTGGCTGGTCGCAATAACGACCAATAACACCACCACCATAACCAAATACACCTACGATACCACCATGCTTCCAGTGAGTGGTACCATCTTCATAAGACATTTCCAATACGCCCAACAGATCATCACAAACATCTACAGGAATCTGATAGGGCTTACCTGCCTTTTCCATTGCTTCGGCATTTTTGTGCCTGAACTCAGATTGTCTCTTAATCTCAGAGACAAAGCTTGGCCATGGACCGCTTTCCAGCTGATCCAACAATGGGGTTTCATGTTTAGGCATTTCAATCCTCCTTAAAATAGTGGTTAATACCTTTTTTAAATTCCCACCTATAACCTAAATCCCTTTGCCTACAAGGACAAAAAGGGAGATATCCACAATCTAGATTAACTTTGTGATTTTTCCCACAATAATTTTTATTTGTCAATCTAAAATAAAAGGTTAGACTTTATTTTTTAAAGCTTCTTCTAAGTCAGCCAAGACCTCTGGAGCCACTTCATAACCTGTTTCCTGGGCCTTTGTAAAATACTCTTTAGCCTTTTCATATTCTTGTTTTTCCATATAAGCTAACCCCAGGTTATTGTAAGCAGGGCCAAACATGGGTTGTAATTCTATAGCCTTGGTAGCATGTTCAATACATCTTTCTACATCTCCATCTATCAGATAGGCACTAGAAAGCGTAGTATAGGCCTGTACAAACTTGGGATCTAAAGAAATAGCCCTTTTTAGAGTTTTTATGGCCTTAGTAACCTCTCCTTTTTGCAGGTAAATAAACCCCATATTTCCATAGGGCACAGCAAAACGAGGTCTAATCTCACTTGCCTTTTTATTATACATATAACAACTATCCAGGTCCCCTTCATGCATGGCAATACCACCTAACTGCACATAGGCTTCTGCCATCTCTGAACTACACATAATAGCATTTTTAAAAGCATCTTTAGCTCTTTCAAACTCTCTTTTACTTAAATAAGCAACTCCTAAATTGTAGTGATGTATAGCACAGTCAGGACTTTTAGCTATCTTAAGCTTTAAATCTTCAATATATTCGTCAATATTCATTTTTAACTCCTTTATATTCTTTTAAAATTCATCCTCATCTAAAGTTTTTCCTTCTTTTTTTAATAATTCCGAATACCAAACACAAAAGGAATACATTCCTTTTATTTTTTCATCTCTATTTACTAACCCTCTACATATTTCCAAAACACCTTGCTTAAAGGCATTACTTTCTTCGGCTGTATTTGTTTCCATTAGAAACTCATCAAAAAGTTGCTTAACAGTTCTTCTGGTAACATCTCTTTTTACTTTTCTGGGATCCTTTGGTTCTTGAAAAGGATTCCACTTATCATAGCCAATGCGGTCTATAAAACGCTTCCTTCTTTCAGACAAAGAATTATAAATAGCTCTTTTTTGCTCTTCTTGTTCAGGAGTAAGTTCAACATAGTCTATCATTTTTCTTCTTGCTCCCCTAAAGTCCAAACTCCTGGAGTAATCTTTTTTTCCGTTTCAGGCTCTAAATGTTTATCTTTAGACCTGATAATCCCAAGATAATTAGCATCATATTCAGTCAATAAAGCCATGGATACTGGCACCAATACCGTATGTAAAGCTGTATATCTAGTATTTAGATTCTGCACAATTTCTTGACTTAACAAAAACAAACTTTGATAAATTTTTTCCATATGTACAGTAGGATATTGCTTTCCACCTTCAAATCCAGCTAGAGAACAGGAGTGAGCCTTCCCATATATATTCAAAGGAATACCATATACCCTGCAAGTAGCAGGTCTATAGGTGTAAAGTTCACATTTATTTTTTTCGTTTAATAAAGGACATTTTACCTTTTGCTTTCCAACTTCTGCAAAAATTTCTTCCTCAGAAGCACCACCTTTTTGCATTTTAAAAGCCATTCTTTTAATTTTATGTATTTTTCGATCCGCTTTATCTGCTTCTATTAAAATTTTATTTCTTTTTTCTGTGGTTAATTGCTTAAAATGATGATTTAAGTATAATGCTTCTACAAGGTGTAAATCAAACAAGGCATAACAGCAATCACAACATCCTTCAGCGCATTTAACTTCCTGCGAATACTCTTCTTTTACCTTAACAAAAATCTTATCCAACCCCTTTAATATTTCTTCATAACGAGAAAAATAAGGGGTAAAATCAAAATCCATCACCAACTCCCAACTTTTATTTAAAAAAGATTTTTCCAGACAGAGAAAAAGGAAGGGCTTCCCTAAAATCCTTTTAGGGAAGCCCTAAAAGAAGTATTAGTCAATCTCTTCTACAGTAATAGCACCAGATTCACAAACTTCTACGCAAGACTCACAACCAAGGCATTCCTCTTCATTTACAGGAACGGCCTTGCCATCTTGAAGTTCGTAAACTTCAACAGGGCAAACATCTACGCATTCGCCATCGCCTACACACTTATCAACGTCTACAGTTACCTTCCATGCCATTGTAAAAACCTCCAAAAATAGTTTTTGTTTAGTTAAAGAAACTTACTACTTTTAAAGTAGAAAGTTTCTTTGTGTCAATGAAAACTTTAGGCATCAACCTCTTTTTTTACACCCACAGCCACTTTATAAAGAATGGTCAAAATAAGGAAACCAGCAGCATAAACTCCCAAAGTAATTAACAATTCCAACTTAGTAGGAATGTACTCTACTACTTCTTCTAAAGGATTGGGAACAAAACCACCAGAAATCATTCCCATACCTTTATCAATCCAAGTACTTAAGAAAACAAGTACACAAGCCATAGCCAAGACATTGTCAGACTTTCTGTTTTGAGGAAAAAGCAAAATCAAGACAGCCAGCAAGCCTGCAACCACAGACACCCACATCCAAGGAGCGTAAGTAGCATGGCCCTCTAAACCAAAGAACAAGTATTTAAAGTGAAGTAAATGACTTGGAATCTGGCTATAGCCAACAGTAAAAATTTCTAAAGAAAGGAAAAATAGGTTAGTAATAATAGCATAGGTAACAATCTTGGCCAGACTTTGAATAGCCTCTTTACCTGGATCCCATTTAGCAAAAATCTTTACAATGTAGCAAAGTAAAATCAAAAAGGCTGGACCAGAGGCAAAAGCAGAAGCCAAAAACCTGGGAGCTAAAATAGCAGTAAGCCAAAAACCTCTACCGGGAAGACCGCAGTATAAAAAAGCTGTTACTGTATGAATACTAACAGCCCAAGGAATAGAAAGATAAATAAAGGGTTTAATCCACTTAGGAGGCTCAACTCCTTTTCTTTCAGCCTGCAAGGTAACCCAACCAATTAAAATATTTAAGAAAAGATAACCATTTAAAACAATCATATCCCAAAACAGGATAGACCTGGGAGTGGGATGCAAAAGAACATTGAGCATTCTTTGGGGTTGACCCAAGTCCACCACAATAAAAAGTAAACACATGGAAACCGCTGCTACAGCTAAAAATTCTCCCAGAATCAACACCCTGCCAAAGGTCTGATAGTGGTGCAAATACTTGGGAATAACCATCATTACTGCTGAAGCAGCTACACCAACCAGAAAGGTAAACTGGGCAATATAAAATCCCCAAGACACATCTCTACTCATTCCAGTAATACTCAAGCCCTCTTTCATTTGAAAGGTGTAGGCAAAGAAACCTGTGGCCACACCTAACAAAAGAAGGCCAATCCAACCCCAATAAAGCTTACTTCCTTTAATTGCTTTTTCTAACATGACCTCTCCCCTCTTATATTAAGTAATACACGCTAGGAAATGTCCCCAACTCAGGTTTACGTCTAATGGCATACCTTTCAGCCAATACCTTTCTAATCTCAGATTCAGGGTCATTGAGATTGCCAAAGTAAATTACCCCTTCAGCAGCCTCTACACAGTAGGGTTTTTTACCTTCATCTAAACGCTCATAACAGAGGAGACATTTTTCCACCACACCCTTAGTCCTGGTGGGGAACTCTAACACAGTTTCCTCTGCTTTCAGGAACTTCCTGGGATCATAAAAGTTAAAACTACGAGCACCATAAGGACAGGCTGCCATGCAATAACGACAACCAATGCAACGGTGAAAGTCCATCATGGTAATCCCATCAGCTCTCTTAAAGGTAGCCTTGGTGGGACAGACTCTAACGCAGGGAGGATTATAACAGTGATTGCATAAAACCAGAGTTTCCTTTTCTGCATACTCTCCTGCATGTAAATTATCTAACATCTGTCCAGGAAAGGCCTTGTGAAAAGTGGTCTTCCAGAGCCACTTAATTTCCCTTTTATCAGGGATATGAGGCACATTATGGTTCTTATGACAGGCCAGAATAGCCTTTTCCATAATTTCATCAGTTAATTTTTGAGTATCAATGGCCAAGCCCCATCTAATATGGCTTCCCCCTTCACCACCTTCAGAAGAAGCTTTCACCAGGCCTGGACAAATACTCCAGCCCAAAGTAGCTAATCCTGCTATTTTTAGAAACTTTCTTCTATTTGCTTTCATTACTTATCCCCCTTTGGTGCCACATGGCAGTCCCAACAATAGGGAGATACTGCCAAGGAGTTATGACACTGATCACAGAACTTAGCCTTATTGTCATGACATTTCATACAGGTCTTGGTCAAACTCATTTCCACTTCTTTACCTGTAAGTTTACTCTTATAATCTTCAATATGTTCTCTCACTACCATATCTCGCCATTCATTTAAGAGCTGCATGTGTTCAACTCGCATAAATTCTTTGCTCTCTACACACTCTTTTACATCCTTTGGCAATTCCAGTTTAGGCTGTTTGTAGGCAGCACTGCCCACATTGTACCAAAAGGGAAAGGTAAATAAGACCACAAAAATAATTAAACCGGTTATAATTTTACCACCATCGTACATTTTCTACTCCTCCTTCCCAGGAAGGGGCTCTCCCCTCAAATTGGTTTCTCTTTCTTGCTCGCCTGGTAAAATCAAAGCATTTCCAACCAGTTCATGCACGCCAGTGACATCCACTTCAGGCACCCAGTAATTCATAAGAGGAGGCAAAGCTGCTCTGTCTATAGCACAAATACAGGCAAGCATGTTGACTCCATATTTTTCATGTACGTGTTTTACTGCATTGGCCCTGGGAAGACCTCCTAAAAACCTAAGCTCTTCAATCTCACCTGCATTTAAACCAGCACCACTTCCACAACAGAAGGTCTGCTCCCGAATAGTATTTTCAGGCATGTCATAAAAGTTATTACATACACTCTTAATTACATAACGAGGCTCTTCAAAAAGTCCCATACCTCTAGCAGGATTACAGGAATCATGGAAGGTTACGATAAGATTGTCATTGCGGCTCTTATCCAGTTTTAATTTACCGTGTTTAATCAAATCAGCAGTAAATTCAGTAATATGAACCATCTTAGTGGACTTGGCATTTTCAAACTTAGTACCAGTAATGGGGTTTACTGGCTCCTCCAGAAAATCAGCAGGACCATTCATGGTATCCATGTACTGATGAATTACTCTCCACATGTGTCCACATTCACCACCCAAAATCCATTTTACACCCAAACGCTTGGCTTCCATATACATCTTGGCATTTAAGCGTTTCATCATCTCATGGGAGGTAAAGAAACCAAAGTTTCCACCTTCAGAAGCATAAGTACTCCAGGTTACTTCCAAGCCATACTCTTCCTTTAGGTAATGGAAGAGCATCAAATACCCCATACAGGTATAGGTACCTGGGTCAGCAAAAACGTCTCCAGAAGGAGTGATAAAAAGGATATCTGCTCCCTTTTTATTAAAACTGGGCTCAGGCCTGATACCAGTAATCTCTTCTATGTCATCACAGAAGAATTCCAGCATTTCCTTAAAGGCATGGGGCTGAATACCCAGATGGTTACCAGTACGATAACAATTGGCAGCAGGAGTGGCAATCCAGTCTGTATTCAAGCCTAAAAGATTGGTAAGCTCACGGCCAATAATGGTTATTTCTGCCTGGTCAATACCATAGGGGCAGAACAGAGAACAGCGGCGGCATTCAGAACATTGATACAGATAATACCACCACTCTTTAATAACTTCTTCAGTAAGCTTTCTTGCCCCAGCAAAACGGCCTAAAATCTTACCTGCCTTGGTAAATTCACCTCTATAAATGGAACGGAAAAGCTCAGCCCTGAGTACAGGCATGTTTTTAGGATCGCCTGTACCAATAAAATAGTGACACTTGTCAGCACATGCACCACAGCGCACGCAAATATCCATAAAGACCTTGAAGGAACGAAACTTTTCCAAACGCTCCTTCATGCCCTGTCTTACAATTTCCATCCAATTTTCAGGCAGTTTCCAATCCTCATCCAGAGGACTCCACTGCCTGGCATGGGGCATGCCCACAGTTTCAAGGCTTTTGGGGTTAGCAGGGTAACAATAACGACCTGGTTTAATTTCCACAGGAATGTCCATCCATTCTCTTTTGGGCATCCTGTGGGAAATTTGAGAAAATAATTTTCTTGCATTTGGTAGAGCCATAGGTACTACTCCTTACTTTCAGATGGCTGTTCTTCTAAAGGTTTTTCTACAGGTAACCCAGCCTCAACCATTTTTTCTCTAAATTCATCTTCATAAGCTTCATAAGTATGAACCTTAACAGGATAATTCCAGGGATTAATATGCCTTTTCATTCTACTGTTGTTGGCCAAATTACGAGTAGGACTTAAAAATACCCCACCCATGTGCATTAATTTACTTATTGGAAAGTAAATGAGCAAAGTAGAAACCAAAAATACATGAATATAAAAAATAGTGCCTACACTTTCAGGTATAGTGGGATGAAAGGTAACCAATCCCATGGTAAGCTCTTTAATAGCTACAACATCTGTCTTTACAAAATAACGCATCATAATACCAGAAACAGCGATACCTAAAATCAAGAAAAGAGGAAAATAATCTGCGGGCAAAGAAATATATCTAATCTTGGCCACGCAAATACGCCTTAAAAGTAGATACATAAGAGCTACTAAAATAACTACATCAGTCATATAAAGGGTAGGTGCTCCAATTTGAAGTAATCCATCTACCTTGTCTATCCACTGAAACAAGGCAGGCACAGGTTCAGTAAAGAAACGCATGTGTCTTACAAAAATAGTCAAGAAAGAATAATGGAAAAGCAAGGCAAAAAGCCAAAGCCACTTGGAAGAAGCATAGGCCAACTTGGGCCCGTCATAAAGTTCCACCTTGGTGTTTCTAAAAAGTGACCTAAACAAAACCACTTCAAAAAACATTCTCAAAACCACACCCAAGGTAGTAGAAGGGTTGTCTATTTTGTTTTGTTTAATCCAGGGCAAAGAAAACTCCTGCCCAGCAGTTGTGGGAATCCTAAAGGGAACAGGAGACTTACCCCAACGCACAACCCTTAAAATAAAACCTACCACAAAAAAGAGCACGGCCACATAAGGGACAATCACCCCAAAGAAATAATGCAGGCCGAGCCCTCCTGCCCCAATTAGGGCGATGAGAACCAAAGCAAAGACTAGGAAGAGTGAATAAATCGCTTTCATTTACCAATACCCCTCTTACGTTTTAATTTTTTTACAACTCCCCAACCTCTTTTATAAGACCAGCTCTTTCCAAGAGCTTATGCACCCTAGAGTTCATATAATTGGCTTTTTGACTCCAAATTTGTTCTCTACATTGCATATAAAGGTCAAAGGCCAAGCCTATTAGTTCATCCAGTTTATTTACAAAGGTGTAATATTCTTCATAAAGATTATATTTTTTTATCTCTGACCTTAAATTTTGCCAAACCACTTTTTTTAAGGAAAAAACAAAAATCAAGGCCATAGAAGGCGCAAAACTCTGTAAAGACCTAATGCGCACAATACCATCTACATATTCAGGAAGTTTTTCTGAACACTTCTCACAGAGCAATTCATCAAAAATTTTTTCTAAATTTAGACGAAAGGTATTGCCTACAGGATTGGTAAACTGATTGGGATTGGAGCGAAAAAACTGGGCAGACTCTTCAGGATAGCTACTTAACAGGTCGTCAAACCATTCATTTAAAATGCTTTTTTTCTTTTCTTTCAGCAAAGAATAAAATTTCATCTATTTGATACTCCCAAGGTTTTAATGGCGCCAGATTGGAAAGGGTTAATAAACTAGCCTGGCTTCATCGTCAAGACAATTTGAGAAAAACTTAACAAAAGAAAAAAGCCAGAGGAAACTTGTTTCCCCTGGCTTTTAATCTGCCCATATCTAAAAAAACATTTAAATTCTCAAACGCACATAATAGGCCCTATCCCCACGCAAAACCAAAAGCAAAACTGTATTTTTTAAACGCAACCGGCTGAAAAGCAAAGCCAATTCTTCCTGAGTTTTAATTCTAACTCCACTTATTTTTAGCAACACATCCCCAGGCTGTAAACCTAGCCTACTGGCAGGAGACCCTGGGAAAACCTGCTCTACCACCAGACTTTTATCCCCACTTTTCCTCACTCCAAATCCCCATCTTTTAGCTAAAAGTTCCAGGGCTTCTTTTTGACTAAAAGGAGCCAGGGAAGTAGATAGAGAAAATATCTTACCCTTGCGCCATACCTTTAACTTCACTTTCTCCAGGGAAGTAAAGTTGCGCAGCAGGTCAATGTACTGGTCTTTATCTTCGATTAGGTAGGAATTTATTTGCAACAGCACATCTCCGGGCTTAAGACCAGCCAGGTCTGCTGGCTTTTGAGGATAAACTTCTGTAAGCAAAAGCCCCCTTACCTCTTTTAAGCCCAGATAAGCAGCAATTTGAGGGGTTAAATTTTGGCCACTTACTCCAAGCCAAACAGGTTGCACATAACCTCTTTGCAAAAGCTCCTGAATAGCCCTTTTGGCCTTGTTGATGGGAATAGCAAAGCCAATCCCCTGGGCATTTTTATAAATAGCCGTGTTTATTCCTATTACTTCACCTAAAATATTGATTAAGGGACCACCACTATTACCAGGATTTATGGGTGCATCAGTTTGAATAAAGTCAGTAAAAATACCTTCCTGGGTACGAATACTGCGCTTTAAAGCTGAAACCACTCCTGTAGTTACAGTATGCCCAAAGCCATAGGGATTGCCAATGGCAATAACTGTTTCCCCAATGAGAATATCCTCAGAATTACCCAGGGTTACCTGAGGTATCTCTCCCTTTCCCTTTAAGCGTAAAATAGCTAGGTCAAAGTCAGGGTCAGAACCCACCAGATCTGCTTCAAACTCTCTTCCGTCCAAAAGTCGAACTTTAATACTGGTCCCACCTTCTATTACATGCGCATTGGTTAACACATATCTATTTTTAGCATCCACAATAAACCCAGAGCCCAGGCTCTGGGTTTGAACCCTCTGCTTAAACTCTGGCCACAGTTCCTCCCAAAAAGGGTTGCCCAAAAAGGAGTCAAAGGGATTAAAACTCCTTTCCTCTATTTTTTGCGTATAGACATTCACTACTCCAGGAGCAGTTTTTTCAATGGCTTTTACCACTGGAGTAAGGCGAGGATTTTCCCTAGCTAAGACCAGAGTACTAAACTGCAAAATCCCCAGAAAAACAATTAACCCCAATCTAAGTTTAAACATAACGCATTTCCCTGAGTCTTCTTACTCTCTCTGCAATGGGTGGATGAGTGCTAAACAGGTTCAGCAAGCTACTTCCGCTTAAGGGATTGACGATAAACATATGGGCTGTAGCTGGATTGATATCTCTTGCCACCATGCCCCTGGAATAAGCATCCAGCTTTTCCAAAGCTCTGGCCAGGTACTCTGGATTGCCACTTAATTTAGCACCTGTTTCATCTGCCAGATACTCTCTGGAACGAGAAATAGCCAGTTGAATCAAAGTAGCTGCAATGGGAGCAATTATGGCCAGGACCAAAGCTACTATGGGATTACTTCCTTCTTCTTCATCCCTTCCACCAAAACCCAAAAAAGCAGCCCATTTCACCATATTGGCCACAAACATAATAACTCCAGCAATGGTAGCAGCAATGGTCTGAATCAAGATATCTCTATTTTTAATATGACCTATTTCATGGGCCAAAACTCCCTTTAACTCTTCTGGAGAAAGCAAGCGCAAAATACCCTCAGTTACAGCCACCACTCCATTTTGGGGATTTCTGCCTGTAGCAAAGGCATTGGGTATTTCTTGAGGGGTAATATAAATGCGAGGCTTGGGAATACCTGCATTTCTGGCCAATTCTTCTACTATTTGGTGTAAAAAAGGAGCATCCTCATAAGCCACTTCTTTAGCCCCATACATGGCCAGCACCAGTTTATCACTAAACCAATAACTTCCCACATTCATAAGTAAAGAAAAGATAAAGGCAATAATTAAACCCTGTCTTCCTCCTATAAGTTGACCAAACAGAAGTAAAAGACCAGTAAGTAAAGAAAGAAAAATAAGAGTTTTTAGTTGATTACGCATTTTTCTTTTGCACCTCCTATTTTACTTCTATCTTAATATTGCGCTGTAAGTCTTTTTTCTTGGGTAAAGTAATAACCAGGACTCCATCTTTTAGCCTGGCGCTTATTTTATCCTTTTCCACATAGTCAGGCAGGGTAAACTTACGGACAAAAGGTCCATAGGAGCGTTCCAGCAGGTGATACTCACTACCACTCACATCCTTTTCCAGACGCCTTTCTCCGTAAATCCTAAGTTCACTGCCCTTTAATTCCAGGTTAATCTTATCCTCACTGATTCCTGGCACTTCTATTTCAATTACAAAACCATCTTCTACTTCGTAAACATCAGCTACAGGCTTCCACACTCCATAAATATCCCTTTCCTTTTGTTTGGAGGGAACATCCTCTATGGCTTCCATGAGTTTTAAAATCTCATCTCGCATATCCTGTAGCTCTAACCAGGGGTTTAAAATAAGTTTGGCCATTATCAACCTCTCCTCTTAACTTACTTTAAAAATTAAACAAAAAACTTTATAAAACTTTAAACACCTGGCTAGAGGTGTCAATAGAAAAGACTCTTTCTTTGTTTAGTCCTTGCTATTTTTTTTTAATCCCTTTATTTAAATAACTTAGATTTTAACCCCTGGGAGGAAAAACATGGCTCAAAAAAAGAGATTAAATGCCCTGGTAGAAGTTTTGGGACCAGCTAAAATACCTTCACCTCTGGCTAGTTGTAGATTTATTCCTGAAGATAAAAAACTAACCCTGCCCATTCCCAGAGAACTGTTAGACGAAAAGGGAGAAGGGCCAGAGGAAATCGTCTGTGAAGAAGCAGGGCCAAGGGAAAAAATCTACTTTGATGCTCCCAAAACCAAGTGTGCCATTGTAACCTGTGGCGGACTGTGTCCAGGCATAAACGATGTAATTCGCTCCATTGTGATGACCTGTTATCATAATTACAAAGTAGCCTCGGTAGTGGGCATAAAATACGGACTCCAGGGGCTTATTCCCCAGTATGGACACGAGCTTGTGGAGCTAACTCCTGATGTAGTCAGTGAAATCCACGAGTTTGGGGGGACCATTTTGGGCTCTTCTCGTGGCCATCAGCCAGTAGAAGAAATTGTAGATAGCCTGGAAAGGTTAAATATAAACATTTTATTTATGATTGGTGGTGATGGCACCATGAAAGCAGCCAGAGCCATTTTCCAGGAAATAAAAAAGAGAAATTTAAAAATAAGCGTAATTGGTGTACCTAAAACCATTGATAACGACATTCACCTGGTCTCTAAAACCTTTGGTTTTGACACAGCAGTGGAAAAGGCCACTGAAGCCATTCGCTGCGCCCATACAGAAGCCATGGGTGCTCCCAACGGCATTGGCATAGTCAAGCTCATGGGTAGAGAATCTGGTTTTATTGCTGCCCAGGCAACTCTAGCCCTAAAGGAAGTAAACTTTGTCCTCATCCCAGAAGTACCCTTTAGCCTGCATGGAGAAAATGGCCTTCTGGTAAATTTAGAAAAAAGATTAAAAAAGCGCGGACATGCTGTAATTGTAGTTGCTGAAGGCGCAGGCCAAGAACTTTTTCAGGACCTGGGAACAGATCCTTCTGGCAATAAAATCCTGGGAGATATCTGCCAGGTTATAAAGGAAGAAATAAAAAAATATTTTGCCAGTAAAAACATTCCCTATACCTTAAAATACATCGACCCCAGCTATATCATTCGCTCTATTCCGGCCAATGCCAATGACCGGGTATATTGCGGGTTTTTAGGCCAGCACGCTGTACATGCAGGCATGAGCGGACGCACCAACATGCTGGTAAGCAAACTCCAAGACCGCTACATCTACCTGCCCATTTCTTTAGTTACCCAAAAAAGAAGGAAACTCAATCCAGATTCCAACTATTGGAGTGCTGTACTATCTTCTACAGGACAACCAGCTAAAATGCTCTAAAAGGAGAAAGAAATGACTTCAATGGACTGTATTACTGACCCCAGAACAGAACTGGCCACCTATTTCAAACCCTTTGCCCTTAAGATGGAAGCGCACAATCTACCGCCCATTGTCATTAATCTTTTCAAGTGTTATTTTTCCCAATTGCTCTATGGAAGCCAGGGTAAACTTACCAAAAAAGAAATCCTTCCCATTAAAGAAAGTGAACTTAAAACCCTTTCCCAGATAAAAAAGTACCGCTCTCTAGGTGAAAAAAAATTAAAAAAACTGGTGATTTTTAAATTAAACGGGGGCCTGGGTACGAGTATGGGCTTAAAAATTCCTAAAGGTCTGGTTAAAGCTAAAAACAACAAAAACTTTATAGAAATAATTCTGGAACAAGTAGAAAATTTGCGTTCTCACTACAACATAAAGTTGCCCCTAATTTTTATGAACAGTTTTTACACTCATCAAGAAAGCAGTAAATATTTGCCTGATGACTTAAATCCAGCTGAGCTTCCCCCAAGCTTTGTTCAGCACAAATATCCTAGAATTCTGAAAAAGGACTTAACGCCTGTAAAATATCCCGCCAATCCCAACCTGGAGTGGAATCCACCAGGGCATGGAGATTTTTACACGGCCCTGGTTACCACCAAACTCCTGGATACCCTCCTAGAAAAAGGCTATAAATACGCCTTTGTTTCCAATTGCGACAACCTGGGAGCAACCATTGCCCCGGAAATTTTAGGCTATTTAGTAGAAGAAAAGCTCTCCTTTCTTATGGAAGTAACCAAGAGGACTGCTTTGGATAAAAAAGGAGGGCACCTTTGCAGGCTTCTAAAAAATTACCGCCTGGCTCTACGGGAAGTTGCCCAGTGCCCCAGCAATGAACAAGAAGAATTCCAGGATATCAACCTCTACTCTTTTTTTAATACCAATTCCCTGTGGCTCAACCTGAAAAAAATACGAGAAGTGTTTATCAGGCACAAACTCATGCCCCTGGACCTCATTATCAATGAAAAGACTTTAGACCCTGAAGACCAGAACACTCCCAGAGTGATTCAACTGGAAACAGCTATTGGCTCAGCCATCTCTGCCTTTGATGGGGCAGAAGCTTTAGTAGTACCCAGAACCAGATTTTCTCCTGTTAAAACTACCAGTGATTTACTTTTAATCCGTTCCAACTGTTATTTGGTAGACGAGCAGGCCAATATTGTAGTTAATCAAAAACAAAAATGCGTGCCTCTTATTGAACTGGACCCACAGTTTTACGCCAATTTCAAAGACTTTGAGCAGCGTTTTACTTCTCCTGTAAAAATAGAAAATTGCAGTCAAATCAAGGTTGAAGGAGATTTTAAGTTTGGAGAAAATATCACCTTTAAAGGAAAGGTAAACCTAAAAAATACCACTCAACAACAAGTATTCTTGGAAAATAAGATACTGGAAGGAGAAATAATATTTTAAAATAAAATTTGAAATCTTATTTAGGTAACTTAGAAAGAATACTTTTTTCCTTTTTGAGCCAGGACTGAGCGTTTTTCTTACCTATGGAAATGGCTTCCTTTCCCTTATGAAAGTCCATAAATTTTATTTTTTCCAGAGGAGGCCTAAACAACACATCTGGAGCGTATAATTTTAGCAAGGTATCTGTTAATTTTTCCTCTAAAATAGTAATAGAAGTCTGCATAATCTCAAAAATATGGGGAGTTTCTTCCACCTTTAAAATCCAACTTTTAACCTCTTCTAAAAGAGGAAAGTCAAATTTAGGCAAATTCTTTTTTAGTTTATCACTGATTCTATTCCAGAGTTCATTTTTAAAACCATTTGGTTCTTTTTTTTCCTTGTATTCTTCCAGGTCAAACCTTTTGGTACGATAGTTTAAGTCCACGGCAAAAACAAACTCTGCGCCCATTTCCCTTACCACGCTTACAGGTAAAGGGTTAACCAGACCTCCATCCACCAAACACATCTTATCTTTTACCACTGGAGTAAAAATAGCAGGCACAGCAATGCTTGCCCTCACCGCTTCAATGAGATTTCCTCTGGTAAAGACTATTTCCTTGCCTGTGTAAATGTCAGTACTTACAGCAGCAAAGGGCACGGGTAAATCCTCAATATTTTCCTGGGGTAAGTATTTTTTTAAAAAGGAAATCACCTTTTTGCCGTCAAGTAAGCCATTGCGGGGAAAAACCAAATCCAGCATAAAAAGGACCTTTTTCCAGTCCATTTCCAGGATGTCTTGCTTAAACTCCTTTAAGGCCCCAGCAGCATAAACTGCGCCCACCAGGGCTCCAATACTGGTCCCAGCTACATAGTCAAAAGAAATACCTGCTTCTTCCAGGGTCTCCAAAATTCCAATATGGGCCCAACCTTTGGCAGCGCCAGCACCCAGGGCTATTCCCGTTTTCATAAACTCTCCCTTTTCAGGGGCAAAGGTGTCTTTTCCCCTTTTTCATTTACATGTACAAAAGTGACTCTGGTTTCAAAGACAAACTCTTCCTCTTTCGCTCCTGGAGCATCAGCAAAAACCTTTACCTCATAGGTAACAGAAGTTCTGCCCTGCTTAAGCTTTTCAATAACAAAACGCAAAATAGAGCCACTTGCCACCCTTTTTTTAAATCGAATTTCATCCATGCCTACAGTCACCAGGGGACAACCAGCATACTCCCTGGAAGCAGCCAGCCAGGCCAGCTCATCTACCCACTTGAGCATTACGCCCCCAAAAAGATAACCGTAGTGGTTTAAGTGTTCTGGACGAACCAGAGTATATGTTTCCATTATCTTCTTCCCTTTAGCTTAATTCTTCTCTTTTTTTAAAATAAGCCTTGAGCAAGCCAAAGCAACCAGCAAGCATCATATCCCCACCTGGAGCCAAAAACTCTACCGGAAAACTGGCCAGCAAACTCCTTTTAGGTCCAAGCACATATACAGGTGGATTTTTTATCCTTTCTCCCAAATGCACACAACCATGTCCCTCATCAGCAAAAACTTCTTCATTGGAAAGCTCGCCCCAACTAAAGCTGGTAAGCTGCTTCCAGAACTTTTCGGGTGTAAGCAATCCAGTATGATGCTCATAAATCCCCAGAACCTTATTTTGAAACAATAAAAAGGCCAAAATATGACTATTGCCCACATTGACCAGACAAATGGGCTCCTTTTCCTGTTTTTTCTCCACTTCCGGCACAAACAGGGCACCTAACAGGGCCACTGCGCCTGTATCTGCCACCAGGCCACTGCCCACTGCATCCTTTAGGGCTTTAAGCCTGGTAAACTCTTTGGGTGGAGTCTGGTAAAGTAAATCATAGATATTACCACCTGCCTTTAAAAACTTCATCCAGAGTTCAAACCTGCCTTTTCTATTGCTATAGTTGGGGAAAAATCCATGGTCCTGCACTGCTGCCAAAATCAAGTCTGGATACTCCAGGTCCACTACTTTTAAAAAAGCCTGCCAGAAATCATAGGCAAAATCGCTTAAAAATACAGGTACATATCCTAAAGGCGCCCTTTCTACCATATCTACGCCCAAAGCTTTGACCTTTTCCAGGTCATCACCCAGGGCAAAATAGGAGTTTTTTTCTACTGCTACTTTTAGACCTGCCTGTAAATGTTTTTTTAAAGCAAACTTAAATCCTCCTCCCATATTTTGCCCGTAAAGATAGATATTTTTTTTCTGTTGGGTTAGTTTTTCTATTCGCCTGGCCAGATTCAGAGCTGGTGAAGGTAAAATAAATTTGGGACAATTCTCTATCTCTCTATCTGGAAAATAATAAAGCACATCTTGAGTACCACTGCCAATGTCCAAACAAAGTATGTTCATTTTTCCCTCTTTTAATAAAAAATAAAGAACCGATAGATAAGCTATCGGTTCCTTATTTGCCTGTAAACACCTTTACTATTTAATCTATCTTAAACCTGCTCACCAATTCCTTTAATCTCGCAGATAAAGAAGCAAGGTCTTTGGCACTTTGTTCTAAACTGCCACTGTTTCTACTCAAATCATCAGAAGTTGTGGCCACGCCTTCCACTTCTGCCTGTACTTCCCTGGTTTGCTCAACCACCCTGGATAAGCTCTCATTGGATTCTCCCACAGCCATGGAAACCTGTCCTACATTATCAGCAATGTCCCTGGTAGTAACTGATTGCTCTTCAATGGCAGCAGCAATGGTGGAAACTATCTGGTCCATCTCGGCAATAATAGTGGTTATCTCTTCTATTTCCTTGACTGTAATATCAGTGGCTCCCTGAATCCCCTGGACCTTTTCCTTAATATCTTCTGTGGCCTTGGCGGTTTGCTGGGCCAGTTCTTTGATTTCATTGGCCACCACTGCAAAGCCCTTGCCTGCTTCTCCTGCCCTGGCTGCTTCTATGGTCGCATTTAAGGCCAGTAAATTGGTCTGCGAAGAAATAGCGGCAATGGTTTCAGTCACAAAACTAATCTCTGCAGCAGCACCTCCCAGTTCATTCACCTTGCTGGAAACCACTCCAGCTTTACTTACCGCCGAAGAAGTAATTTCCTTGGCCTTTTCTGTATTGGAAGCTATTTCCGTAATAGTTGCGCTCATTTCCTCGGCAGCAGAGGCAATGGTATTGGCATTGGTTGCCAGTTGTTCCATGGCTGCAGAAACAGAATTGAGATTGTCCACATTTTCAGCCGTAGCTTCTGTTACCTTATTGGCCTTTTGTTTCATCTCTTTTGAACTGTCAGCAACTTCCCTGGCCACCTGATTTACTTCTGAAGAAGCCAAAGAGACCTGTTCAGTACCCTCAATTATCTCCCTTAACATATCTTTAGTATGCTTTACCAGGGTGTTAAAGGAATTGACCAAAATACCAATAGCATCATTGGCTGCATAACTAAAACTAACTCTATAATCTCCTTGAGCTACCTTTTCACTTAAAGCAGCTACCTGCATTAAGCTCTTATTGATAAAACGAATAATCACAAATACAACCAGGATACTTACACCCAGTAAAACAATTCCTGCGAGCAAGTTTTTCCCTAAAAGTTCCACATCCAGGCCTTTAATCATTTGTTTTTCCGTAAGTCCCACTCCAAAATACCAATCCCAGGGTTCAAAATAACGCACATAAGAAACCTTTTTCTCTCCTTGCCAGGTATAATTGACAAAATCTTTATCCCTGGCCTTTTTATAAGCCTCTCCAATGTCGCCAGGAAGCTGAAAAATATTTTTCTTCAACACCTCTGGATTGGGATGGTAAAGGAATTGTCCCGTGCTATCATAGATAAAACAATAACCCACTCCAGCTGCTTTGGTCTGGGCTAAAAATTGCTTGAACTCAGGAGAAAGTATTTTTACGCCCACATAAATTACAGACACAATGTTTCCCAGAGCATCTTTCATGGGTTTATAGGCAGTTAGATACCAATCATTGACCACAAAGGCCTTGCCATAATAGGTTTTTCCAGCCATTACGGTTTTATACACTGGACTGGTATCTGGAATATAAGTACCCACAGCCCTGCTTCCATCCAGTTTTAACACATTGGTCGAAACTCGAAGTAATTTTCCAGGCAATACCTGAAAAATGGTAGCAGTACCTCCAACCATTTCCTTGACTTTATCTACCAGTTCAAAATTGTTAAAAACAATTTTGCCTCCCAGAACCAGGGCAGGAATGCTAACTTCTTCTTTTTCTTTGCTTACTTGATTTACAATAGTAGTATTTATCAGGTTATTTTTATCCAGATAAAAACTACCAATATTTTCTATTTCCTGCTCCATAATCTTTAAGTCTTCTTTTAGTTTATCCTGTAAAATACCATGTAACATATGAGCTGTTTGATAAATAGCCTCACCTGTACTGGCAACAGAGTCCTTTCCCAGGGACAATAAAGAATTTTTGGATTTATACACGGAGAATAAAGTCAAAATGACTATACTAAAAAAGAGGCAACAAGCGACAGAAACATATAATTTGGTGGTAAACTTCATTTTAGAAAACATCTAGCCCTCCTTTTTTCTTTCCTGCAGAAAAATCTCCACTTCTTCTAAAAAACTCTTGAGCAAGTTTTCTCTGCCCTTTACCTTTTTTTTCACCTTACCCTTAACAAAAATAATACCAAGGTCTTTTCCGCCTGCCAGTCCAATATCTGCTTCTTTGGCTTCTCCAGGCCCATTGACCACACAACCCATCACTGCCACGGTAAAAACTTCCTTCACTCCCCTTAAGGCCTCTTCTACCTCCTGGGCCAGTTTGATTAAATCAATCTCTGTTCTCCCACAGGTAGGACAGGCAATAATTTCAGGCCCTCTGCTCCTAAGTTCCAGAGACCTTAAAATTTCCCAGGCCACCTGGACTTCCTTTACTGGCGAGTCTGTTAGGGAGACCCTTAAGGTGTCGCCAATACCCTCATACAGTAAAATGCCCAGTCCAACAGAAGATTTAACTGTCCCCCTGAGCAAGGTGCCTGCTTCAGTAATGCCAATATGCAAGGGATAATCCACTTTTCTGGCTAAAAGCTGGTAAGCCTTTATGGTTTTGAGCACAGAAGAGGCCTTTAAAGAAATCTTGATTTCTCTAAAATCCCTTTCTTCTAAAAGTTTTACATGCCTTAGGGCGCTTTTGACCATGGCCTCAGGTGTAGGGCCATATTGTTGGAGCAAGTCCTTTTCCAAAGAGCCAGCATTTACCCCAATGCGAATGGGCACTTTATACTCTTTGGCCCTTTCTACTACCTTATCGACCTTATCCTCTCCTCCAATATTACCTGGATTTAATCTAAGGCCATCTACTCCTTGCTCCAGGGCCATTAAGGCCAGCCTATAGTCAAAGTGAATATCTGCAATCAGAGGAATGTTTATCTGTTTTTTTATTAAAGCAAGTTTTTGAGCAGCTTCTTTATCCACCACTGCCACTCTGACCAGTTCACAACCCACTTCTTCCAGCTCTAAAATCTGCCTGACAGTGGAAGCCACATCCTTGGTATCTGTGTTGGTCATGGATTGCACCCGAATGGGGCTATCCCCTCCAATACTTACCCAACCTACCCAGATTTTTTTAGTGCGCTTGGACATGCCTAGGGGTTTAGCAAAATTTTCCTAAGAACAAAAGAGATAGTTTTAAGGCCAAA
Source organism: Desulfonauticus sp. (assembly GCF_055126295.1). NCBI lineage: Bacteria > Pseudomonadati > Thermodesulfobacteriota > Desulfovibrionia > Desulfovibrionales > Desulfonauticaceae > Desulfonauticus > Desulfonauticus sp. Next base: position 33,804 of record NZ_JBSRHE010000010.1, on the reverse strand, counting down.
GGGCTTGCTTAGAAAATAAATTTTTTCCTTTAGTTCAGGGTCTTTTATTTCTGGCGAGGCATAGCCAGAGATAAGTAGGGTCTTTAAGTCTGGTTTAAGCAAAAGAACTTTGGACAAAAAATCAAGCCCGCTTTGGTCCGGTAAAACCAAGTCGCTTATCACCAGGCTAATCTGCTTTTGATAGCGCAAAAACTTGTCCATAGCTTCGGTAGCATCCTGAGCTGTAATGGTTTCAAAATTGAGGTCTTTTAAAAGCAAGGCTAAAAAATCCAAAAAATCCGGGTCATCATCCACCACCAAAACCAGTTCACCCTGCCCCTGAATAATGGCTTCTTCTTTTAATTCCTCTGACCTGGGCTCTTTTTTTTCATACAAAGGAAGATATATGGTCATTACTGTGCCCTGCCCCTCTTTGCTGCGGGCAAAAATAAAACCATCGTGTTGCTTAATCACTCCATAGGCCTGAGCCAGTCCCAGTCCTGTACCCTGCCCCACTTCTTTGGTGGTAAAAAAGGGTTCAAAGATGTGGGGTAACACCTCTTGAGGGATACCTTTACCTGTATCCATTATCTCTATCTTAGCCCACTTACCCCCAGGCATAATATAATGTAATCTCTCCTGGTCAGTAGTTTCTACTCTGTCTAAAGTAATGGTAATTGTTCCCCCTTCAGGCATGGCGTCCCGAGAGTTAATCACAATATTGTTAATCACCTGTTGCAAAGAAGCCAGATCTGCCTTGACAATCAGGTTTTCTTCCAGGATTTGCAGCTTAAACTGAATATTAGCTGGAAAAATGCGTTGGAAAAATTTGACCTGTTCTTTGATAAAAGAAACCAAAGAAAGCAAAGACCTGTTTAACATACTCTTGCGGCTAAAATCTAAAATCTGGCGAATAAGAGCAGCAGCCCTTTCACTTTGCTCTACTAAAACATTTAAGCGTTCATAAGATTTGGAGGAAAGGTTGCTATCCCTTTTTACCAACTCAGCATAACCCATGATAATATTTAAAATATTGTTAAAATCATGGGCAATTCCAGCTGCAAGTTTACCCACGGCAGCCAGCCTTTCCTGGCCTATCATCTGCTTTTCCACTTCCTTGGCCCTGGAGATATCTTCCAGAACCACCAGATAGGCTTTTTTTTGACGATAGATAACCTCTTTACACTTTATCCTGACAAAAACCTTTTCTTCTGCTTCCAGCTCTACTCCCTGCTCTCCCCTGGACAGCAAAAAATCCCAGGAATAGGGGCCAATGGACTGATAACACTTTTCCATGTCCCTTTTGCAAAAAAGGGTTAAAAGCTTTTCCCCCAATTCATTGTTCACGATTATCTTGCCTCCCTCTTCAAATAAAACCATTCCATAGGGAAGCTCGCTAAAGATTACCTTTAACCTCTTGCTTTCTTCATCCAAAAGGTCCTTTAGTAAACTCAGGGCAAAGGAAATATACTCAGCCAGGGCATAATAAAACTGGATATCCTCAGGGTCAAAGGCATTTTTTTCCTGCGCCCCAAAATAAATAAGTCCTATAATTTCCCCTTTTTCCTTTCCAAAAAGAGGAAGGAAAAAATTACTTTCTATCTTTTCAATTTTACTACCTGTAAGGTGTAAAATATCCTTTTTTAGCTCTACGCTTATTTTTTTATTTTTTAACTTAAAGTAAAGGGACTTTATTTTGGTAAGTATTTCTTGTTCTACCCTTTTATCTATATCACCTCTAGAAGAAAAATAAAGATAATCCTGCTTCTCTTCTAAAAAAGCAACAACTACATCTCCTTTTCCTTCTTTTAATACAAACTTTATCAACTGAAGCAGAAAATTTTCATAGTCTAAGGAAGCAATGAGCTTGCGGGTTAAAGCATGTAAACCAAAAATAAGTTTGCTAAAACTTTCTGGATACTCCACCATACAACTAACTACTAAGCTCCAGGGTTTCTTCTCTATCCAAATTTTTCAATATTAAATTTTCGGTTCTTTTCTTTACAGACAACACCAAATCAGCAAGCCCGGGCCAAAGGGCCAGTTTTTGCTCAGACAAAAAGTTTATCCACAACACCACTCCTTTACTTTGCAAAAAGGGATTTAACCACTTAAGCCAGGCCCTGGAAAGAGAAAACATCTCTGGAAGCAAGGGGATAAAAACCCTGGCAGGTTTATTTTGTTCGTTTAAGCATTTCAACAGTTCAAAACACAGGACCTCTGGGTCTTGATTAAATCTATACAGGGGGCCTAAAAACTTTAGTTGAGCTGAATCCGGCAAACCAAAGGAAGACAAATCCTGCTTTACCCTGTCTTCTTCTTCAAAAAAGCCCAAAAGATAAATATCTTCTCCGTTTTCCAGGCCTTCAGCCAAAAACTTTGCCCCTACCTGCAGGCCAAGTAGTTTGGATTCTATTTTGGCCACGATAAGCCTGGGATAGGAGATAGTCCACTGGGAAAGGAAAAATTTGTTTTGAGGAGGTGCAGGCAGCCTCAAGGGCACTGTAAAATCAAAAATCCTGAGCCCTTTGTTCTCAGCCAAGGTCCAGCGAAAAATACCCTTTTTGGCATAACCGCCCCGATACTTGTAAACTTCCAGAAAGTGCTTTCTTAATCCCGAACCATTGGACAAACTCAGATGGATTACCACATCAAAGATGGTCTCTTCCACTCCACTCCGGGATAAATCATTGCGCCCAAAATGAATATCACTGGTAAAAAAGCCCAATTTTCCCTGCTCATAAAGACATTTTTGCAAATAATAACAAAAGGTCCTGATTTCTGAAGAGTCTTTCACTGAATGTAAGAGCATGGATAAGGAATCCACAAAAAGCACATCCACTTCCTTACCCGTTAAAATCTCCTGTAAGTTAAGCATTTCTTCTTCTAAAACCAGTTGACTCAAGTACCTGTGCTTAAAAACAAGGTTGTCCTTTACCTGCCCATAATCCAGCCCCACCTGGGCTAAAAAGCCTTCAAACACTTCTGGAGCTTCTTCAAAGGAATAATAAACCACTTTTTTCCCCTGCAGGGCGTAGTGATAGGCCAGATTTAAACTAAAAGAGGTCTTGCCACTTCCAGAAGTGCCTGAAATAAGCACTCCTTGCCCTTTTCTAAACCCACCTTCCAGGATTTTATCCAGACCAGAAATGTTCGTCTTTTCCTTTTTACCCAGTCCCAGGGGTTGTTTTTCCTCTGCTTCCAGATTATAGCCCCAGCCCAGAATCCGAATCCCTTCACTGGAGATAGTATAGGGCAAAGGAGCAAGAGAGACCTTTTGGCCTCTTAACTTATGCACTTCCAGGTTTCTGATTACCTTGTCTGTACTGCGGTCCAAATAGAAGATGCCGTCTGCCACGGCAAATTCAGAATCCTGCTCCATATCCCTTCTGGAGTATTCACCTACCAAAAAGCTAGTACACCTGGAAGTAGCCAAACGCATGGACAGGTTATAACAAAAGAGTCTAAAGGCAGGTTCATTGCGCACCATATCGCTAATGGCCTTAAAGGAATCTATCACCAAGAGGGAAGGCTCCTTTTCCTCTACTTTTTTCCAGATAAAATCAGAAACTGCATTTAAAGTGTGCTTGACCACATATTCATGTAAATCAAAGTAAAACACCCTTTCTCCAAAAATATCTGCGTCAAAAAAGCTAAAGGTAGATAAGTAGCGCACTATTTTTAAGGTGGGCTCAGAAATGGTGGAGAAGTAAAGGGCAGTGGCCCCAGGATGTTTTTTAAGGTAATTAAAAACCAAATTCTGGACAAAAATGGTTTTTCCAGCCCCTGGCAATCCTGCTACTACATTTAAAGAATAAGCAGGAATTCCTCCTTGTAAAAAGTGGTCCAAAAGAGGAATACAAGTAGGATTTAGTTTAAGCTCAGACATCTTTACTTTTCCCCTTTACACTTCAAAAGTACTTCTTCTAATTTTTGGGTTAAAATTCCTCCTACCAGGTCAGAAAACAACTCCAGCACCGTATTTAAAAACTCCTGTAGTCCTTTTTCCAGCTCTTTAGAAGCAACCTCTGTAGTTTTAAGCACCCCTAAGTCCAGAGAAGAAGGATTAAGATGGGCTAAAAAGGGGTATTCCTTTTTTACCAGCCGCCAGGAAGCTCGAAGCACAGAAATGGAAGCACTTTCGCCAATCAAGACCTCCATCTTTTCCCCTAGGGCCTTAAATATCTTGCCATAAATAACCAACACATCCCCATCCATGACTTTACCTCGAAAATATACTAAAAAAAGTTATATCTTTTTTTAACTAAAAAAAAATCTTTTAGCAACCACTTTTTTGTTTTTTTCACCTTCTAAAATAGTAGTATCCTGACTATTTTTAAACTTAAGGGATAAAAAAAAATTAACCTACCAGGGCCAAAACAAAAAAAATACTATTCAACTTCTCATTTTTCTTTGACAAATTTTTCCCTTTTGGTTTATTCTAAAGACCAAAATAAATTAAAGGAGGAGGTTTATGCAAAAACTCTCTTCAGGTATTGAAGGTCTGGATAAAATTTTAAAGGGCGGATTTATTGCAAAAAGGGCCTATCTTATCGCTGGAGGGCCTGGAAGTGGCAAGACCACCCTGGGGCTGCACTTTTTAGAAAAAGGCAGCAAACACAAGGAAAATTGCCTTTTTATCAGTCTGGGAGAAAAAGAGGAACAAATTCGGGAAAATGCCCAAAATCTGGGCCTGCAGCTAAAAAAGGTAGATTTTCTGGACTTAAGCCCTGAGTCTTCCTATTTTACGCAAATGGAAAGCTATGACATCTTTTCCCCGGCAGAAGTGGAAAGGGAACCCACCACTAAGGCCATTCAAGAAAGGGTGGAAAAGCTAAAACCCACCAGAGTGGTTATAGACTCCATGACCCAGTTTAGATATCTGGCTCCAGATGTTTTTCAGTTTAGAAAACAGGTTTTGTCCTTTTTGCGTTTTTTAGCTGAAAGCGGGGCTACTGTACTCTTTACCTCTGAAGCCAGCCCAGATGCTCCAGATGATGACTTGCGTTTTTTAAGTGATGGCATTCTGGAAATCCTGGTGCAAGACCAGGACCGCTATCTTTTGGTAAGCAAGTTCAGGGGCTCGGACTTTATAGCAGGTAAACACTCCATGGACATAAAGGAAAACCAGGGCGTACTCATCTATCCCAGAATCACTTTAGAAGAAAGCTACCTAACCCCACCCACCTTTGACACTCTGTCCTTTGGAGTCCCAGAAATAGACGAATTGTTAATGGGTGGCATTGAAAGAGGCACCGTAACCCTTTTAAGCGGACCTTCTGGAGTGGGTAAGACCACTTTGGGCATGCAGTTTATCAAGGAAACTGCAGGTAGGGGAGAAAGGTCTGTGGTCTATACCTTTGAGGAAACCAAAGAAAAGATTATCCGTCGGTGTGAACAGGTAAACATAGCAGCAAGTTATATGATGGAAAAAGGCACCCTGGAAATTAAAAAGATAGAGCCTCAAATTTACACTCCAGACGCCTTTGCAGATATGCTCCGTAAGGATGTGGAAAAGAACAAGACCAAAGTGGTAATGATTGACTCCACCTCTGGTTATAGCCAGTCCATTCGTGGCAAAGAGCTTATCTCTGAGTTGCATGCTGTGTGCAAGTACCTCACCCAGATGGGAGTTACAGTATTACTGCCCAGTGAAGTGAAAAACATCACTGGAGACTTTACCATTTCCAGTTTTGACATCAGCTATCTGGCAGATAATGTTATCTTCTTGCGCTACCTGGAAATAGAAGGAGCCATGAGAAAAGCCATTGGTGTACTCAAAAAACGCCTGGGGGATTTTGAAAAGACCCTGCGCGAATTTGTAATTACCCGCTATGGCATTAAAGTAGGCGAGCCACTAAACAACCTCCAGAATATTTTAAGTGGCACTCCAGTGTTCAGGAAGGAGGAGAAGTAATGAAAAAGGTGCTCATCCTCAACAAAAACCAAAAAAACCTGGAGCTTATGTCTCAATTTTTCCACCAGCACGGGATAACTTCCTGCCTGGCAGCTAACTACAAAGACCTGGAAAGCTTCCTCCAGGATGAGGACATGGGAGTAGCCTTGCTGGACATAAGTGGTTTTGACAACAACATCTGGTCCTACTGCCAGGAATTAAGGTCCAGGGACATCCCCTTTGTGCTCATTTCTGCTACCCGCACTGACAAGCTAGATGCCACCAGCATAAAAGAAGGAGCCAGAGGGGTACTGATAAAACCCCTTTCTCCTAAACAACTCTTAACTCTGGTACAAACTATTCTGGGACAATAAGGTAGCTTATGGAAAAAATCCTTTTAATGTTAAAAAACGAGCAAAACAAAAAACTTTTGCGAGAGTATCTATCCCAGCACTACCAGGTGTTTCTCCTAAACGACCACTTCCCTCCAGAACAGGACTTGCTTATAGTAGATGGACCTGGGTTTCGAGCTTACCAGGAAGAAATTCGCAAACTAAAAAACCAGGTCCACCCCCTATTCTTACCCTCTTTACTCCTTACCACCAAAAAAAACCTTCGCTCTTATCAAAACCATCTTTTCCACGAAATAGACGAACTCCTCACCACGCCCATAGAGCACCTGGAACTTTTAGCCAGGGTAAAAACCCTTTTAAAGACCAGGACCCTGTCCTTACTTTTGGAAAAAGAAGCCATTACTGACCCCCTAACCGGACTTTTTAACCGCCGTTATTTTTTAAAACAGGGCCAAAGGGAACTACTTCGCTCCAGAAGACACAGATGGCCTCTTAGTCTACTCATGCTGGATCTGGATTATTTCAAAAAAGTCAACGATGTCTATGGCCACTCCATTGGAGACCAGGTGCTCATTCGCACCGCCCGCAGAATCCTGGACTCCATTCGAGATGTGGACATTGCTGCCCGTTATGGTGGAGAAGAGTTCGTAATCTTGCTCCCAGAAACAGATGCCAAAGGAGCCATGCTCGTGGCTGAGCGCATACGGGAAAACATCGCCAACCAGCCTTTTCACTTAAGTCCCAGCCTGGCTTTAAGCATTACGGTAAGTGTGGGGGTAGCTACCCTAAAACACAGTTTTACAGATTTACACGAACTCATTGACCTAGCAGACAAAGCCCTTTATGAAGCTAAAAAAAAGGGACGGAACATAAGCTTTAACCTTAACCTTTAAGACCAAAAATATGCTGGGAAATCTGGAAAAAGAAAAACAAAAACTCTACTCTGTCCTAAAGAGAATCACTCCTGGCGATAGAATTTTAATTGAAATACCCACCAAAGGCACTATCAAGACCCTTTACCTGGGCTGGTATCCAGATAATTTCTTACTCACCACTTTGCCCCCTTTTGCGGGCATAAAAAGAATCTTACAGGCTGAACCAGACCTTACTTTGCGCCTGCTGGTAGATGGAGAAATCTATTCCTGTATTACCACTCCCTTTTATTTTACCTTTAAACCCACGGGAATGCTCTTTTTAAGAGAGCCCTTTAAAATAGATGCCCTCAATCTTCGCAAGGTGCCCAGGGTAAATTGTTTTTTTCCTGCCAGCTTAAAAAAAGAAAAGGAAATAGAAGGCGTTTTGCTCAACTTAAGCAGAGGTGGAGCAGCTTTTCTTTTAAAGGAAGAAGGGGATAAAAATAAGTTAAGCCCAGAAGATGAAGTAGAGCTCAAATTTTCCCTGCCCAATAAAGAAGATATTGCGATTAAAGGCCAGATAAAAAGGTTTTTTCTGGAAGACAATAAACCTACCCTGGCTATTGTTTTTTTGGCCAATAGTGCAGAGGATAAGGCCAATATAGATAAAATAGACAAATACATCAAAAATATCCTTACTTACCTAAAATCATGAAAAGCGAAATTATTGCCTGGAACCAGGAACTCATCCCCAGCCAAACTCCCAAGCTCAAGCAGGCGAGTTTGGTCCTAATTTTTGGCGAGCGGGAACTTCTGGCCCAAAAGGGAGTGGAATTTTTAATCCAGCACTATCCTCAGGCCAGAATCATGGGCTGCTCTACTGCTGGAGAAATCTATAAGACCCAGGTCAAAGAATCTTCTCTGGTGAGTGCAGCCATTTCTTTTGAAAAGACTGAGTTTAAACTGGTCAAGGTCAACTTAGACGGCTTTAATTCCAGCTATGAGGCTGGGCTAGCCCTTCAAAAAAAAACTGCTTAACTCCCAGCTTAAACACATTTTTCTCTTAAGCAAGGGCCTAAATATTAACGCCAGTCAACTTTTAGAAGGGTTAAAAGAAGATTTGCCCCCTTCTATCAACATAAGCGGAGGCCTTGCTGGAGATTGTACCCGCTTTGAACAAACCCTCCTGGTCTATGACCAGAAAATCCAAGACAACTGTATTTTGGGTCTGGGTCTATATGGAAATAACCTTTCTATCACCTGCGGCTCTGCAGGTGGATTTATTCCCTTTGGCCCGGTACGGCTAGTTACTAAAAGTAAAGACAATATTTTATATACCCTGGATAATACTGTGGCCCTGGACCTTTATAGTACTTATTTAGGAAAATACGCCCAGGAGCTACCATCTTCTGCCCTTTATTTTCCCTTGGCCCTCATTAAAGGAGAGCAAAAAATACTGGTGCGCTCCATTATAGGAATAGATAAAAAGGAAAAGAGTCTAATATTTGCAGGTGACATTCCTGAAGGAAGTTATGTGCAACTAATGCGAGCCAGTCATGATAACCTTTTAGAAGGGGCAAGTATGGCTGCTACTGGAGCTAAACAAAAAAATTCAGAATTGGCCCTTTTAATCAGTTGTATTGGAAGAAAACTTGTTTTAAAAGAAAGGATTGAGGAAGAGCTGGAAGCAGTAGAAGAGGTTTTAGGACATAAGAATTTTATTGGTTTTTATTCCTATGGAGAAATTGCTCCGCTCGAGACTCAATCCTGTTGTGAATTACACAACGAAACCATGACCATTACTGTATTAAGAGAAAAATAAATGGAAACTAAGCCCTGGCACCCTCTACTTTTAAGACAGATAAAAAAAATTTTAAAAGAAGTACCAGAACAAAGCCCCTGTTTAGACTTGCTTAAACGCATCAATGAAACCTATTATCAATTTGAAGAAGATAGGTATCTTATAGAAAATGCCCTGGCTCTAAGCTCCAAAGAACTCCAGGAAGCCAACACCAATCTCATGGCCATTTTTCAATCCTTTCCAGATATTATTTTTCGCCTGGATTTTACAGGCACAATCCTGGATATAAAGGGCAGTGTTTCTGCCCATTTTCTGCTGCCACCCCATAAACTTTTAGGGAAAAAAATTCAAACCATTCCAGTGCAAGGGGTGAATAAACTTTTTGAAAATGCCTTAGAAGAAGTAAAAAAACACTCTCCCTATAGCTTTGAATACCAAATCAAGCAGACCAAGCAGAACAAATTCTTTGAAGCCAGGCTGGTTAGGATAAGCAATAAAGAAGTTATTGCCATTGTGCGGGATATCACTTCCCAAAAACAAACCGAACAACAACTCTTACAGGCTCAAAAACTCCAGGTTATAGACAGTCTCACCAGTGGCCTGGCCCATGATTTCAATAATATTTTAACTGCCCTGAAAACCAATCTGGAAATATGCCTGCAAAAACTCGTAAACCCTGAGAACATTAAATACCTGGAAAGAAGTCTCAAGGCCATAGATAGAGCCTCCCTGCTTACCCGCCAGCTTTTAAACTTTTCCCGCCCAGAAGAACTGGAACCCAAAACCAGTATCAACCTGAACCAGCTGTGTACCAATGTCTTAAACATGGTGCAAAACCTCCTGGGCGAAAATATCACTTTTAAAACTGACTTTCAGCCTGGACTCTGGTCTATCTGGGGCAATAGCAACCAGCTGGAACAGGTGGTTATGAACCTGCTCATCAATGCCAGAGATGCCATGCCCCAAGGAGGAGAAATCACCTTAATTACCCGCAACATCCACTTAAGCACGGAAAACAATTCTCCTCTTCAAGACCAGGTATTGCTCATGGTCAAGGATACAGGCCAGGGCATTCCAGAAGAGATTAAAGAGCGCATTTTTGAACCCTTTTTTACCACCAAGAAAAAAGGCAAGGGCACAGGCCTGGGCCTGGCTATGGTTTCCAAAATAGTCTATCAACACCAAGGCCTTATTGAAGTGGAAAGCAGGCCCAATCAAGGAACCACTTTTAAACTTTACTTTAAAGCTGACCCCACAAGCGTTTCTGCTGCTTCCCAGGACAAGGAAGAAGAAGTATTAGCTTTGCGAGAATGTCCCCTGCTACTTTTAGAAGATGAAGATATTATTCGGGAAGCTACCGCAGAAGCCTTAAGGGAGAAAAACTTTTCCGTTTACACTGCTTCTTCTATCAGCGAAGCCAAAAGAATTTTTAAAGAAAAGGAAAAGGAACTGGGGCTTATTATCAGCGACATTATGCTTAAAGACGGCAATGCCTTGGAATTCATTGCCTGGGCCCTAAAGAGAAGACGCATAAAAACTATTTTTACCAGTGGCTATCCAGAAAAAGAAGAACTCATTCAGGAGTTAAATCCAAGAGAATTCATTTACATCCAGAAGCCTTTTTCCCTGCGCAAACTCTTTACTGCTATTGATGCGCTTCTCAATTCTTAAATTTTTTAAACCGTGGCCTTAACCTTCTGCTAGAAGATAGGTATAGAGTTGGAAGTATTTTGCTTCCATTTTATCCACCTGAAAGTTCAAAACCTCTTTAAAACCCGTTTGGGTCAAACGAAAGTACAGGTCTTTGTCTTCAATTAACTTTACCAGTTCTTCAACCAAAGTCTCAGGCTGGCTCAGTTTAAAAATAAGGCCATTTACCCCTGGCTCAATGAGTTCCAGGTTGGCTCTTAAGTCAGAGGCAATCACTGGTACCTTGCTAGCCCAGGCCTCCTTTATGGTGCCACTACTTCCTTCTCCATCTTTAGAGGGGACCAAAAGCACATCCAGTTTGGGCAAAATCTTATTGCTCTCCCTAAACCCCAGGAAGCGAACCTGCTCCTCTAACCCCAAAAGACGCACCTGGGCTTCCAGTCTGGGGCGCAACTCTCCCTCTCCTACTATTAGCAAGCGATAAGCAAAGGGAAGGTGCTTTAAATAGGGCAAAACAAGTTCATGTCCCTTTTGGGAAGACAAAGCGCCAATAATACCCAGTATTACAGGTGAGGACAGTTCTTTCTGGCGCAGAGGATATCTCTTTAACTCCAGGGCACTGGGAATGGAAAAGATTCTGGAAGCAGGTAAACCCTGTTGTTTTAAGTAGGCACAGATTTCCTTACTTACGCCTACCCAGGCTTCAGCCAGGGTGTACTTTTTTTTGCTCCACCAATTTCGAAAGGGATAGGAAACTCTACGGGTGTGTATGAGGCGAATTTGAGGATAAAGTTTTTTTACCCAAAAACTCAAACCCACGGCCCTGGCTTCATGGGTGTGTAAAAAAGTACAGTTGTTTTTTTTTATCCAGGAAGCAAGTTTGAGTGCGCTCAACCAGTTGAACTCTCCTCCACCCAGGGCAAGCACAGGCACCTGGGGAAGTTCTTCCTGGACTTTTAGCAACAAGAAAGAATTCTTACGGGCAGCTAAAGCAACCTTTATCCCTCTTTCTAGCTGACTACTCAAGAGATAAAAGACCTGGCGCTGCCCTCCTCTGTATTCTTTGCCCAAATCCAGGTGAACTACAGAAAAATCCATTAAAAGGGAACTCCATAACTTTCCTGGTCTGCCAGTAAAAGCTGGCGAATCTTTTTGCTCAAAGGACCAGGTCGTACATCAAAAACAGGTTTGTCATTAAAACGCACCACACTTACTGCATCCAGAGTGGTACCCAAAAGGATAATCTCTCTGGCTGCATAAAGCTCTTCTTCCCGAATGGGCCGAAAAATAATGGGATGCTCTGCCTTTAAAAGCTCTAAGGCCCGCATCATAGTGGTGCCAGCCAGGGCATTACTGAGCTCTGGCACTACGATTTCTCCCTGCTCACTGACCATAATCACATTTTCAGTAGAGCCCTCAGCTAAAAAGCCCTTTTCATCAAAACATAAGGGAAAATCATAACCCTTTAAAATAGCTTCCCGTTTCATCAATACATTGGGAAGATAGTCCACGGTCTTTACCCTGGCCAGATAACACTGCTTGGCTGGAGTCTCAGCCCGAAAAGCAGTTACACCCTTTTCCCAGAAACTTTCAGGTTTATAAGGGTATCTGCGTACCACTATATACAAACTGGACTCAGGACATTCCCTAAAATCAGTAGTAAAACCTCCTGGGCCCCGCCCCATAAAAAGAGAAACTATGCCATCTTTTTCCCTGGTGGTAGCAGCCACCTCTAAAATCAATTCCCCTATCCTTTCCCAGGCACAGGGAGGATCTAAATAAATGGAGCTGGCCGACCTTTTGAGCCTTTCTAGGTGTTCTTTTAATAAATAGAGTTTTCTGTTTTTAAACTTCATGGTTTCAAAAACACCATCTCCTCTGTGCACCAGGTGGTCATCTAGGGGAATGAGCATAAGCCTTGGGTTTTTTACTACAAAACCAAGTCTATGCTCGTAAAAGGCCAGGATATTTTCTTCTCCTGGCCTTTTATAACTTAGCCACTTATCCAGTACTTCCTTATCTGTAGCAATTTTCAATTTTTACTCCTTTTAAGGAACTCTAATTAATTCTTTGATTAAAAGTAGCTCTGCAATCTGCACAGCATTTAAGGCAGCTCCTTTGCGTAAGTTATCAGCTACTATCCACATATTTAATCCATGCTCTACAGTATCGTCTTCCCTAATCCTGCCCACAAAGGTGTCATCCTCGCCAGCAGCATAGATAGCCAGAGGATAAATATTTTCCCTGGGGTTATCCAGGACCTTTACGCCAGGAGCCTGACTTAAAATGGCTCTGGCCTCTTTAGCGGTAATTTTGTTGAAAAATTCCACATTTACAGATTCGCTGTGGCCATAGAATACTGGTACCCGTACAGTAGTTGCAGTGACCTTAATCTCTGGGGCGTGCATTATCTTTTGAGTCTCCAAAACCATTTTCATTTCTTCTTTGGTGTAATCGTTTTCCAAAAATACATCTATGTGCGGAAGACAATTAAAGGCTATCTGATGGGGATAAACCTTTTTCTCCACTTCCTGCATATTAAAGATTTGTCGCACCTGGTTTTCCAGTTCTTGAATGGCCTTCTGGCCTGTACCTGAAACTGCCTGATAGGTGGAAACCACTACCCTCTTTATCTTGGCCACATCGTGCAAGGGCTTTAAAACCACCACCATCTGAATGGTAGAGCAGTTGGGATTGGCAATAATGCCCTTATGCCAGTGCAAGTCTTCTGGATTTACCTCTGGCACCACCAGAGGAATGTCCTTTTCCATTCTCCAGGCACTGGAATTGTCCACTACCACACAACCTTGCTGGGCAGCCAAAGGAGCAAACTTTTTGGAAGTAGAGCCACCTGCAGAAAACAAGGCCAAATCTATACCCTTAAAGGAATCTTCCTTTAATTCTTCCACCACCAGTTCTGTATCTTTAAAGGGTAGCCTGGTCCCTTTGGACCTGGCAGACGCAAAAGCACGCACTTCCTTGGCTGGAAAATCCCTTTGCTCCAAAGTCTTGAGCATCTCCCTGCCCACAGCTCCTGTGGCTCCTACTACAGCCACTACTGGATACTTTGCCATGTTTTCCTCCCCTTTTATAAATTATAAAATATTTTTAACAATCTCCAAACAAGCCTGAGACTTATTTAAGGTATAAAGGTGTACTCCTGGAGCACCACCTTCTAACAACCCCTGCACCTGTTTTTGAGCCTGCTTAATACCCACTTCTATTACTCCAGCACTTCCCTTTTTTTTCTCTGCCTCTTCCAGTTCAGTCAAAAGTTCCTGAGGGATACTGGCTCCACAGAGGTTTACAATCCGCTTAATGCCCTTAAGGCTCATAATGGGTAAAACCCCTGGAATAATAGGCTTGTCTATGCCTATTTTTCTCGCCCTACTTACAAAATCAAAGTAGAGGTTGTTGTCAAAAAACAATTGCGTAATTACAAAATCTCCACCCAGGTCCAATTTTAATTTAAGATAGTTTAAATCCTCTTCCAAACTCTTAGCTTCCACATGTCCTTCAGGATAACCAGCTACTCCCAGAGAAAATCCCTGTCCTTCTTTTTCCCGAATAAACTGGACCAAATCTGAGGCGTGCTTAAACCTCTCACTATCAGGCATAAATTTTTCTTCCCCTCTGGGTGGGTCTCCTCGTAAGGCCAGAATGTTTTCCACTTGAGCTGCTTTTAAACTTTCTAAAAAGAAAGTAATATTTTCTTCCTTAGCTCCCACACAGGTAAGATGGGCCATGGGCTCCAAGGCAAAATCTTGTTTTAAAATCTTTACTATCTCCAGGGTATAATCCTGGGTACTTCCGCCAGCTCCATAAGTTACAGAAACAAAAAGAGGATTTATCTGTTTTAAATTTTTCACTTCTGCAAAAAAATCTGACCACTTTTCCTTTTCTTTAGGTGGAAAAAACTCCAGAGAAATAAAAAAATCCCTTTGAGTTAAAAGCTCTCTTATTTGCAAAATTCAACTCCTTGCTCTAAAAGTAAATTGACTTCAAAAAGATAAACTTTATAGATATTCCTTTAGTCCCAAAAATTCAAGGAGATTATTATGTATCCCAAAATAAAAGGAGTAAATCACCTTGCCCTGATCACCCAGGACATGGAAAAAACTGTGCGCTATTGGCGAGACCTTTTGGGATTTGAACTCATTATGACTCTGGGAAGCCCCAGTTATCGCCAATATTTTTTCAAAATTTCCCCTAAAGAATTGGTGGTTTTCTTTGAATGGCCAGGTGCAGAAAAACTGCCAGAAAAAGAACACGGCTATCCTACCAATACGCCTTTAGGTTTTGACCACCTGGCTTTTAGTGTGGAAAGCAAAGAAGACCTTTTTGTGCTTAAAGACAAGCTGGAATACAATCAATTCTGGGTGTCAGAGATTCTAAATCACGGTTATATCTATTCTCTTTATACCTTTGACCCCAACAACATTCCTCTGGAATTTTCCTGGCCCTTGCCTGACATAGACTTATCCATCTTAGAGCAACATCTGGATAGAGAACCTGTAGCTGCCCTTAAAGAAGGAAAATTTCCCAACCCCCACTTTTGGCCAACCCCGGCTAAGTATAAGCAATCTCCTGTTTATCCAGGAGCTGGAAGCGAACTTTTTCATGGCCACCAAAAAGCTTGATTAACTTGCCTGAATCATTTTTTCTTCTTCTAAACTAAAAACGAAAAAATAAAAAAATCCCCTCTAGTTCTTCCAGGCTAAAGGGGATTTTTTTAAATAAAATTATTTCAAAAAGTTAGCAACTCTATCCATCAGGCGTAAGAGTTGATTGGTAAATCCTGCTTCATTGTCGTACCAAATCAAAGTTTTTACCAGGGTGGAGTCCATTACTGTGGTGCACAGCCCATCCACTACTCCGCCATAAGTGGAACCGTTGAAGTCTATGGAGACCAGAGGTTCTTCTGTATAGCCCAGGGTGTCTTTAAGATAGGTCCTGGAAGCTTCTTGCAAGGCCTTATTTACTTCTTCTTTAGAAGTAGGCTTTTCCACCTCGCAAACAAAATCCACCAAAGAAACATTGGGGGTAGGAACGCGCACAGCCATGCCATCCAGTTTGCCCTTTAACTCAGGAATAACCTGGGTAACAGCCTTGGCAGCACCAGTGGTAGTGGGTATCATGGACATGGCAGCTGCCCTGGCCCTTCTCAAGTCCTTATGAGAGCCATCCAAAATCCTCTGACTCATGGTATAGGAGTGGATGGTGGTCATAATACCGTGTTTTATCTGAAAATTTTCCTGAATAACCTTGGCTGCAGGAGCAAGGCAGTTGGTAGTACAGGAAGCATTGGAAATAATCTTATGTTCTGGCTTTAAATCTTTATCATTTACTCCTACCACAATAGTTACATCTGGCTCTTTTCCAGGTGCACTAATCAAGACTCTTCTGGCTCCACAGGCAAGATGCTTTTCGCAGGACTCTCTGTCTCTAAACTTGCCCGTGCTTTCAATCAGCAAATCCACTTCATATTTTCCCCACTCCCACTCGCCAGGAGCCTTTCTGGTCACATACACCTGTTTGCCTTCGTAGATAAAACCCTCTTCATTGGGAGTTATTTCTGCCTCAAAAGTGCCGTGCACAGAGTCATAGCGCAGCAAATGCGCCAGAGAGGCATTATCAGCTCTGGCATTTATCACCACCAATTCATACTCTGGTCTATTTTTAAGTAATCTGGTTAAGTACCTCCCAATTCTCCCAAAGCCATTTAAACCAACTTTTATAGCCATTTTAACCTCCTAAACTCTCTTAAAGTTAAGGTTTTACTTATTCTTAAACCACTTATCTTTATCTCTTAACAACTGATAATTGGTAAGGTCCAGTTGCAAAGGAGTTAAAGTAATATACCCCTGGGAAAGCAAATAGCGGTCTGTATCAGGTCTAACCTTTTTTAAGGGAATAACTCCTGTCAGCCAAAAGTATTCCCTTCCCCTGGGGTCCAGACGTTTTTCATACCTGTCCTCATAAATTACATCTGTATGGGGACAGATTTTTAACCCCTTACTCTTTTCCACCCCTATTCCAGGAAAATTTAAGTTTAAAACCGTACGCTTGGGAAGTGCTGGCCAATCTACCTCAAAAATAAATCTGCTTACCCATCTGGCCTCTTGTTCCAGGTCTGCAGGCCTAAAGTCATCAATGGAAACAGCTAAAGAGGGAATATTGGCCAGTGCCCCTTCTGTAGCTGCTGACACTGTCCCTGAATAAAGGATATCAATGCCCACATTGGCTCCATTGTTTATCCCTGAGATTACCAGATCTGGTTTTTTCTCCTGAAAGTAAAAATTTAAGGCCCACTTCACGCAATCCACTGGAGTACCAGAAATCCCTATACCTTGAAAACCATCTTCTTTGATTTGCTTGCTCCTCAAAGGAGAAAAGATGGTCACAGCGTGTCCCACTGCACTTTGCTCAGTAAGGGGCGCTACTACCACCACTTCTATGCCTGCTCCAAGCAAGGCCCTATACAGGGCACGCAAGCCTAGGGCTTGAATACCATCATCATTGGTTAGGAGAACGACCATTTTTTAGGTATATCCGGATAGAGTTGTTTGGCTTTGCTATAACCTAAATTTAAGGCCTTTATATTTTTATCTATTATTTTGGCTGGAAAAACTTCCTTTAAAGTTTTAGCCGCTGCATTTTTATTTAAAAAGGGAAGTAAATAACACAAAGCTCCCAGAGTAAGTACATTGGTAGCCTGAACCACTTTTAACTTTTCCTTGGCCAGTTGAGTAAAGGGTATGCCCACATAGTTATTAGTAGGCAATTGCTCTACCATAAAGGTATCCACCACCAATAGCCCATCTGCCTTTAGATTGCGAAAATAAAGATTACAAGCCTCCTGACTCAAGGCCACCAGGACATCTAAGTTTTCTGGCTTGGGATAGCTGATGGGCGAAGAACTAATAACCAAATCCGACCTGCTAGCCCCACCCCTGGCTTCAGGACCATAACTCTGGGTTTGAGTTACATAAAAACCATGCTCCAGGGCCAGGGCCTGTCCCATAATCTTGCCCAGAGTTAAGATACCCTGTCCTCCCAGGCCTGAAAGGCGTATTTCAAAGCGGTTGAGATAAAATTCTTTAGCTGACATCTTATTTTTTACTCCTAAGCTTTTCCCTTAATTGACCATATTTTTCTTCAAAACCAGGCTCTTGTTTGTCTGAGAATACTCCAATGGGAATCTTGCCTGCTCTTTTTTCTTCAGGCAGCTCTTTATACTTTTCTACTTTAATAGTGTTTTTTCTATACCAGGAATACATTTCCACAACATTTTTAAATTTATTTTTACGCCCATATTGAGTAAAACAGGGAGTTAAGACCTCTACTACATTAAATCCTGGATTTTCAATAGCTTTAGTTAAAAGCTTATCCATCAACTGCGCATGTAAAGCCGTAGTTCTAGAAACAAAATTGGCTCCACAACCAAGGGCCAGGTTGACCACATCAAAGTCCCTTTCCAGATGACCATAGGGAGTGGTGGTGGAATAGGAATTTTCTGGTGTGGTGGAAGAGCTCTGTCCACCAGTCATGCCATAAATGTTGTTATTTAAAACCAAAGCAGTCACCCCAATATTTCTCCTGGCAGCGTGGATAAAGTGATTACCGCCAATGGACAGGGCATCTCCGTCTCCCATTACCACTATGACTTTTAGCTTAGGGTTGGCCAGCTTAACCCCAGTAGCAAAAGTTAAAGCCCGACCGTGGGTGGTGTGAATGGTGTTAAAGTCCACATACACAGCCATTCTGCCTGAACAGCCAATACCAGCAATTAACACCACCTCATCTTTGCTCAACCCCAGATTGTGCACGCTTCTAATAATAGAGCCAAGCACAATACCATGCCCACAACCAGGACAATAAACATGAGGAAAC
This sequence comes from Desulfonauticus sp., assembly GCF_055126295.1. Taxonomy (NCBI): domain Bacteria; kingdom Pseudomonadati; phylum Thermodesulfobacteriota; class Desulfovibrionia; order Desulfovibrionales; family Desulfonauticaceae; genus Desulfonauticus; species Desulfonauticus sp. The sequence goes on along the minus strand of NZ_JBSRHE010000010.1, from coordinate 15,378 downwards.
TTTTTAGAATGTCGTAAATATTCATGAATAAGTTTTGTGGTTTCAACCATAAGCCTAATCCTTATAAATTTTTTTCAAGATTTCTCCAGGAGTAATTATCTGTCCGTCTACTCTATTGATAGTTACCACCCTGGAAAGGCCATTATTTACCCTTTTTACTTCTCTGGAAATCTGTCCCATGTTCATTTCCGGGACTATTACCTTTTTACACTGTCTAGCCAGCTTTTCTACATAGGTCCTGGGAAAAGGAAAAAGGGTCTTTAGGACAAGTAGTCCTGCCTTACAACCACTCTCTCTGGCCTGGGTAATGGCTAGCTTGGCAGACCTGGCCACACAACCATAGGCCACCACTACCACCTCTGCATCCTCTGTTTCCACTTCTTCTACCAACTGGATGTCATAGAAAAACTGGTCTATTTTTCTAAACAACCTATGCATAAGGGCACTTATTTCATTAGCTTTACTCGTAGGGTAGCCATGCTCATCATGGGTAAGACCAGTTACATGATAACGATACCCAGAGCCCAAAGGTGGCATGGGAGGAACTCCCCGCATGGTCTCTTCATAAGGCACATACCACTCTGGTGGCATGGTGGGAATGGTGCGATTAATAATGGTAAGTTCTTCAGGTCTGGGAAGCACGATCTTTTCTCTGGTGTGTGCTGTGACTTCGTCTAAAAGCAAAATAACAGGAGTCCTGTATTTTTCAGCAAAATTAAAAGCTGCAATGGTCATGTGTAGACACTCTTGCACATCACTGGCCGAAAGGACAATAATGGGATGGTCTCCATGCGTACCCCACCTGGCCTGCTGCACATCTCCCTGGGCAGGATTGGTGGGTAAGCCGGTAGAAGGGCCTCCCCGCATAACATTGACAATAACCAAAGGCACTTCAGCCATACAGGCATAGCCAATATGTTCTTGCATCAAAGAAAATCCAGGTCCAGAAGTGGCAGTCATAGCCTTTCTGCCAGCCAGAGAAGCGCCTATCACTGCTCCTAAACTGGCAATTTCATCTTCCATTTGCACAAAAACTCCCTCTTCCAGTTGAGGAAGTTTTGCAGCCATACCTTCAGCTATTTCGGTAGAAGGAGTAATGGGATAGCCTGCAAAAAAACTACATCCAGCTAAAAGGGCTCCTTCCACCACAGCCTCATTGCCCAAAGCAAAAAGTTCTTTTCTCTTAGGTTTTCTAGCCATAACTTAATTTTTTCCCTCGTTTTTATGCTCAGAATTATTTTTATTATCCTTTTTATCCTTAGCAACCACAGAAATGGCAAAGTCCGGGCAGTGTAATTCACAAAATCCACAGCCTATACACTCTTCCATCCTGGCCACATAGGCCTTGCCATGTTCATCAAATTCCAACACCTTGCCCGGGCAAAAATTTACACAAATACCACAGCCTTTACACCAGGCAGGATAAACAGTAACAATGGTTTCACCTTTCTTTTTAGCCATTTTACCCCCAAAAATAAGATAAAACTTGCGCTTTTATACTTCCTTGTTTAAATCCCAAGGAACAAGAGTGGTTAATTTCTTAGTCCAAATAAATAAGATAGGCAACAGTGAAAGAGAAAAAAAAATACCTGACAGACCTAAAAGAACAGGAAAAAGTAGAGGACATCTTCCTGGTCTTATCAGCCCAAAAACTCATGGCCAAAAATGGTCCTTACTGGCAACTTGTACTCCAGGACAAAAGCGGGCAAATGCAAGCCAGAATCTGGAGTCCTTTGAGCTTGCAACTGGAAGAAATTGCCCCTGAAAGTTTTTTTTGGATTAGAGGAACAGTGCAAGCCTTTGGACAGGAGCTACAGTTAAAAATAGAAGAATTAACTCCTTTAAGTCAGGAAGAAATAGACTTAAGCCAATTTTTGCCAGCTACTGAAAAGCCGCCAGAAGAAATTTTTCAGGAACTAAAGGAATTACTCTGGGCTAATATCCACTATCCCCTCTGGAAAAATCTCTTAACTTCTGTTTTTAAAAACCAGGAATTAAAAAAGGCCTTTTTACAGGCCCCTGGAGGCAAATCCATCCACCATGCCTACCTGGGAGGACTGGTGGAGCATACTTTAGCTGTGTGTAAAATCTGTTTGCAGTTAAGTGCTCTCTACCCTTTTATAGACAGGGACATTTTACTTACTGCTGCTTGTTTACACGACCTGGGCAAGGCCTTTGAACTGGAATCCAGTTTTAGTCGCAATTACACAGATGAAGGAAAACTTTTGGGACATATATTTTTAGGTCTGGAAAAGCTCCAGCCCTTTTTAACTCCTCTGGAAGAAAAAGAACCTGAGTTAATCCTGCACTTAAAGCACCTCATCCTTTCTCATCATGGGGAACTGGAATTTGGCTCACCCAAAAGGCCCAAAACGCCTGAGGCTATCTTGCTCCACTTTGCAGACAATCTGGACGCTAAACTCAATCTCCTGCAACAGAGCTTAAATATCGAACCAGACTCAGAAACAGAACCCTTTTGGTCTGAGTATAACCGAGTACTCTCCAGACCACTTTTCTGGCCCAAAAGAACCCCTAGGCCTAAGGATAATTCTGAAGAAACTTCCCAAGCCAAACTTGCGAGGATAAACCAATGTTTATTACCTTTGAAGGAATAGAAGGCTGTGGAAAAACCACTCAAGCCAAAAAACTAAAACACTACCTAGAAGAACAAAATAAGGAAGTAGTTTTAACCCGTGAACCAGGTGGAAGCAAACTGGGAATAGAGCTTAGAAAGATCCTGCTCTCCCTGGAAAATCAAGGTATAAGCAAGGAATGTGAGCTTTTTTTATACCTGGCCGACCGGGTAGAACATGTACAACAGGTAATAAAACCAGCCCTGGCCCAAGGCAAAGTGGTGATTTCTGACCGCTATGTGGACTCCACCCTGGTCTATCAGGGCTATGGAAGGGGTATTGAACTGGACTTGCTCTACCAATTAAATGCCCTGGCTACCAACAACTTGGAGCCCAATATTACTATACTTTTGGACCTGCCAGTAGAGACTGGTCTAAAAAGAGCTCTAGAGCGCAATTTAGAGAATAAACAATCCAGACAGGAAGGAAGGTTTGAAGCAGAAAGTTTGGATTTTCACCAGAAAATAAGAGAAGGTTATCTTACCCTGGCTTCCTTACATCCTGAACGCTTTATTGTCCTGGATGGCTCTCCTGCTCCAGAAAAGGTTTTTGCCCAGTTACTGGAAAAGATAAAAAACAAACTAAAATTCTAGGTTTAAAAAGGAAACTTCCCATGCAACCCATTCGTTCTAAAGAAGAATTCCTGGTTTTTGGTTCTCCTCTCATTGAAGAAGAAGAAATTCAAGAAGTGGTACACAGTTTAAAAACCTGCTGGTTAGGTACAGGTCCCAAGGTAGCTAGATTTGAGGAAGACTTTAAACAATACAAAAATATTCCCTATGCCATAGCTGTTAATTCCTGCACTGCTGCCCTGCACTTAAGCCTTATTGCAGCAGACATTGGTCCTGGAGATGAAGTAATCACCACTCCTCTTACCTTCTGTGCCACTGTAAATGCCATTATTCATGCTGGAGCCACTCCTGTTTTAGTGGATGTGGAAGAGGATACCTTTAATATCAATCCTGAACTCATTGAAAAAAAAATAACGCCCAGGACCAAGGCTATCTTGCCCGTACACTTTGCAGGCAGGCCCTGTGAAATGGACCCCATTTTAGAAATAGCTCAAAAATATGGACTCAAAATCATTGAAGACTGTGCCCATGCTATAGAGGCCAAGTATAAGGATAAACCCTGCGGAACCTTTGGAGATTTTGGCTGTTTTAGCTTTTATGTTACCAAAAACATTATTACTGGTGAGGGAGGTATGGTTATTACTCCTCACCAGGAACTGGCTAAACGCATAAAAATTTTAGCCCTGCACGGAATGAGTGCTGATGCCTGGCGCAGGTTTTCAGATGAGGGATATAAGCACTATTTAGTGATTGAGGCTGGCTTTAAATACAATATGATGGACTTACAAGCTGCAATTGGCATTCATCAATTAAAAAGAGTGGAAAAGTATTGGGAAAAAAGAAAAGAGGTCTGGGAAAAATACCTGGAAGCCTTTCAGAACCTGCCTTTAACCTTACCTGCTCCTTTTCCCTCTTATCTGAAACCCTCTTATCATCTCTTTACTATTTTGGTGGACGAACAAAAGACCCATATTTCTAGAGATGCCTTTTTAGAACAGATGACCTTTCACAATATAGGGGTTGGAGTACACTATTTAAGCCTGCCAGAACATCCTTACTATCAAAAGACCTTTGGCTGGAGGCCAGAAGACTATCCTGTGGCAGCTAAAATAGGCAGGCAAACCCTAAGCCTTCCCCTTTCCGCCAAACTCACTGCAAGGGATATTGAAGATGTCATTTTAGCTGTAAAGACCATCTTGGAGCAAGCCAAGTGTCAGTAAAAGCAACTGGACTGGTCCTTACCTTTAATGGTGAAAAATACCTGGAAAAGTGTTTGCAAAGTTTGAGTTTTTGCCAAGAAATCCTGGTGGTGGACTCAGAAAGCACTGACGCTACCAGAGAAATTGCCCAAAGCTTAGGAGCCAGAGTTTTAGTCAATCCCTGGCCAGGACCGGGCAAACAGTTTGAATATGCCTTTAAACACATTAAAACCCAGTGGGTAGTCTCCCTGGACCAGGATGAAATACTTTCCCCGGAATTACAAAAAGAAATCATAACACACCTGCAAAATCCCCGGGACTATGTGGGCTTTTACTGCCCCAGAAGGTCCTTTTACTTTGACAGGTTTTTAAAGCATTCTGGCTGGTATCCAGACTATCTGCTCAGGGTCTTTTCTTTACCTCAGACTAAACTTCATATTTCTGAGCCTCACTATGGCTTTAAGCCCCAGGGTAAAACCAAAAAACTAAAAGGAGACATTATCCACTTTCCTTACGCCAATTTGAGCGAACATCTAAACAAAATAAACTACTATACCCAGGAAGCAGCTAAGGATTTAGCCAGTAAAGGTGTTTCCAGTGGGCTCTTCAAGGCCCTGGGCCATGGGCTGACTCGCTTTTTAAAAATCTATCTTTTCAAACAGGGCTTTCGTGACGGTCAGGCTGGATTTATTTTGGCTCTAAACTCTTTTTTCTATGGTTTTCTTAAATATATCAAAATATTAGAGATAAAAGAAAAAAAATCTCAAAAAAATGTTGACAACTCGCAAGCTAATATATAAAAAGCTGTCTCCTACGGAGGGCGGGTAGCTCAGTTGGGAGAGCATCGGCCTTACAAGCCGGGGGTCACAGGTTCGAGCCCTGTTCCGCCCACCACTTTGACAAGGGGTCGTAGTTAAGATGGTAATAACGCCGGCCTGTCACGCCGGAGGCCGCGGGTTCAAGTCCCGTCGACCCCGCCATCAAGAAAAAAAGCCACTATCCAAGGATAGTGGCTTTTTGTTTTTTTCTTTTATTTCAATAGTTTAGCTTCTATATTTCAGGTTTCTCATCTACCATAAACAAACCTTAATCTATCTTACCTAGACTTTCTCTTTTACTTATCCCAAGAGTTCTAAACTCCCAGTCAAAAAGCTTTCTAGCACCTCCCTGTATTTTTCTTTTACACTTGTAAAATTTTTTTACACCTCCATTCAAAATAAAGCTAATAAAATCAATAAGTTAAGCAGGCACAGTTATTGATAACCAAAAGATAAAACCAATCAAACAAGGAGCAAAAAACTGTGAAAACCACTCAATCCACTGGCTATCATTCAGAGCACTATTATAAAAAATTAACCAGACAAGTGTGGATTTTGATTGTACTTGTTTCGCTCATTCCTCTTTTACTGGTCAATGGTTTTATTGCTCTTAAATTTAACACTTCCTATAAGGAAAAAACTTTAGAAAATATCAAACTAATATTTTTAAAACATAAAATCTACATTGAAAATTTTTTAAATGAAAAAATATCTAATATTTTGCTTATATCTGACATTTATAGTTTTGAAGAATTAAAAAGTGAAGATACCCTAAAAAAAATATTTGACAATTTAAAAAGTAATTATGGAAATGTATTTGTAGACATAGGAGTTATAGACAATGAAGGAAATCAAATTTCCTATGTAGGACCTTTTAAACTTAAAGGAATAAATTATAAAAAAGAAAAATGGTATAACGAGGCTAAAAACAACATATTTTATATAAGCGATGTATTCTTAGGATTTAGAAAACTACCCCATTTTATAATATCTGTAAAAAAAACAGCTAATCAAAAAACTTATTTAATCAGAGCAACTATAGATTTTTTCTATTTCAATAAAATAGTAGAAAATATAAAAATAGGACATTCTGGTGTAGCCTATATTGTAAATGAAGACGGCAAACTACAGACCAGTGAAAATCCTATTTTAGAGTCTCAATCTAACATAATAAAAGATATTTTACAAAAAAATGATAGTAGGCAAGGTATAAACTATTTTGAAAAGAAAAATGAACTACAAGAGTTAAATATCTATCTAATATCAAAGTTAGAAAATAAAAATTGGTATTTAATTTTCCAACAACCTAAAAAACTAGCTTTTGGAGATTTATATTTTACTCAAAAAATTGGAATAATTTCTCTAGTTTTAAGTACTATATTTATAGTAGCTCTATCTTATCTAATAACCAGAAATTTAGTCAGACATATAAAAAAGATAGATAAAGAAAAAGAAATTATGAATGAACAAATAATAGAAGCTGGCAAACTAGCTTCTTTAGGTGAGTTAGCTGCAGGTATTGCCCATGAAATCAATAACCCTGTGGCAATCATGGTGGAAGAAGCAGGATGGCTGGAAGATATTCTGGAAGAAAGCATTCAAGATAGGGGAAAAATAGAAGAATTTTCTCGCTCTTTACGACAGATAAAAACCCAGGGCAAAAGATGTAAGGAAATAACCCACAAACTCCTAAGTTTTGCCAGGCGCATTGACAGTCGAGTATCCAAAATCCAAATCAATGAAGTTATAAATGAAGTTATCTCTCTTTCTGCCAGAAGGGCCAAGTTTAGTAATATAAAAATTAAATCTATCTTAAGTCCTGGATTGCCAGAAATATATGCTTCTCCTTCAGAGCTACAGCAAGTCTTCCTCAACTTAATCAATAATTCCATTGATGCTATTGATGAAAAAAAAGGTGGACTTATTACCATTTCTACCAAAAGAGCAAAAAATCAAATAATCTGTGAAATAACAGATACAGGATGTGGTATTCCCAAAGCCAATTTATCCAGAATTTTTGACCCATTCTTTACCACTAAGCCAGTGGGTAAAGGAACAGGTCTGGGACTTTCTATCTGCTACGGAATAATCAAAAAGATGGGAGGAGATATTAAAGTAGAAAGTGAAATTGGTAAAGGAACAACCTTTACTATCTATTTACCAATAAATAAACAAGGAGGAGAAAATGAAAGTTAATTTATTATTAGTAGATGATGAAAAAGATTTTGTGGAAACTTTAAGCAAAAGATTAAGAAAAAAAGGCATTGAAAACTTATATGCTGTTTACTCTGGAGAAGAGTGTATGGATTTTTTGAATCAAAACAAAAATATCGATGTAGTCATCCTGGATGTTAAAATGCCTGGTATGGATGGTATAGAAACTTTAAGAGAAATAAAAATCAAATACCCTTTAATTGAAGTTATTATGCTTACAGGACATGGTACAGTGGAGTCAGCCATTGAAGGCATGAAATTGGGAGCTTTTGATTATCTTATGAAACCCTGTGAGTTAGAAGAGCTCTTGGATAAAATCGAACAAGCCAAGAATAAGAAAGAAGAACACGAACAAAAAATTTTAGAAGCTCAGATGAAAGAAAAAACTTCACATTTATCTTGGGATTAAAAAATGAAAGCCAAAATCTTATTAGTAGATGATGAAAAGGCCTTTGTGGAAATTTTAACCAAAAGGCTTACCAAAAGAGGATTTAGTGTAAGCAGAGCTTACAGTGGAGAGGAAGCTATTCGTCTGCTTAGAAAAGAAGATTTTGATTTAGTAATTTTGGACCTCAAAATGGAAGATATGGATGGCTTAGAAGTTTTGAACATTATAAAAAAAATGGTGCCCAACCTTTCTGTGGTCATGCTGTCAGGTCATGGTTCTGAAGATGCTGCCAGAAAAGGTCTGGATTTGGGTGCCTGTGATTACCTTTTAAAACCCTGTGAACTGGAAGAACTACTTGAGTGTATAGAAAAAAATATACCTAAAAAAGGAGGAAAGGATGCGTAAACTTTATAACCTATTACTAATGGCTTCCACTTATCAAGCTAGGTGGGAACTAAGAATGGCTAAAAACATCCTGTCTAGCAAAAAACGGCTCTTCATTTTAGGACTACTTTTAATTCCCATTATTATTGGTGGAATTGCCTTTGCAGATGACTTACCTTTAATTTTGGGTGGTAAAAAAGCCTATGCTCCTGCTTTTTATTCTTTGAATATCTTCTTGGTCTCCATAGCCATAGGCCTTTGTGCAGGTCTAATTACTGGTTGTATTGGCGCTGGTGGAGGTTTTGTTATCACCCCGGCCCTTATGAGTGCTGGCATAAAGGGAATTCTGGCAGTAGGGACAGACTTATTTCACATCTTTGCTAAAGCCATTATGGGCACTGTAGTCCACAAAAAACTAGGAAATGTTTCTGTCAAACTAGCCATTGCCTTTTTGGTTGGTTCCTTTGGCGGAGTAATTGTGGGTGGAGTCTTAAATCGGGTTATTTACGAGTTTAGTCCTGTTATGAGTGATGCTTTTATCAGCCTTATCTATGTATTTTTACTGGGATTTCTAGGTATTTATGCCCTAATGGATTTTATGAAAAGTAAAAAGGCTCCGGTAGAAGTTTCTAGTTCTTCTAGTGAGCAAGAAGGGAAAGAAGGTCTTCCCCATAAACTGCAAAAATTTAACTTACCACCCATGATTACCTTTGACGAAGATTTAGTGCCTGGAGGCAAGAAAATATCCTTTTGGTTTGTAGCTATCTGCGGTGCTATTGTAGGTTTTGTCGCTGCTATTATGGGTGTAGGTGGTGGCTTTTTAACCTTTCCCATGTTTGTCTATGTACTTGGCGTCTCTTCTTTCACCACAGTGGGTACAGATATCTTACAAATAATCTTTACAGCTGGTTTTGCTTCCATTTCCCAATACGCCATTTACGGTTATATCTTCTATACCTTGGCCATGGGTATGCTTTTGGGCTCTTTATTGGGAATTCAAATTGGAGCCCTTACCACCAAAGTAGTAAAAGGTATTTATATCAGAGGCTTTTATGCCACTGCTATCTTAGCTGGTTTTGCCAACCGCCTAATGGCTCTACCTGGAAAGTTAGGCGACATGAAGGTTATCAGTATAAATCCTCAAACAGCTAAACTTCTGGCAGAAATAGGAAATTATCTCTTTTTTGTTATTATAGGTATCTTTGCCTTTTGGGTTATAGGTAAGTTTGTAGGCAATTTAAATCAGTTAAGAGAGGAGGCTTAAGATGCTAATTAAAGATAAAAAGCACTTCTGGCTAGGTTTAATTACGCTAGTCGCCTTTTTTATAGTTCTTTATGTCATGTTTTTACCAAAATTTGGAGGTAAAAACGCCCTGGACAAGGCAGATGACTTATTCAATTCTCTGGCTAAAGGTTCTTCTTACTATTTCGACGATTTAAAGAAGAAAAATATTACTTTAAATTTTAATACAAACTATCAATTTACTTTGAATCTAGAAGAAAACATCATTAATGATACTACTAAAATACTATCTTTTCATACAGAAAACATCCGTCAAAATGGAAATGAGCTTACTTTTAGTGTAAATCTCTATAAATTTTTAGATAGAATAATTGAGGAAGGAAAACTTCTTTACAACAACGAAACCACCAGCTTAGAACAAACCTATGGGGTTCCAGCCAAAAAGCTTTTCTTTGTTTACTGGTCCTTACTCAAAGGTATAAATACTGAGCTAAAACTGGACAAAAAGGTTAAAGAAGCAGACTTGGTAGACTCAGTGCAAAAAAGAGGAGTGGAATTGGCCTACAACTTTTTGGGAATTGTTCCTGAAAAAGTGGCTAACAAAGCAGGTATACTTACCTTTGCTCTTGTCTTTTATGTGATTTATACCTTATGGTTTGGATTAGGAATATTCTATCTCTTTGAAGGATTTGGTTTAGTAATGAAAAAAGGTGCAAAAGTAGAACATTAACCTCTTCTCTTCCCACTCTCTTTGGCTTGGGGTAAAGAAAGTCTCTTTGCCCCAAGCCAACTTTTTACTTGAGAAGGAAATGAAACATGAATGAATTAAAATTTATTCTTTTAGGCATCCTGGTGGGAATTGCTGCCAGTTTTACCGGGCTTGGGGGTGGTTTTTTAATGGTGCCTTTGCTAATTTACCTGGGCTATCAAGCCCAACAAGCTGTGGGGACTTCTTTTTTAGCCATTTTGGTTATTTCCATCTCTGCCTTACTAGCTCACCAAAAATTAAGTAATGTAAATTACAAACTGGGCTTCCTGCTGGGCATAGGCGGCATAATTGGAGCTCAAGTGGGGGCAAGGCTTCTGGAAAACGTGGATACGCAAATGTTTAAAAAAATATTTGCCTTTGTCCTGTTAGGACTCGCAATTTATTTATTTTTTAAAAAGTAAAACACTAACATATGTTAAAATTTATTAAAAATTTATTTTTTAAAGAAAAAAAAGAAAAAGTTGTAGATGAAAACTTTGCTTACCAAAACTACAAAATATTCAAATCCATTCTAACTTATAACAATCAGGCTCTCCAAATAATGTCCGAACTAGAGAGAGCTTTATCTGAAAACATTCCTATAAGCCTAAATTATATTCGTTCTCGCTGCATATCTTTAGTAACTACAATATATAAAATGATAGAAAGTTTAAATATTCTTTCTAATAACAAATATAAAGATTTATACATCTATTTTGAAGAAATAGTTAGAAATATTGAAACTCATATTTCCTTTGATGAGCATCCAGCAAAAGGTGAACAAATAATTTTTTTGGAAGATATAGATATAGATTTACAAGACAAAGTAGGTTCAAAGGTAGCTAATCTTGGAGAACTGTATAAAAAACTTAACATAAAAGTACCTTACGGTTTTGCCATTACTAAATATGCTTATCAGCTCTTTATGGAGCAAGCTAGTCTAAAGGATAGAATAAGGATTTTATTAACAGAAATAGACCCCAATGACCTGGAGTCTATTTTTCACCAGGCAAGCAAAATAAAAGAGCTAATTATATCTACTTCCTTGCCTTCTGAACTGGAGCAAAATATTTTAACTGCTTTTGAGACCATGCAACAAAAACTAAATAAAAAAGATTTAAAGGTCTCTGTAAGAAGCAGTGCCCTGGGAGAAGATTTAGCTCATCTTTCCTTTGCTGGACAATACACCAGCAAGTTAAATGTATCTAAGGAAGAAATCATTCAGGCCTATAAGGAAGTAGTTGCCAGTAAGTACAACCCTCACGCCATTATTTATAGACTGAAGATGGGATTAAAAGATGAAGATGTAATGATGTGTGTTGGAGTTTTGGAAATGATTGCCGGAGAGGTCTCTGGAGTTGTTTACTCTGCTAATCCCATCAATTTAAGCGATGAAATCATTATAAGCAGTTGCTATGGCTTGGCCAAGGCAATTGTAGAAGGAATAATTGAAAACGATGTTTTTAAAGTAAAAAAAGATAAAGAACGCTTTGTAATTATAGAAAAAAAATTGGCAGTAAAACAAGGGGTTATTTTTTAAAGGAAAGGGGAATTGAAAAAAGTAAAATTTCCCCTTCTCTACAAAACCAGCCTTCTCTTTCTGCTCAACAAGTTATTTTCTTAGCTCAAGAATCCAAAAAAATAGAAAGTTATTACCACTACCCTCAAGACATTGAGTGGACGCTTTCCCAAAATCAACTTTATATTTTACAAAGCCGTCCCCTTTCTACCAGCAATACTTCCTTTACTGAAGAAGAGTTGGAAAAAATTAAAACCAGCAAGTTACAGGTGCTTTTGGAAGGAGGAGAAGTGGCCAGCCCAGGAGTAGCCATGGGCAAAGTTTACAAAGCCCAAAAAGATGCAGATCTTTGGACCTTTCCTCCCCAGGCCATTTTAGTGGTCAAAGAAGCCTCTCCCAAGTGGGCTTTGGTTTTACCTCAAGCAGCTGGGCTTATTGCTGAATTTGGAAGTGTCAATGGACACTTGGCCAATGTGGCCAGAGAGTTTAATCTTCCTGCCCTAGTAGGAGTTAAAAAAGCCTTTTCATCTCTGGAAAGTGGACAGGAAATAACCTTAATAGCCCAGCTCAAAAGTATTCTGGCTGGAATAAACCCAGAAATTGCCCAAAAATACCAATGGAAGCCGCCTCAAGTTAATTTGGAAGGCCCTGTTTTTAAAACTCTAAAAAAAATCAATACCTTTATAACTCCTCTAAATTTACTTTCTCCCCAAAAAAGCAACTTTAAACCTTCTGGTTGCAAGACCTTGCATGATCTTACTCGTTTTATTCATGAAAAGGCCGTGCAAGAAATGTTTTCCACTTCCCAGGCCAAAGACTTTACTGGCACTCTGGCCAAACAATTAAAGACCAGTGTGCCCATGCAGTGGTGGGTTTTAAATCTGGGAGATGGATTTAAAAAACCTGTAAAAGGAAAATATGTGACTCTGGACAACATCAGATCTATCCCCATGCTGGCCATATGGCATGGCATTACAGCCATTCCTTGGGAAGGCCCCCCTGTACCTGATGGCAAGGGATTGGCTAGCCTTATTTTTCAATCTACCCTTAACCCTGATTTAGAACCCCTGGTTGCTTCCAGTTATTCTCAAAAAAATTACTTTATGATTAGTAAAGATTTCTGTCATTTACAGTCTAGATTTGGTTTTCACTTCACAGGCATAGAAACTTTGGCTGGAGAAAGGACTAAAGATAATTTTATTCGTTTCCAATTTAAAGGAGGAGCTACTGACCTAGAACGCAGGAAAAAAAGGGCTATCTTTATTGGAAAAATATTAAAGGAATATAACTTTGAGGTAGAAATTATAGAAGATAAATTAGATGCAAGATTAGATAGGTATGAAGTAAAGCCTATAGTAAAAAGATTAAAAATCTTAGGTTATCTTATAATCCATACCAGACAATTAGATATAATTATGAACAACTCAAAACAGGTAGATTACTATAGAAAAAAAATAAAAAAGGACATTTCTCTGATCTTAAAAAACTAAAATGAAAAACTTCAATTGGTAGTCTTATTCTTTTCCAAAAAAGAATGTAATTGTTCTAAATTTTCCAATTTATTTAAAATGGTGGGTCTGGTAATCCCCAAACACCTAGCTACCTGTGACTTATTGCCTTGAAACTTTTCCAAGCAGTATTTAAGCACAGATACTTGAAAACAATCAGTCAAAACCTGCCACTTATTTACTATTTCTGGATTTTCTAAAATAGCTAAGGCCCAAGCTGGAAGCTCTTCTGGCTTGGCTAAGCAAGATGGTCTCTCGGTGAAAAGAACCTTCTCTACTTCTTCTCTTCCTATTACTCTAGAACTGCTCTGGATAAGAAGTTTAGTAACGGTATTTCTAAGCTCTCGCACATTTCCTGGCCAACTATAATTTTCTAAAACATCCAAAGCCTCTTTGCTTAAAGAAGGTTTTTCTATCTTTAGTTCTTCACTACATTTCTGGAGATAATGACCAAGTAAAAGGGGAATATCCCCTTTGCGCTCTCTTAGAGGAGGTAGATAAAGAGTTAAGACCTGCAAGCGATAATAGAGATCTTCCCTAAAATCTCCTGTTTTCACCCTTTCTTGTAGGTCCCTGTTTGTAGCAGCTATTATCCGCACATCTACAGAAAAGGTAGTACTAGAGCCCAACCGTTCTATACTTTTGGCTTCCAATAAACGTAAAAGTTTACTTTGAATGGCAAGGGGCATATCTCCTATTTCATCTAAAAACAAAGTACCTCCTTGAGCTAACTCTACCTTGCCTTTCTTTACTTTATTAGCTCCAGTAAAAGCTCCTTTTTCATAGCCAAAAAGTTCACTTTCTAAAAGGGTCTCTGGTATAGCTACACAATTGACAACAACAAAAGGTTTGCTTGCTCTCTCACTATATTGATGGATAGCTTTAGCTACCAACTCCTTACCTGTTCCTGTCTCTCCTAAAATAAGCACATTGGCCTGGGTAGAAGAAATCTTACCAATGCTTTTATAGACCTCTTGCATGGCCCTAGATTTGCCAATTAGGATTTCTCCCTTAGACACAGGAAGAGAATCAACTGTATTTATTTTTTCTTTAGCAGCAATATTTTTTAACGCTCTTTTAATTAAAAACAAAAACTCATCTACTTCAAAAGGTTTTAATACATAATCTAAAGCCCCTATTTTCATAGCCTCAATGGCAGTATGACTGGTGCCATAGGCAGTCATAATAATAACAGGCAGCTCAGGATAAAGTCTTTTAAGTGTCTTAAGACAACTTAGACCATCCATTTTCGGTAATTTGTAATCCAAAACCACCAAATCCACTTCTGTATTAGCCAAATAATCAAGAGCTTCTTCTGCACTACCCAAACTCTCTACCTCATATCCTTCCAAAGATAACAGGCGGGAAAAACTTTTTCTAAGTTGCTTATCATCATCAACAATAAGAATCTTGGAACTCATGACAATAATATCCTAAGCTGGTAAAATTATGGTAAAAATTGTTCCCACACCCACTGTGCTCTTTACAGTCAACCAACCTCCATGCTCCTCTATTATTCGCTTACTTATACTAAGACCTAATCCTGTACCCTGGTCTTTGGTAGTAAAAAAAGGTTCAAAAATTTTATTTAACAAGTTTATAGGTATACCAGGTCCATTATCTTGAATTTCAATCTTTACCACTTTGCCTACCGGTTCAATAACTCCCTTTTCTACTATAACCTCTATATTTCCACCTTTTTCTTCTAAAGCTTCACAACAGTTATTTAAAATATTAGTTAAACACTCCTGTATTTGTTCCTTATCTAGGTTGAGCAAAGGTAAATTTTCTTCAATGTCTACATTTACCTTTATTTGATACAAATTAAAACGATAAGAAAGAGTCTTTATTGCAGAGGAAACAACTTCTTCAATCTTAAGAGGCTCTAATCTTGGCTTGGGTCTTCTAGAGAATTCTAGAAAATTACTTACTATGTTGTCTATATGTCTTATCTCTTCCGTAATAACTTCAAAATCTTCTTCTTGCTCTTTTTCTAAAGTCAAAGATTTTTTCAAAGCAAATATTCTCATCTTTACTGAAGTTAAAGGAGTCCTAATAGAGTGGGCAATACCTGCAGCTAATTTACCCAATAAAACCAAATTCTTGGTCTCTTGTAGTTGTTCCTTACTTTCTTCCAACTTACTGCGAGCAA
>NZ_JBSRHE010000009.1:0-77254 GCF_055126295.1 Desulfonauticus sp. | reverse complement strand
GGGGTTATTACATTACCTATGAGGAATTGAAACCTAATCTGTCTGTCTGCCCCAGTTTTGTCTTGGTATGTTATTACATTACCTATGAGGAATTGAAACTTTATAAAATAACTGGTAGTGTGGCCAGTCAGCTTTTGTTATTACATTACCTATGAGGAATTGAAACTGATTTTTAATGATTTCGATAAGATTTTCTGTTACAGTTATTACATTACCTATGAGGAATTGAAACTTGAAAGAAAGCTTGAGTTCCACCCATTCCCTGGCACGTTATTACATTACCTATGAGGAATTGAAACACATTTAAAGGGACTCTAGAGATAAGGATAGTAGCCGTTATTACATTACCTATGAGGAATTGAAACACAAGAAAAGATTATCTCATTAAAGGATTTAATTAAGTTATTACATTACCTATGAGGAATTGAAACAAGCCTATGTAATTACGATTTGTATTAATGCAAGCTAGTTATTACATTACCTATGAGGAATTGAAACTTTAATCTTTTCTTTATATCTATCCAAGCACACCATGTTATTACATTACCTATGAGGAATTGAAACTTAGAAAAATATTTCTTACCATTTTATAGCCTCAAGCGTTATTACATTACCTATGAGGAATTGAAACATAATTGATATTGATGATTATAATGCTTGGAATAGTGTTATTACATTACCTATGAGGAATTGAAACGCTATTTAATTTTTTACTTAAAATTTTTTTAAAATTTGTTATTACATTACCTATGAGGAATTGAAACGAATAATTCTGAAACTTCCCTTTCCGCCCAGGTGGCAGGTTATTACATTACCTATGAGGAATTGAAACCTGTTAAAATCAGTAATTACCTCAGGAATTTGTGTAGGTTATTACATTACCTATGAGGAATTGAAACTAAAGTAGTAATGCTCTTTATGTTTTTGTGATTGGAGTTATTACATTACCTATGAGGAATTGAAACTGCTGTCTTTGAGCAGGTGATAATCTATCTCATCAACGTTATTACATTACCTATGAGGAATTGAAACGTACCATTCGCAATCCCAGCTTGGAGCGGCAATCCAAGTTATTACATTACCTATGAGGAATTGAAACTCGCTCCATAAGTATTTATATCTGCATTTTGGACAAGTTATTACATTACCTATGAGGAATTGAAACCTGTATCCTGTGCGGAAGACTACATTTGCCGGTATGAGTTATTACATTACCTATGAGGAATTGAAACCCAGACTTTTGCGAATATTAGGCAGGAAATAGAAAAGGTTATTACATTACCTATGAGGAATTGAAACTTTTTCTGCAAACCTCTTGAGCAACAAATTTTTCGCGTTATTACATTACCTATGAGGAATTGAAACGCTATTATAGTTGTAGAATCAGAGTTAGACGCGGTGTTATTACATTACCTATGAGGAATTGAAACTAAACATAAAAGGCCTTAAACTTTGAAGGTTCCCAGTTATTACATTACCTATGAGGAATTGAAACAAGACCGTGCTGTTGTCTCCACGCTGAACAGCCTGGTTATTACATTACCTATGAGGAATTGAAACGAGCTTACTCCCAATAATTCTATTAACTGTTTTATTGTTATTACATTGCCTATGAGGAATTGAAACGCGGTAATTAGCCTTATTAAGTCGTAATAAGTGCGAGTTATTACATTACCTATGAGGAATTGAAACATGAAATTAATTCCTTTGAAACGAAATATCAATTATTTGTTATTACATTACCTATGAGGAATTGAAACCTAAGCAGCTGGGACCTTACTATAAACAGCTATTTCGTTATTACATTACCTATGAGGAATTGAAACCCTTAGCTCTGCTCTCTCCAAAAAGCATAGAGTCGGCGTTATTACATTACCTATGAGGAATTGAAACGGCGTTATCATCTTCGATGTTTTCTTCTTCCATACAGGTTATTACATTACCTATGAGGAATTGAAACGTTTTTAGAGCGGTTCACCCTAGAAGAGATGGTCCAAGTTATTACATTACCTATGAGGAATTGAAACGTTGGAAGGTGTGTTGGTTTTTTTTCTTTTTCTGCGTTATTACATTACCTATGAGGAATTGAAACTAATATTCTTGGTCGCCTTTATAAAGCTGGATATTCTGTTATTACTTACCTATGAGGAATTGAAACACGGAAATATTTGGCAGAGAATTCCAGGACGATATTGGTTATTACATTACCTATGAGGAATTGAAATGTCGCTGGAGAGATTGTTTTTGAATCAACAGTAAGACTTTTATTTTTTAGGGCGAAGTATCTTTTTTTGGGTGATTAGAAAATTCAGATAGTATTTAACCAAAACTTCTTTAGTATTTTGACTTTTTAAAATCATAAGAGATTAGAGAAAATAGGCTTGCTAAAAAGGCTTTAATAATCTTAAAAAGGATTTTGTTGGAGAGGGGTTGACTGCTTTTAATCTTTATTTACCTGCTAACTAAAAAAGAGGAATTGTTATGGCTGAAAATTTTTATCGGCCTTTTCAGTTGTTTTTATTGGTTGTATCTTTGGTATTGGTACTTTGGCTTTTGCGGCCTTTTTGGGCAGTTATTATCCTGGCTATTACCTTTTCTTTAATTTTACATCCCTTATATTTAAAGTTTTTTGACTATTTTAAGGGAAGAAAAAATTTAGCTTCCTTTTTAGTTTTACTTTTATTTTTCCTGGTTATCTTTTTACCAGGCCTTTACTTTTTGTCTGTATTGATAAGCCAGGGAATTCAAGTGGTGGATAAAGTAAGTCATTTTTTAAATCAAAAGGATATTTTGTCTTTTAGCAGTTTTTCTGTCTATCTTCAGCATTTGTTACATAAATATAACCTGGATATAGGAATTTTAAAATCTATTGATTTAAAAGAATATATTGAGACTGCTATTAAGAAAATAAGTCTTTTTGTAGTACAGGAAGGTGGCGGTTTGCTTAGCAATTTGTTTTCTTTTATAACCAATAGTTTTTTGTTCTTTTTTATTCTTTTTTATTTTGTGCGAGACCTGGATGTATTGTGGGAGAAGTTAAAAAGAATTTCTCCTTTGCCTGAGGCCCAGGAGGAGAAAATTAAAGGTTATTTGAGTGTGGTGGCCAAAAAAATCATTTTGGGAAACTTGCTTACTGCCTTTGCTCAAGGAGTGGTAGGAGGAATAGGTTTGGCCCTGGTGGGCATCCCAGGAGTATTTTGGGGAAGTTTATTGGGTTTAACTTCGCTCATTCCTGTAGTGGGTACAGCTCTGGTCTGGTTGCCAGCAGTAGGGTATCTCTTGCTAATAGGTAAAAGTGGAGCAGCTCTTTTTTTGGCCCTGTGGTCTATTATTTTAGTGGGAAGTATTGATAATTTTTTACGCCCCTATCTTATTGGTAGAGGGGATAGTTTATCTCCTTTTTTCCTTTTTTTGGCCTTGTTGGGAGGAGTAAGTAGTTTTGGTTTTTTAGGACTCATTTATGGTCCTTTAATTTTCAGTTTTGCTTTGGTTATGTTTCATCTCTATGAAGAGGAATTTCAGGAGTATTTGCGGTGCAGGTCTTAGCTTTCTCCATTTCTCTCGTCTAGTAAACGTTTGGTTTTGCCAAAGGAACGAGGAAGGGCCAGAGGAGGAACTATTTTTACCTTGGCACTGACCAGAATTTTTTCCTTAATTTTTTGTTCAATACGCGGGGGTAAATTTTCACTTATAGAGGTGTTTTCTTTTTGCTCCACACTTATTTCCATAAAGTCTAACCCCTGTTGGCGATAGAGTTTGATTTGATATTCAGAGCTTAATTCTGGAAATTCTTCCAGTATATTGGCAATCTGGCCAGGATAAATATTTACCCCTCTAAAGATAAACATATCATCAGAACGGCCCAGGATGCGGTCATGACGGGGAAAGTTGAGCCCACAGCTACACTTACCAGGAATAAAGCGAGTCAGGTCTCTTGTGCGATAGCGGATAAGAGGAACCGCTTCTTTACACAAGCTAGTTACTACCATTTCTCCCACTTCACCTGGAGCTACAGGTTTTAAGGTGCTGGGGTCTAAGATTTCTATGATAAACAGGTCTGCCCAATAATGGATACCTTCATGGGCTTTACATTCCAGGCCTGTGCCTGGACCGTACATTTCAGTCATGCCTGGGATATCAAAGGTATCTTCTAAATTTAGGGTTTCTTCAATATATTTGCGCATTTTAGGCGTATGGGGTTCAGCCCCAAAAATGGCTTTTTTGAGATTGATTTTGTCCAGCAGGTTATTTTTCTTTACTTGCTCAGCCATGAGCAAGGCCATAGAGGCAGTGGAGCAAAGACAGGTGGATTGAAAATCAGTGAGTAGTTGTAATTGCATATCTAAATTGCCAGGCCCTATGGGGATGGCCATGGCTCCAAAATATTCGCAGCCCAGTTGAAAGCCAGCACCTGCAGTCCAGAGCCCATAGCCTACAGCAATCTGCACTCTGTCCAAAGGGGTAAGCCCGGCCAGTTCAAAACAACGGGCAAGCATTAGTTTAAAAATATCAATATCCTTTTGGGTATAAGCCAGGACTTTGCGTTTGCCTGTGGTACCAGAAGAGGCATGAATCCTTACCACTTCTTCTTCTGGGACAGATAAAAGAGGTAAGGGATAGCCTTCCCTTAAATCTTCCACTGTGGTAAAGGGAAGGTGCTGTAAGTCTTCCAGGGAAGAGATGGCCTGGGGTTCTATGCCTGCAGCCTTTAGTTTTTGTTTGTATTGTTTGCTTCCACTATAGGCGTGGTTTACTGTCCATTTTAAACCTTGTAACTGGACTTCTCTTAACTCTTCTTCTGAAAGAGTAGGAAAAAAACGGTATTTCATTTCCTTGGCTCCAATTTTTAGTTGTCAAAGGGATGTTTTTTTATGTAATCACTGGCTTGTTTATTTTATCCCAGTCAAGTTGGCAAGTTTAAAAATATGGGAAGGTAAAAATGATGGCATACTGGTTCCATGGGTTTGTATTTTTGTTAGGTCTTTGTTTAGGTAGTTTTTATAATGTCTGTATCTTGAGATATCTCAAAAAAGAGTCTATTTTGTGGCCCCCCTCGCATTGCCCTAGTTGTGGGCATAAGCTAAAGTGGTGGGAAAATATACCTCTTTTGAGCTTTATTTTGCTTAGGGGTAAGTGTTCTCATTGTCAAAAAAAAATTAGTCTGCTTTACCCCCTGGTGGAGTTGATTTCCGGGATTATTGCCCTGGGCTTATGGTGGAAGTATGGCTGGAGCCTGGCCTTTTTTCTTTATTTGATTTTATTTGGCCTACTTATTGTGGCCAGTTTTATTGATTTATTAAGCTTTCTTTTGCCAGATATTTTAACCTTACCAGGTGCGTTCTTGGCCTTGTTGTTTTCCTTCTGGTTGCCTCAGCCAGGAGTAAAATCTGCCTTTTTAGGCGCTGGGGCTGGATTTTTACTTTTTTTAGTTATACAAAAGGGTTATAAATGGGCTAAGGGTATAGATGGACTGGGAGGAGGAGATGTAAAGCTCATGCTAATGTTAGGAGCCCTTACAGGGATTAAGGGGTTGTTGCCTATGATTTTTGTCTCTGCTCTTTTGGCCCTTATGGGAAGTGTTTTTTTCTGGTTAAAGGGCAAGGTGAGCAAAGGAGAAAGTGCTATTCCCTATGGCCCTTTTTTGAGTTTAGCCACAGTGCTTTATGTTTTTACTGGAGATAAGTGGTGGGATATTTATAGATGGCTTATGGGATTATCTTATTAGTTAAACTTTAAGGAGTGAATTAATGGAAAAGGTTAAGGCCAAGATTAAAAAGATTGCCCAGTCTGGTTTTTTTCCAAAAGAGCTTTTAGAATTTATTGAAAAGGTCTTTTTAACCCAGAAGAAATACGAGCAGGAAAAGATAGAATTGTCTTTGCCTTTGGAGCTAGAGAACTACCAAAAAGGCAAGCCCTTACTTTTGCGTCATAGCTGAAAACAGTCAGATACTTTTGCAGGACTTGGCTGAAGATAGTTTTTGGCAAAAAAGCGTACACAAGTTTTTAGAAGGAGATGATAGTTACTTTCGTTTGTATGGTGAAAAATTAAAAGATTCTCCAAGACTGCTTAATTTTTTAGTCCAGAGTAGCCTTACGCCTTTTGCTGTAGTCATTGGGCAAAGTGTGGGACTTGCTTTACCCCAGGAAGAATATGGCTTTGGTCATTGTCCCATTTGTGGGAGCGTGCCTTTTTTGAGTGTACTGGAAAAGGGTGGGAAGCGTTATAATTTTTGCTCCTTTTGTCTCTTTAAGTATCCAGTTGCTCGTCTTACCTGTGCTTTTTGCGGGCAGGAGCAAAAAGAAGAGCATAAATATTTTTCAGTAGAAGAACTGCCTGGGTATAGAGTGGATATTTGTCCTGAGTGTAAAAAATATATTAAGACCATAGATTTTCGGGAAAGAGATGAAGTGGTTTTGCCTGCTTTAGATGACTTGGCTTCTTTACCTCTGGATTTTTTGGCTCAGAAAGAGGGATATTTAAGGCCTAGTTTGAGCTTCTGGGGGTTTTAGTGTTAGCTCAGGTTAAAGGAAGAAAATATACCCAGGGAAAGTGGCTGGACTTTGAAGATATTCTGGCTCAAGAAATAGAATTGGTAATTCATTTAAAGGGCAAGACAAAAAAACTGCTGGCCTCGCCTTTTGATTTGGAAAGTTTGGTTCTGGGGCATGTAAAATTGGAGTTTTTAGATTCTGAAGAGTTTCCTTTTATTGTAAAGAAAGAAGGATTTGATTATTTTATAGAAGTGGAAAAGAAAAAGACATTGGTATCCAAAGAATTTGCTTTTAAGTTAGAGCCAGAATTGTTGTTAAATCTAAGTAAAGAGTTTAGGGAAAAGGAAAGCAAATGGAATCTGACAGGATGTTTTCACCGCATGGCCTTTTGGAGTCCTGAGAAACAGGGCTTTATATTAGAAGTAGAGGACATTGGAAGGCACAATTGCGTGGACAGATTGGTGGGACTGGCTTTAACACAAGGAATTGACCTTGGACAGGGAGTGTTTTTTGGGTCTGCCAGGATTACCTTTTCTTTATTACAAAAACTAGTTAAAGCAGGATTTAAAGTCCTGGTTTCTAAATCTGCAGTGACCACAGCGAGCGTAAAATTAGCCCGGGAAAAGCGCATTACTCTGGTAGGTTTTGCCCGGGAAGAAAGGTTTACGGTCTTTAGTGATGAGTTGCAGAGGATAGTTTATGCCTAGGGAAGTGGTCGGAGCTATTTTAGCAGGCGGAAAAAGTTCCAGACTGGGAAGGGACAAGACCTGGGTTGAATATGAAGGCGAGCCTCTTTTGGTCAGGACCTATAATTTATTGCAACAACTGGGATTACCAGTGTATATTCTGGGTAGAAACCCTGTGGAGTATGGCTTAGAAGATAGGTGGCTGGCAGATGAAATAAAGGATATTGGCCCAATGGGAGGGATTTATACAGGTTTGAAAAATTTGCAAAAGAGCTTGCTGGTGGTTTCCTGTGATTTACCTTTTTTACATTTATCCTGTTTACAAGTTCTTTTACAAAGAAGAAAAAAAATAGATCCAGATAAGGTAATGACCACTTTTTATTATCCAGATACAGGATATATAGAAGCCTTAATTTCTATTTACGAATATGAAGCTTTAGAGTATATCCAAAGGGCAATTAAAGAGAAGATATTCAAGTTGAGTTTGGCCATTCCTCAAAGAGTAAGGGAACATATAGAAGTAAAAGAGGAGTGGAGGGATTATTTTTTTAACTTAAACTATCCAGAAGATTTAAAAAAACTTCAAAAAAATGAAAAGTAGCTGTTGTTTTTTGTTGGGTATTTTGCTCCTGGTTAGCCTAGAGGTAAGGGCCGATACCATCTACTATTTTGTAGATGAAAAGGGAGTGTATCACTTTACAGACCTTCCCACCACCAATCAATATAAGCCCTTTTTGATTTTTAGAACCAGAAACTATGATGTAAAAAAGGTAGATAAGTTGATTGAAGTGTATAGCAAAAACTATGGGGTAGATGCAGATTTGATACGAGCTGTGGTTAAGGTGGAGTCAAATTATGAACCAGAAGCTGTTTCAGCCAAAGGTGCACAGGGATTGATGCAGATTACTCCTATTACTCAAAAGGAGTTAAACTTGGATGTTCCTTTTGACCCGGCTTCTAATTTAGAAGCTGGCATTCGCTATTTACGTTCTCTTCTGGACCAATTTCAAGATGTTCGTCTGGCTCTGGCTGCCTATAATGCTGGTCCTGGAAATGTCAAAAGATATGGGGGTATTCCACCCTTTAAAGAGACCATTAACTATGTGCGGAAAGTCTTAGCTTATTATGAGGAGTTTAAAAAGTAAAAATGTTTAACTGGGCCAATAAAATAACCTTTTTTCGCATCGCCTGTGTTCCCTTGGTGGTAGTGTTGCTTTATTTTCCCAATAGGGTTTCTTGTTTTGTGGCTATGTTAATTTTTATTTTAGCCGCTCTATCAGACCTTTTAGATGGCTTTATTGCCAGGCGTTATAATCTGGTAACCAATATGGGTAAGTTTTTAGACCCTTTAGCTGATAAATTATTGGTTTTGGCAGCTTTAATTATGCTTAGTTATTTACATTGGTTAGAGGCCTGGATTTCCATTCTCATTATAGAAAGGGAAGTTATGGTTACTGGTTTAAGGGCGATAGCTGTGGATAAAGGTATTGTTATTGCTGCGGATAAGTATGGGAAGTTAAAAACCATTGTGCAGATTATAGCTCTTTGTCTTTTGATTTTGCATTATCCCTGGTTTGGGTTTGACCCCAATTGGCTGGGAAAGGTGCTTATTTACATAGCCTTGTTTTTGACCTTGTTTTCTGGGGCTAATTATGTTTATAAGTTTTATAAAAGTGTTTTAAAGTGAGGACAGTATGGCTCAAATAGATGCCTTTTTTAAAATGATGCATGATTTAGGTGCATCTGACTTGCATTTAACTTCTGGATCCCAGCCTATTGTACGTTTACATGGAGAGTTGCAGAGAATTAAGTATAAAGTCTTAGAAACTGCTGAACTTAAGAAACTCCTTTACGAAATAACTCCTGAACATAAGATCAAAAAGTTCGAAGAAAGTGGTGATGTGGATTTTGCCTATGAGGTGCCTGGTTTAGCCAGGTACAGGGCCAACTATTTTATGCACTTAAAAGGTATTGGAGCAGTTTTTAGAGAAATTCCCAGTAAGATTAAAACCATTGATGATTTGGGATTACCTCAAATTTTAAAGCGTCTGGTTATGCTGCCCAAGGGCATTATCCTGGTTACAGGTCCTACAGGAAGTGGTAAGTCTACTACCCTGGCGGCCATGGTGGATTATGCCAATAGAATGCGTAAGGATCACATCTTGACCATTGAAGATCCCATTGAATTTGTGCACAAGCCTGTGAATTGCCTTATAAACCAGCGTGAAGTAGGTAGAGACACTCAGTCCTTTAGTGCAGCTCTAAGGGGAGCGTTGAGAGAAGACCCAGATATTATTCTGGTGGGTGAAATGCGAGACCTGGAAACCATTGCTTTGGCCCTGGAAGCAGCAGAAACAGGTCATCTGGTGTTGGCTACTTTACACACCATTTCTGCTCCCAAAACCATTGACCGTATTATTGAAGTATTTCCAGGAGATACCCAGGCCCAGATCCGTTCCAGCTTGTCTGAAAGTTTGCGGGCAATTATTTCTCAGACCTTGTTTAAGCGTTTGGATAGGCCAGGACGAGTGGCTGCTTTGGAAATTTTGATTGCCACTCCTGCAGTGAGAAACTTGATTAGGGAAAATAAGATTTATCAAATCAATTCTGTAATTGAAACTGGTAAAAAGTATGGCATGATGAGTTTGGATGAGGCAATTCTAGAGCTTTTAAAACAGGGAATTATTTCGCCTCAAGATGCTTTTAATAAGGCTGTGCATAAAAGTAAGTTCAGGGAATATTTAAGTGAAGATGAAGTGGATTTTACTGAGGTTTAAATAAATGCTTAAAGCTTATTTAGATTATCTTTTATTAAAAGTGGTGGAGCAGGAGCCAGATTTATCCGATATCATTCTTACTCCCTTTGTGCCCATAAAGGCTGCTGTCTTTGGAGAAGTCAAAGATGTAAACATTGCCGAGGTGGATAAACTTACTCCCTTTCAAATAGAGGCCATGGCCATGGCCATGATAGGTTCCAGTTATCATCATTACCCAGTGCTGCAAACAACTGGTGCTTGTGACTTTTCCTACGTACTTCCCAATAGGATTCGCTTCAGGGTCAATGTGTTTTATCAAAAGGGCTCTTTGGCAGTGGTTATGCGTAAGCTTGCGCCGGGTATTCCCACCATTGAAGAGCTTAAACTACCTAAGGTATTTTATGACCTGGCTCGAGAGCGTTTTGGACTTATTCTGGTTACTGGTGGCACAGGCACAGGTAAGTCCACTTCTTTAGCAGCTGTAATCAATGAAATTAATAGAAATTATGCCAGGCATATTATTACTCTGGAAGATCCCATAGAGTTTTTTCATCCCCATTTAAAGAGTGTTATTAACCAGCGAGAGCTGGGGCAGGACTTTAAAAGTTTTGCAGAAGGACTGAGGTCTGCTTTGCGTCAGGCTCCTCATATCATTTTAGTGGGTGAAATTAGGGACAAAGAAACTGTAACTACAGCTTTGGAAGCTGCAGAAACAGGACATCTGGTTCTGGGCACTTTACATACCAGTGATGCTGGCCAGACCATTCACCGTATCACAGGACTTTTTAGTTTAGAGGAAGAAAATTTAATCCGGGGAAGACTGGCAGAAAGCCTTAAGTATGTTGTTTCCCAGAGAATAATGCCCAAAGTGGGTGGAGGAAGAATTGTTGCCTTTGAAGTTATGCGTAAGAATTTACGGATAAGAGAGCTTATCTTGCATGGAGAAAGAGAGGATAGAACCTTTTACGACATTATTGCTGAAAGTGAAGCTTGCGGCATGTTTACCTTTGACCAGTGCTTGGCTTCTTATTATGAACAAAATTTAATTACTGAAGAAGTGGCCATGCAGTTTTGTTCGGATAGGTCCAGGTTAAAAATGATGCTGGATAAGATTAAGGCCAAGCGAGGGGAGAAGCTTTCAGATATAGATGGTCTGGAACTGGATCTGGATTATGAAAAAAGAGCAGACTTTTGAGGTGAAGAATGAAAATTAAGTGCTCTGCTTGCAAGCAAGATTTTCAACTGCCTGAAGAAAAGGTTAAAGGACTTACTAAATTTGCGGTTAAATGTCCCAGGTGTGGAGAAAAGATTATTGTCAATAGAAAAGGGGAAGAAAGGCCAGAAGAGGATAGTTTGCTGGAAAGTAAGACTTGCCTGGAGTTTGAACCAGAAAATATCCCTGTGGGCAAAGCGTCAGCCTTGATTTTTATTAAGGACGTGAAACTGATTACAGAATTAGGGGATTTTTTACAGGAAAAGGAATACTTTTTAAGAGAAGTAAAGGACTATCCAGAATGTAGAGGAAGACTTTTAATCAATAATTACGATCTTATTTTTCTAGAAGAGGGAGAAGACGCAGATAAGCTTTTAGCAGAAATCAATACCTGGCCACAACTGAGAAGAAGAAATACTAATATTATTTTAATTGGACAAAGAGGGCGAGATTTTGACCAAAAAATATCCTTTGAAAAGAGTGTTAATTTTTATTTGAATAAAGAGAGTGGAGAGTTTTTTTTAAAACTGGAAAAATGTTTGAACGATTTTGCAATATACCTTTCTTGTTGGAAACAAAATGATGAAACCAGAACTCAAGTATAAATTAAAAAATTGTCTGGAGACAATCTTAGAGTTTGAGAACTCTTTGCATTATATAAATGATGAATATGATATGAAAATGAATAAAGAATTTAAATATATTAGTAATGTATTAGAAAACTTAGATCGCCTTGAGTTTTCTGTAGAGGATTTGAATAAAATAGAAAAGATAACCTCGAGGTTTCTTACTGAGATAAAGGATCTGGTAGATTTTAAGATAAATAAGGGCCAGCAATGAAAAAAAGTCTGCTTTTTTTTGCCCTACTTATTAATCTTGTGCTTATATATCAAATTTTATTTTCGGAGAAAAATTTATTTTTATATACTAACTTAAAAAAAGAATTCAACCAACTTGAGGTTAAAGAAAAAAAGTTAGAGCAAGAAAACATTTTACTTTCTAGAGACATAAAGAGGTTAAGAGAAGATAAAGAATATTTGGAACTGGTGATAAGAAAGGGCTTAAATTATGTGAAACCAGGGGAAGTCCTTTATTTATTAAAGGACTAAAAGGGGTTAGATATGGGAGAAGAAAAGAAAATTTTGGAAGAAGCTTTGCGTCTGGATCCAGGTTCTAGGATTTATTTGACCCTGGCTAAGCTTTACTTACAAGAGGGAAGCTTTGAACAGGCCAGAGATGTTTTGGAAAAGGGATTGCAATATTTTCCAGATTCTCTGGAAACTTTGAGTTTACTTAGCTCTACCTATAAAAATTTAGGGCAGGAAGATAGGGCAAGGGAAGTGGTTGGTCGTATTTGGGAGCATTTAGAGAAGTGTGGATTCTTCTGGGATTTTCTTAAGAGTAAGGATAGCAGTTTAATCAAAGTGGGGAGCAGTTTAATTTTTCTGGGATTACAGAAAAAGGATTTAACTTTAGGTGAGATTCTGGAAAAGGGTCTAGAATTTTTGCTAGAAGAGGGCAAAGCCTGTTATGAAGAAGAAGTAAGTAATTTAGATTTTGATCAAGAGATTTTAACTTCTTCTCTGGGAGAAGTACTTTTGTCCCAGGGCGAATATGATAAAGCCCTGGATGTTTATACTAAATTATTGAACGAAGCTAAGAGTGAAGAAGAAAAGAGTGCTTTTAGAGAGAAGATAGAAAAGATTAAATCCTTACAAGAGCAAGTCTCAACTTCTATAGAAGAAGTCTTTAGCCCTGAAGAAGAGCCTGTTTTATCTGAAGAAACCAGAGAAGTAGAGGAAGAAAAAGAGGTAGAACCACCTTCTACACCCTCCCTGGAAAAGACAGAAGAGGTAGAAGCAGAAGAAGCACCTGAAGAAGAAGGTGGAGAAGAAGATATTGTGAACTTATTGGAAGAATTAGCCACCTCTTTAGAAGAAAGGGGCAGTAAAGCTTAGTCTGGCTTTTCCAGTTTAGCTATTTCTTGCTGGATATTCTCTATTTGTTTTAAAATTTCTTGTTTTTGTTTTTCTAAAGCTTCCAGTTTGTGTTTGGTTTTTGCCCGTAAAATAGCTATTTCATTTTCATAGGCTAAAAGTTGGTTTTGTTTTTTTACATATATATAGCCTACCAACCAGAAGGAAATAGCTCCAAGTAAAATCAGTAGATAGACCAGAGAGTTCACTCTTCCCTTCCTATATGTTTTTTGATAAAAGCAAGTTTTTCTTCATCCAGGATACCCAGGAGTAAGAGGGCATCCAGGATGGAGAGATTGGTTGCTGTTTTGCGCACATATTCTTCTGCTCTTTTAATTTCGGTTTCAGGAACCAGTTTTTTTTGCCGAATATAGGTGACAGGATCAGTGATATTTTTTTCTATTTCTTCTTGTTGTTGAAGTTGTTTTTCGTGGGCTAGTTTTTTTTCTTGAAGGAGTGTTTCTTGTTCTTTTAATTGTTGTTGAAGGTTCAGGATTTCTTGTCTTAAGAGCTTGTAGTTATTTTCTATTTCCTCTTTTTCCTTGTGGAGGAGGGCAAAATTTTTGTTGAATTTACTGTTGATATAAGCGATTAACAGACTATCTACAATGGCTATAAAGAGAAGAAGAATGAGGAAAAGAAATAGTTCCATAAAAAATACATAAACCTTTTTTATATTGAGTGCAACTAGATTTTAAGGAGGAGAGATTGTTAAAAATTAAAAAGAGTAGGTTTTTTCTCATTAGTTTAGGCCTGGTTATTTTGTTAGGATGTTCCTGGGCTAAAAAAGGTTGGAGAACTACAACCAGCTTGTATAAGGAGTATGTACTTCCTACCACTAGGGTAGATATTAACAAGCCTGTAGAAGGTGAAACCAGTGAACTGGAATTTGCTGCTTTTTTGGAACGCTCTGATGCCAGGTTGCAGGAATTTTTACAAGAATTTTCTGTGCAAGACACTTTTCCTACAGAAGCCTGGGCTAAACAGATTTTTTTGCGTTTCAACTGGTTAAATAAAATAGAGGTAAGGGATGAAAAGGGCGAAGTATTTTTTACTTATCCCAAGGAAAATTTAAAACAGGTAAACTTTTCTTATCTGGCAAAAGATTTAAAAAAACTAAAAGGTCTTTCTGCTACTTTACAGGATACTATTTTAGGCCCAGAAATAGCTTTATTTAAACCTATTTATACAGACAAAAAGGTTAAATTGCTTTTATTGGTTCACTTTGACCCCAGAAGTTTGATCCCGCAGGAATTTAAAGAAAGAGTAAATTTATATTTTGATTTTAAACTAGTTTATAGAGGGATAGCTCAAGAGATTCCCGCACCCAAAAAAGTTTTTACTCCTTTTGGAGAGCTTGCTTTAGATGGGAAAAAGGTGTTAGGATTGAGTAGAAAACTGGGACAAACTTGGTTTACCTATGCTTTTTTGTGTAAAGGAGGTGAGTAAATGAGGCAGCTCACAGTAATAGAGCATTTACTTTTGCATCAAAAGGAAAATCCTTTAGCTACAGGTAACTTTACCCATCTTTTAAATGAGTTGATTTTGGCTGCTAAGATTATTGCCAGGGCTGTGAATAAGGCCGGGCTTATGGATGTATTGGGAGAAACTGGCGAAATAAATGTTCAGGGAGAACAGGTCCAAAAGCTAGATGATTTTGCCAATAGGGTTCTTATCCATCGCTTGCAACGCTCTGGTTTACTCTATGCCATGGCTTCAGAGGAGAATGCAGACCTTATAGAAATTCCAGAACAATTTGGACGAGGAAATTATTTTCTGGTTTTTGATCCCCTGGATGGTTCTTCCAATATTGCAGCCAATGTGAGTATTGGCACTATTTTTTCCATTTATCGCCGTAAAAATGGTAGTGACCCTGTGATCTTGAGCGAAGTGTTGCAAAAAGGCTCAGAACAGGTTGCAGCAGGCTATTTCTTGTATGGTTCTTCCACCATGCTGGTATATAGTACAGGGCAGGGAGTACATGGCTTTACCTTTGATCCCAGTGTGGGAGAATTTTTGCTTTCCCATCCAGATATTAAGATTCCAGAAAAGGGTAAGATTTATTCTGTAAACGAAGGTTATTGGTCTTACTGGGATGATAAGACCAAAGAGATAATTTCCTACTTTAAAACCCCTGAGCCTGGCAAACCCACTTATAGTTTGCGTTATATTGGCTCTCTGGTTGCTGATTTTCATCGGACCTTGCTTTATGGTGGTATTTTTATGTATCCCAAAGATTTAAGGGATCCCAAAAAACCTACAGGCAAGTTGCGGCTGCTTTATGAAGCCAATCCCATGGCCTTTTTAGTGGAGCAGGCAGGGGGCATGGCTGTAGATGGAGAAAGGCCTATTCTGGAGATTCAACCTGAGGATTTACACCAAAGAGTTCCCCTGTTTATTGGTTCGAAAACAGAAGTACAAAAGGTTTTGGAAATTTATGGAGCTTAAGTAGTGCTTACTCTTGGAATTGAAACCTCTTGTGATGAGACAGGCCTGGCCCTGGTCAATAAGGGTGAGCTCGTGGCTCATGTTATGGTCTCGCAGGTGGATTGGCATTCTCTTTTTGGTGGAGTGGTGCCAGAGATTGCCTCTAGAGCCCATCTGGAAGTACTACCTTCTTTGCTGGAAACACTTTTGCAAAGAGCAGGTTGTACTTTGCAAGATCTGGAAGGCATTGCTGTTACCAGAGGTCCGGGGCTTTTGGCTAGCCTTTTAATTGGACTGGGGTTTGCCAAGGGATTAAGTTTAGGTTTACATGTGCCTTTGGTGGGCGTGGATCACTTACAGGCCCATTTGTTGGCTGCAGAAATGCAACAGGAAGTAGAGTATCCCTGTTTGGGGTTATTGGTTTCTGGAGGACATACCCATCTTTATTTAATTAAATCCTGGCAGGAGTTTATTTTGCTGGGTAGGACCTTAGATGATGCTCTGGGAGAAGCTTTTGATAAGGTGGCTAAAATGCTTAACCTTCCCTATCCAGGTGGGGTTTTTTTAGATAAGCTGGCCAGAGAAGGGAAAGTAGATAAGGAGTTATTTCCCAGACCCTATATTGATAACACCAATCTAGATTTTAGCTTTAGTGGGATTAAAACTGCAGTTGCCAATTACTTACAAAAAAATAAACACTTAGTTTTCCCTGGTTTAAAAGAAGATTTAAAATTGGATGTAGTTTCGCAAGAGTTAAAAGATATGTGTGCCTCCCTGACCTATTCTTTAGTGGAAGCCCTGAAGATTAAAGTAAGTAGAGCTTTAAAGAGTCATCCTGTAAAGGGGCTTATTCTGGCTGGAGGAGTAGCTGCCAATAGTATTTTGAGAAAAGAATTTGGTCTTTTTTTAGAACAAAAGAATCTTAAATTTTGGGTGCCTAACAAGGAGTTATGCACGGATAACGGTATTATGGTTGCCTATTTGGGAGAAAAACTGCTTCAAGCTGGGTATACGCATGGCCTGGAAGTAGATGCCATTCCCAGAGGAAGGACAGTTCCCAGGGATTATAAAATCAATTAAAAGGATATGAGTTTATTAGAAGAAGTTTTAGACATAGGCATAGCTTTAAGCCGTACTGTTGAATGGGAAAAGCTTTTGGACCTTATTTTAACCAAGGCCAGGTCTTTAACTTCAGCTGATGCAGGGTCCATTTATTTAGTTAAAAATAAAGAGCTTGTTTTTGTCTGCAGTCAAAATGATACCTTGAGTAAAAGGTTGGGCAAGAAGAAAGTTCAGGAACTATTTCAGAGTTTTAGTTTTCCTTTGGACCAAAAGAGTATTGCAGGGTTTGTTGCTTTAAGTAAACAACCTTTAATTTTAGCTGATGTTTATAAAGAAGCCCATAAGTATGACCTTTCTTTATTTTCCAAGTGGGACCGGGTGAATAACTATCACTCTCAATCTGTTTTAACCCTGCCCTTATTAAATCCTCAGGAAGAAGTGGTGGGTGTTTTACAGTTGATTAATGCCAGGGAAGGAGAAAAGGTTGTTCCTTTTAAGTCAGAATTTTTACTGCCTTTAAACTATTTTACCTCCCAGGCTGCTGTGGCTATTGAAAATGCCAGACTGTATGCTGAATTAAAGGAAGCTCATCTGGATTCCCTGTTTAGATTGGGAGTGGCTGCTGAATATAGAGACAAAGAGACTTCTGCCCATATTAGAAGGGTGGGAGAATTGGCCAAACTTTTAGCCAGAGAGCTGGGGTTTGGGCAGGAAGAACTGGAAATGGTTTTTTGGGCAGTGGCCATGCACGATGTGGGAAAGCTGGGCGTACCTGATGCCATTTTACTCAAGCCAGGCCCCTTAACTCCTCAAGAAAGAAAAATAATGGAAAAACACACCATCATTGGCGGGTGTATCTTGCACAAGGCCAAGTCCTCTCTTTTGCGCAATGCCAAGGTAGTGGCTTTGACCCATCATGAGCGTTATGATGGCACAGGCTATCCCAAAGGGCTTAAAGGCGAAGAAATCCCCCTATTAGGACGCATAGCTGGCCTGGTGGATGTCTTTGACGCCCTTTCTTCAGCCAGGGTATACAAACCTCCCTATTCTGAAGAAAAGGTGCGCTTGATTTTGCGTGAGGAAAAGGGCAAACACTTTGATCCCTTTTTAGTAGAAATTTTAGAAGATAAGTGGGTTGAGTGCTGGAAAATAAAAGACTTATATCAAGATGAAAAGTATGTATTTAATTTGCAAGAAACCTTGGTGGATAAGTTGTGGGAAGAGATAAATGAGATAGGTTCTTGACACTAAGAACTAAGACCACTATCTTTTTACTTTAAACTAGAAACTTAGAAGAATAAACAAAAGGAGAGAAATATGGCAAACCAAGTTACTGACAGTAATTTTGAGGCTGAAGTTTTAAATTGTGACCAGCCTGTATTGGTGGATTTTTGGGCTCCCTGGTGTGGGCCTTGTAGAGCTATTTCTCCAATTATTGAAGAATTGGCTCAGGAGTATGCTGGACAGGTGAAGATTGTTAAAATGAATGTGGATGAAAATCCCACCACTCCCAGTAAGTATGGTATTAGAGCCATTCCTACCTTGATTTTGTTTAAGGGTGGTCAGGTTATAGAGCAAATTACTGGTGCAGTATCCAAATCCAGCTTAAAACAAATGTTAGCAGAAAAGGCTTTATAACATGGATAAGTTTGAGGTAGCAGTGATTGGGGGCGGTCCAGCAGGGCTGACGGCCGCCCTTTATCTTTTGAGAGCTAGACGCAAGGTGCTTTTGGTAGAAAAGCTAAGCCCTGGAGGGCAGGTTTTACTAACAGAAAAGATAGAGAATTATCCTGGTTTTCCCGAAGGCATCACAGGCTTTGAACTGGCAGACGCCTTTGCTGCGCAAGTGGAAAAATATGAAGGATTACATAAGCACTTTGGTGAGGTAAAAAAGATAGAAGTGGGAGATAAATACCATACTCTACATTTAGAAGAATCCACAGTGCAGGTAAAGGCTCTGGTAGTGGCCAGTGGGGCCAGATGGAGGAAACTGGGGGTCCCAGGAGAGCAGGAATTGGCTGGCAAGGGTATTTCCTACTGTGCCATTTGTGATGGTAATTTTTTTCGCGATCAAGTGGTAGCCTGTATTGGAGGTGGAGATACTGCTTTAGAAGAATCTTTGTATCTTTCTAAGATAGTAAAAAAGATTTATCTCATTCACAGGCGAGATAAATTTAGAGGCACTAAAATCTATCAGGAAAAGGTGCTGGCTAATCCAAAGATAGAAGTAATCTGGGATAGCGTGGTGGAAGAGTTCAAAGGACAGGAGAGTCTGGAAAAGGTTGTTTTAAAGAATGTAAAAAATGGAAACACCAGTGAGCTGGAAGTGAGTGGAGCCTTTATTTTTATTGGAGTGGAGCCCAATAGCGAGTTTTTACCTCCAGAAGTTAAAAAAGATGAGAGAGGCTTTGTGCTTACAGATAGTGAGATGCAGACCAATATAAAAGGCATATATGCTGCAGGTGATATTAGAGCGAAAAATTGTCGGCAGGTGTCCACTGCTGTAGGAGATGGAGCTTGTGCTGGATTTAATGTGGCCAATTATCTGGAGCAGTTAGATGACTAGGGTAAAGCTATTAATCGTAACTCTCCTCTTTTTTTTAATAAGTGGTTGTGGAGTAGTGGATTACTTTTTTTTAACTCCTCCAGAGGATACTGCCCAGGAATTGGCACAAGCTGGATATGATGCCTTGCAAGAAAAGGATTATGACCGGGCCATTGAGTATTTTACCAAATTAAAAGATAGATATCCTTTCTCTCCCTATACGCCTGAGGCAGAAGTGAGTTTGGGAGATGCCTATTTCCTGGTGGGGGAATATAAAGCAGCCAGTGAGGTTTATAAGGAATTTGAAGCCCTTCACCCCAGACATGAGGCAGTTCCTTATGTGCTTTTAAAAATTGGCCTGTCCAATCTCAAGCAATTTGAATCTGCGGATAAACCCTATACGAATATTGCTGAAGCTTACTCCTTTTTTCAGCGGCTTATAGAGACCTATCCAGAAAACAAATATGCTCAAGAAGCCAAGAAGTATTTGCGCAAATGTAGGTTTTTAATGGCTGAGCATGAGTTATATGTAGCGGATTTTTACTGGCGTACAGAGCAGTTTAAAGCGGCCTGGCTTAGATATAAATATGTGGAAAAGGAATATGCTGATTTGCCAGAAGTTGTGGCTTATGCAAGTCAACGAAGGGACTTGGCCTATTTGCGCTGGCAAGAAGCAAAGGCTAAGGAGGCCAAAGAAAAGGAAGAAGGGTCCTGGAAAAGGTTTTTTGACTGGTTGTAAAAAAAATAGGTAAACAAAAAGCGGCTTTTAGCCGCTTTTTTTGTATCTTTGGGGCGAGGCTAGGAAATGGACTGGAATGCTTTTTTTGATACTTATGCAGTTGAAGAAAAATATCTATCTCAGGCTTATGAAAGGGTTGGAGATAAAAAAAGGGCTTTTTTTAAAAAACAAATCTATGAACTTACCGAGTACTATCAATATTTAAAAGAGCTTAAGCTAAGCGTTTGTAAAAAAAACTACTCCCTTTTTGAACTGGAAGAAGGTTTTTCTCCCAAAAAAGAAGTGATTTTTTTGGTGGAGGAAGGTTTTTTTGCTGTTAATCAAATCTTGGCCTTATTTATTCCTTTGCTTTTAGCTGGAGTGGAAAAAATAGGAGTGGTTTTGTTGGGTTCCAAAACCAAAATAAAAGCAGAGATATTTGTGGGGCTGGAGTTGGCTGGGGGATATTATCTGGCCTGGGGCAAAAAAAAGAGAGTGATTGAGTTTTTAAATTGTCAACAAAGACCAGTTTTTTATTTTGGATTTAATCCCAGGTGGCTGAAATCTGTGTTTTGGCAAACTCCTCTTACCAGGGGTGTTATTTGGGAGGAACAGGAAAAAATAAATTTAGAGAATTTGCTCTGGGCTAATCCTCATACCACCTTTTATGCTTCCTGGGGTAAAGAAGATGCACCTGTAAAGCCTTTAGAAGAAAGAGAAAGGGACTTTTTTCTGGAAATAGGATCTCAAAAAACATCCTTTGCCAAGCTTACTCTTGCTCCTGGAGAAGAAACTAGCTGGATTTGGCCGGATTTTAATTGGACCTGGGCGTTTGAAAAGTATGTCTTTATAAGCAGGAGGTCTTAGATGGGAGTAGCTAAAGGCGCAGATAAATATCTGGAGCAGATTAGAAATATTGGTATTATAGCTCATATTGATGCGGGAAAAACTACTTTAAGTGAACGAATCCTTTTTTATTCTCAAAAAATTCATCGCATGGGAGAAGTGCACGAAGGCACTGCTACGATGGACTATCTTCCTCAGGAACAGGAAAGAGGTATTACAATTGTTTCTGCTTGTACTACCTTTAATTGGAGAGAGAAACAGGTAAACCTGATTGATACTCCAGGGCATGTGGATTTTACTATTGAAGTAGAAAGGGCTTTAAGGGTCTTGGATGGAGCGATTGCTGTTTTTTGTGCAGTGGGAGGGGTAGAGCCTCAAAGTGAAACTGTTTGGCACCAGTCAGAAAAATACAAGATTCCTAAAATAGCCTTTATCAATAAAATGGATAGGTTAGGGGCAGATTTTAAAAATGTGCTTTGGGAGATTAGAAAAAAATTAAAGGCCAATCCAGTTGTTTTGCAAGCGCCCTGGGGAGAAGGAGATGATTTTAAGGGAGTTTTTGATATTTTAAGAGAAAAAAAGATTGTTTTCAGTGCAGAAGACCAGGGAAGGAGCTATGAATATTTAGATCTGACACCAGAAGAACAGGCAGAAGTAGATAACTATAAGACTGAGCTAATAGAAAGGATAGCTGATTTAGACGATGAGGTAATGGAAAAGTATCTGGAAGGACAGGAATTGCAACCAGAACTTATCAAACAAAAACTAAGAGAGCTGGTTTTACAGGGGAAAATAGTTCCGGTATATGCGGGTTCTGCTTTAAAGAATATAGGCGTCCAACCTTTATTGGATGGGGTAATTGATTATTTTCCTTCTCCTTTGGATGTGCCTCAAATAGAAGGTATAGAGCCCCAAACTAAGAAAAAAGTTTCCTTTCCCATTTCTTCTAAAGCCCCACTGTCTGCTTTGGTCTTTAAAGTATCCATGGAGACCGG
Source organism: Desulfonauticus sp. (assembly GCF_055126295.1). Classification (NCBI taxonomy): domain Bacteria; kingdom Pseudomonadati; phylum Thermodesulfobacteriota; class Desulfovibrionia; order Desulfovibrionales; family Desulfonauticaceae; genus Desulfonauticus; species Desulfonauticus sp. Next base: position 55,538 of record NZ_JBSRHE010000009.1, on the reverse strand, counting down.
AAGAAAGTTGGTTTTAGCCAGGATTTATTCCGGGAAGATTAAAGCAGGAGAGATAGTTTTTAATGTTACCCAGGAAAAAGAAGAACGGGTAGCCAGGATTTTTCGCTTGCACGCCAATCATAAGGAAAAGGTGGAGGAAGCACGGGCTGGAGAAATTGTTGCTTTAGCAGGACTGAAGCTTTCTAAAACAGGAGATACCCTCGCCAATAGGGAGACACCTCTTATTTTGGAAAAAATTAGCGAATATAAGCCGGTTATTGCAGTGGCCTTGGAGCCTAAGAATAATGCAGAAGAAGAAAAGTTATTGGAAGCTCTGGATAAAATTTTACAGGAAGACCCTACCTTACTTTTGGAAAGAGATGAAGATACCCAGCAAATTATTCTTTCTGGCATGGGAGAGCTCCATTTAGAAGTGGTAATGGATAGACTTAAAAGAGAGTATAAGGTGGAATTTAGATCTGGCAATCCTCAGGTGGTTTACCAAGAAACCATTAAAAATAAAGCCAGAGGAGAAGGAGAATTTGCTAAAGAACTGGGAGATGATTTCCATTACGGTGGAGTAGTTTTGGAAGTAGAACCAAAGCCCAGAGGTAGTGGCAAAGAAATTCGCCTGGAAGTGGATACTCAAGCCTGGTCTCAAAATATAGTGGAAAGTGTGTACCAGGGTTTAGAAGATGGTCTGCAATCGGGCATTTTAAAGGGCTATCCTGTTCAGGATATTTTGGTGCGAGTGATTGAACTTAAACAAAAAGAAGGAGCTACTGATATAGGTTATAGAATGGCTGCAGTAAAAGCCTTAAAGGAAGCTTTGAAAAATGCTAATCCTCAGCTTTTAGAGCCTATTATGTCTCTGGAAGTATATACGCCAGAGGATTTTGTAGGAGAATGTGTGGGACTTATTGGCAGTAAAGGCGGAAAAGTGGAAAATATTTTGGAAAGAGGAGGACAAAAGATAGTACAGGCCTTGGCTCCTTTAAAGAAAATGTTTGGTTTTTCTACAGATTTGCGTTCTGCTACCCAAGGACGGGCTAATATGCTTATGAAATTTCATTCTTTTGATGTGCTGGAGTTTTAATTTTTAATAAATTATTTAAAAAATTAGTTGTCATTTTTTTTTTTATAATTTATTGAAGCTCTTAATAAAAGGAGGAAATGTTATGGCCAGTATAAAAAAGATTTTATGTGCAGTGGATTTTTCAGATATGAGTAAAAAGGTAGCAGATTATGCAGCTACCTTAGCCAGGGCCCTGGAAGGAGAAGTTGTTGTTTTGTATGTAGCTCCTTCTCTTTCCCAATATGTAGGGTTTCATGTTCCTCCTGCCTCTATTGAAACTTTTGTGGGAGAAATAGTTTCAGGTGCGGAAAAAACCATGGAAGTTTTTATTCAGGAAAACTTTGAATCTGTTTCCGCTCAAGGCATAGTAAAAACTGGTTATGCAGCAGAAGAGATTTTAGAAGTAGCTGAAAAAGAAGAGGTAGATTTGATAGTAATGGGTACACATGGGCGTAAGGGGATAGATAGGATTTTATTTGGCTCTGTGGCTGAAAAGGTGGTAAAAGGAGCAAAAATGCCAGTTCTTACTGTTCGTCCTTAAGCAAAGGAGCTTTTTAGAGGTGTTTATTAGTAGTAAGAAAAATACTTCTTTTGGTCTGGACCTGGGAGCTAGATGGGTTAAGCTGGTTGGCTTAAAAAAGAAAGGGAAAAAGGTTGTTTTAGATAGAGTGGGTAGAGGTCTCTTTTCTGAAGAGCAAAGAGGTTCAGATGAATTTGTCAAGCATTTGGAAGCCTTTTTTAAGAGCTTGGGTATAAAAAAGAAAGAGGTGGTAAATACTTCTTTTAGTGGACAGTCTGTAATTGTTAAAAGGGTAGTCTTTAAGGCCAAAGATGAGGATGATCTGGAAAAGGTGGTGTTTAAAGAAGCCAAACAGTATATTCCCTTTGATATTAACGATGTGGTGCTGGACTATCAAATAATGAAAAGCAAAAAGCAGGAAAAGGGCTTTGAAGTTTATTTGGTAGCCTGTAAAAAACAGCTGGTAGAAAACTTAAATGAGTTATTTAAAAGGGCGCAAATAAAAATAGATGTAATTGACTTAGATGCCTTTGCTCTGGCTAATGTTTTTGAATTTAATTATCCAGAAGAGATGGATAAAAGTTCTTTCCTCTTTGATATTGGAGAAAAACAAAGCATTTTTGCTGTTTTTTCTGAAGGAGAGCTAAGTATTTTTAGAGAGATGCCTTTTGGTGGAGCTAACCTTACTTTGCGTATTGCAGAAGGGCTTAACCTGAGTTTAGAGGAAGCTGAGCGGATAAAACTGGAGGGAGCCACTAATCTAGAGGCTGCGCAAAAGACTTTGGTCTCTAAGGTGATTCAAGAAGAAATAGAAAATTGGGTAGGAGAGGTTCGTAAGGTTATTAATTTCTATGCCACTACTTATCCTAAGGCCCAGGAAATAAAAAAGGTATTTTTGTCTGGAGGTAGTGCTCATATTTTAAGTTTGGAGGAAAGTTTAAGTAGGGAATTTTCGCTAAATGTCGATTATCTAGATCCCTGGAGAAAAATTGAAAAAAGTGCGAAGAGTTTTGACCTTAAATACTTAGATGAGATAAAAAGACAGATGGTAGTGGCAACAGGTTTAGCCTTAAGAGGGGTGTTTTAAGTGTTAAGAATAAATTTAAATGTCTTAGAAAAAAAGAAAAAATTACCTATAAAGGGTGATTTTTGGGTTTTTATTTTTCTTTTGGTTGTTTTCTTAGGAGGTTGTTTTGCCGTTAATTGGTGGATGGGAATAAAAGTAGATTACTTAAAGACAGTTGAAGCTCAGAAAATAAAAGAAAAGAAATCTCTACAAAGCCTTATTGCTAAGGTAAATAGACTGAAAAAAGATGTAGAAGATATTCAGAAAAAAATAGAAGTAATTAAAAAGATAAGAAAAAAACAGATTTTACCAGTTTTATTTATAGATGCTTTGGTATCTTCTTTGCCAGGAGATAAAATTTGGTATAAAAGTTTGAGTCTGGCTTCTTCTGGGAGTATTACCATCACAGGAGTGGCTTTGGACAATCAGGTTTTATCCTTTTATATTGAACAATTGAAAAAATCTCCTTATGTTAAGGGAGTAGATATTGTGGTTACTAGCAGGACTAAAATTGGCAACTATGAATTGGTAGAGTTTACCTGTAACCTTAGAGCAGGAGAAGCTTAAAAGTATTATGGCTAATAATTTAGAAGAACAGGTCAAGGTGTTTTTTAAGCTTCCTTTGTGGAAGCGCTGGCTGGTTTATGGGAGTGTTTTATTTTTGGTGATAGCTGGGTGGGCTTATTTTTTCCTTTTACCTACCTTAGATGCTAAAGAGAGAATGGAAGCCAAGCTGGTTCAACTGGATAGGGATATTACCAGATTTCGAGTAATAGCTGCTAATCTAAATAAGGTAAAAAAAGATTTGGGTTTTTATAAAAAACAATTTTTTATAGCCAAAAATCTGTTGCCAGAAGATGCCAAGGCTTTGGAAAAGCTTTTGGCTTCTTTTGAAAAAAAAGGGCTAGAAAAAGGTATAGAATTCGCATATTTTAAACCGTTGAGTGAAACTAAATATGATTTTTATGCTGCCAGGTTGGTAAACATCAGGCTTTTGGGTAGCTTTCACAATGTTGTTAGTTATTTAGATGAACTTAGTCGTTTGAATAGACTGGTTAGCTTGCGTTCAGTAAAATTTTTGCCTCAAGGACCCCAGGGGCAGGTCAGTAATCTGACTGTGGATTGTACTTTAGAGGTTTACAGAGCCTTGACAGAGGCTGAAATAAAGGCTCAGGCAGAAGAAGCCAAGAAGAAAAAAGGTAAGAGAAGAAGGAAATAACAGTGAAAATAATAAGGTTAATCTGGTTAAGTATACTCTTAACCCTTTTGCCTAGTGTAGCGCTGGCAAAAGATACTTCTGCAGTGAAAGAGGAAAGTGAGAAGTTTATAGAAGCTTTAAGTAATATCCCGGAATGGATAAAACCTCCAGCCTTTCGTTACGATCCAAAGGGTAAAGTGGATCCTTTTGTTCCTTTTATCAATAAGGTAAATGAGCGCTTAACTGCTAAAAAAAGAAAAAAAGGCACCTTAAGCCCTTTAGAAAGAGTGGATGTAACTCAGCTAAAGGTTATAGGTATATTGTGGGAGCCTGAAAATCCCAATCAGGCCAGGGCCATGGTAGAGCTTCCAGATGGCAAGGGCTTTCTTTTAGAAAAAGGTATGGTAGTGGGTAGAAATGAAGGTAAGGTGGTAAAAATTACTCCAGATACAATTATAGTGGAGGAAGAAGTGGCAAACATTTTTGGAGAAGTGGAAAAGAAAAAAGTAGTTTTAAAACTTCACCCCAAAAAGGGAGAAGAATAATGAGTAGAGTATTTATTCTTATTAGTAGTTTGATTTTTTTGTTTTCCTGTGCACCTAAACAAAAAGAAGGGGTAACTCCCACTCAGGGGACAACCCTTCTTGAGCAGAAAGAAAATTTACAGCCCAAGGAAGAGCTTAAAGCGATTAGTTTAGTAAAGCAGGGGGATAGGACTCTTTTAAGGCTAGTATTGCCACAAGGGATTACAGTAAACCCCTCTATGGATGATTTAAGTTTTAGCCTGGAATTTTTTCCTGCTTATTCCAAGGAAACTTTACCCTTACCTAAAGGAGTAGTTTCTTCTTTAAAATATTTTCCAGCTTTGGGTCCTACAGCAAATAAGTTAGAAGTTAAACTAAATAAGCCCTGTCAATTTTTACTTAGTAGAGGTAAAGATAATACTTTAGAAGTTGCTTTTATCCCTTCCAAAGAAATACAAAAACTGGTTGAAAAAGATAAGGCTATTCAAAAAATTAAGCAGGTATCTTTTTTAAAAAATAAAAAAGGAAATTTAATAGTTCTTTTTGATTCTAAAGGTATTTTAGATATTGTTCCTAAAAAAAGTAAAGAGAATAAAATTTATTTAACCATCAATAAGGCCAGTCTGGTTAAAAACTATGAAAAGATTTTTCGTTTAGAAAAGTTTAATACGCCTATTCGTAGTGCACTTTTTCAGAATAAACAAAATCAGGTGGAAATGATTTTATTAACAGAGGAAAAAGTTCCCTTTAATTTGGATGTGATTGAAGGGAAGACAGCCTTGGTCTTTTTGACCTCTGATGATTTCAAACAAAAGCCAAGTGCAGAAGAACAGGCCAAATTAAAGGAAAGCTTTAATCAGCAGGAACAGCAGGATATCCCAGAATTAAATACTCTTTTGCCTGGGATGAAACAAAAATATACAGGCAAGCTTATTTCCATTGATTTGCAAGATGCAGATGTGGAAAATGTTTTACGTTTGTTAGCTTCAGTGGAAAATTATAACCTGATTATTGACGATGGAGTAACAGGAAAAATTTCTTTAAGGCTTTACAACATACCCTGGGATCAGGCCCTGGATCTGGTTTTACTCCAGAAGAATTTAGGGGTGGTGATCAGGGGCAATATTATGCGGGTAGCCACCCAGGAAAAGTTAAGAGCTGAAAGAGAAGCCATTCAAAAGGCAAGAGAAGAAGCCCAGAGAGCCAAAGAGAGCATGAAAAAACTCGAACCTTTGGAAAGAGAATATATTCAAATAAACTATACTACAGCTGCAGAGCTGGAGCCAAAGGTAAAATCTTTCCTTTCGGATAGAGGTAAACTTACTGCTGATAGCAGGACCAATCAGCTTATTGTAGAAGATATTAGAAGCAGGATTGAAGAAATAAAATCAGTAATTGAAAAGTTAGATAGGCCAGAAAAACAGGTATTGATTGAAGCCAGAATTGTTTATGCTACAGACGATTTCCAGCGAGCTTTTGGCTTAAAGTGGAGCTTCCAAAATCCAGGAGAATATTATGGAAAAGGAGACCAATATTATAAAGAATATGGAGCCAGTGGCATAAACTTTCCCTCCAGTGGACCACTGGACTTTTCCCTTGCCGGTCAGGTGGCCAAGGTGGCTGGAAAGGATCTCTTTACCCTGGATGCAGAGCTTAAACTGGCAGAATCTCAGAACCTGGCCAAGACCATTTCTTCTCCCAGAATTGTGACTTTAAATAATCAGAAGGCAGAGATAACTCAGGGGACCAAAATAGCTGTTTCTACAGAATCAGAAAGTGGAGGGACTACTGTAGAATATAAGGATGCTTTACTGAGGCTGACGGTTACTCCTCAAATTACTCCAGACAATAAGGTTATTTTAGATCTGGATATTTCTGATGATTCTCCCAAAGAAGACGATATAGAAACCAAGACTGCCAAGACCAAATTGATTGTAGAAGATGGCGAGACCATTGTAATTGGAGGAGTGAGAAAACTTACAGATAATAAGTCTCAAACCAGGGTTCCTGGCTTACACAGGATACCTCTTTTGGGTTGGTTGTTTAAAAATGATTATAAAAATGTTTCTAAACAAGAGCTTTTGATTTTTATTCGTCCCAAGATCTTGAATAAGTAGAAACTTGCCTTTAACAAGAAGCTAAACTAAAGCTCCCTTTTTAAGAAGGGAGCTTTAGTTTTTTAAGGGGGAGAAAAGTTGAAGCAATTTATCTTACCACACTTACTGGAGTTTAAGGCCTATGAACCTGGTCTTAGTATTGAAGAAATCAAAAAAAAGTATAACTTGGGTAGAGTAATAAAACTGGCTAGTAATGAAAATCCTCTGGGAGTTTCTCCTGTAGTAGCAGAGGTTTTGCATAAATATAGAAATTATGTTTTTCGCTATCCTAGGGGCGGAAATGAGTCTTTACGTCAGGCCCTGGCTGATTTTTTAAAAGTACCAGCAGAAAATATTATCCTGGGGAACGGTTCTGATGAAATTATTGATTTACTTTTTCGTCTCTTAATAGATCCTGCCAAGCATAAGGTCCTGGCCTTTAAACCCTGTTTTAGCATTTATAAGACTCAGGCCAAACTTTTGGGAGCAAATTTAGAACAGGTTCCTCTTAAGGATGATTTTTCTTTTGACCTGGAAGGGTTGCTAAAAAAAATAGATAAACAGACCAGGCTTATCTTTATCACCAATCCAGATAATCCTTCTGGTTATGCCCTTGCTAAAGCGCAGTTACAGGAATTTTTGGCTCGTTTACCAGAAGGGGTATTTGTGGTTTTGGATGAGGCTTATATTGATTTTGCCTCTCCCCAGGAAGACTATAATTTTTTAACTGAATGGTCTAAATATCCACAGGTGATTTTTTTGCGCACCTTTTCCAAACTTTTTGGCCTTGCTGGACTGAGGCTGGGATATGCTGTTTTACATAAAGACCTGGCAGATTATTATTGGCGTATAAGGCTTCCCTTTAGCGTAAATATTTTGGCTGAAAAAGCAGGTCTAGCTGTTTTAAAGGATAGTTTTTTTTACAGAGAAACAAGAAGGGTAGTAATAGAGGGAAGAGAATTTTTAAGTACAAAATTACAGGCATTGGGATGCCAGGTGTTCCCTTCTCAGGCCAATTTTATCCTCTTTAGACCTCCCAAGGATGCCCTGGAAGTATTTCAGGCTTTACTTAAACAGGGTATAATTATTAGGCCTTTAAAAAGCTATGGTCTTGATAAGTATTTGCGGGTAAGTGTGGGCACAGAAGAGGAGAATAAACTGTTTATTGAAGCGCTAGAGCAGATTTTGTAAGGAGTGGGGAAGAGTGTTAATTACTTTAGACGGTCCTGCTGGCGTGGGTAAAACCACTTTGGCCAAAAAACTGGCTGAAAAATTACAGATAGCCTACTTGGACAGCGGCGCTATGTTTAGAGGCCTTGCCTATTACCTGGGCCAGGACAAGCTTAATTTATCTGAGGAAGAACTAAAGCCGATTTTAAATAACTTTCAGTTTCAACTGGTTTTAGAAGGAAAGGGCTACTTTCTTTATTTAAATCAAAAAAAACTGGGAGAGGAGATTAGAACAGAAGAGGTAGGTTTTTTAGCTTCTTCTCTGGGTAAGTTAAAAGTAGTACGGGATTTCTTAAAGGCTGAACAGCAACGGCTGGCTGAAAATACTTCTCTAGTAGCAGAAGGCAGGGATATGGGTACAGTGGTTTTTCCTCAGGCTGATTATAAGTTTTTTCTGGATGCCGATTGTGAGGAGAGGGCCAAGAGAAGATATAAACAGTTGAAAATGTTGGGCAAAGAAGCAGACTTAACTCTTATTTTAGAACAAATTAAGCAAAGAGACGAACAGGACCGCAATAGACCCATTGCTCCTTTAAAGCCAGCTGCAGATGCTATTATTATTGATACTACGAAATTAAATTTGGAAGAGGTTTTTTTTAAAATATTAAGTTATATCAAGTAGCTTGTTGTAGTTCTTTGGCTTCTTGCCACAAAGCTTCCAGTTGTTGCAGGGATAGGTCCTCCAGGGATAAATTCCTTTTTTCTGCTAGCTCTTCCATTAGTTTAAAGCGGGTTAAAAATTTTTGGTTGGCCAGATTCAAGGCTGTATTGGGTTTTATCTGGTTACGCCTGGCATATTCAGTAAGGCAAAAGAGATAGTCTCCTAGTTCTTCTTCCATTTTTTCTAATTTACCTGTTTTTTTAGCTTCTAACCACTCCGCCCATTCTTCCTGTAGTTTTTTCTCCAACTCTTCTTCATTGGGCCAGGTAAATCCCAATCTCGCAGCCTTAGAATTTATTCGATAAGCCCTTAAAAGTGGTGGAAGTGCAGAGGGAATAGAATCTAGAGAAGAGGATTTTTTTTGTTTTTTTCTTTGTTCCTCTTTTTTTATTTTTTCCCACATAGAAAGAAGTTCATCTATATTTTGGATACTTTTATTTCCAAAAACATGGGGATGTCGTCCAATCATCTTGGCTGCAGTATAATCAAAAACTTCCTCTAAAGTAAATTGGTCTTGAAAAAGATGGATAAGAAAAAATAAAAGAAAAAATACATCTCCCAGTTCTTCTTTAATATTTTCTATGTCCTTAGATGTTATGGCCTCCACTAATTCAAAGCATTCTTCTATCAAGTAATCGCACAAACTTTGAGGGGTTTGTTTTTTGTCCCAGGGACAGCCATTGGGACCTAAAAGGGTGGCAATTACTTCCTGGAGCTTGTTGAGACTGTTTTTACTCATTTTCTATTCCTGGTAATAATTTTTGCTTCCATTTTCTTTCTAAAGTCTTTTTGTTTTCCTCAAATCTATCTTTTAATTCTTTGGGTAAAAGTTTGGCCAGGAATAAACTGCTTCTATGGACATAAGGGGCAAGTTTTGAGGTCTGTAATGCCTCTGATCTGGCAGGTAAAAAAGAGGTTAAAATCATTAAAAAGATAGAACAAAGCACGAGCGCCTTAAGTAAGCCTATGGCTGCTCCTCCAATGCGATCCAGCCAGCCCAGAAAGGCCATTTTTAAAAGGTGCTTTAAAATGGTGGAAATGATAAAGATAATAAACATTACCCCAATGAGCACAGCTAAATAACTACATATTTTGGCCCAGGTTTCACTGGGAATGATTTCTTCCATTAGAGGTAAAACCTTTTGCCAGTATCTATTGGCCAGAAAAAAACCCAAAAATAGAGCTACCAAGGAAGAAACTTCCTGAACTAGCCCTCTATAAATTCCTCTGAGGAAAAAAAAGGAAATTACAACTAAAAAAAAGATATCTAAAAAGTTCATTTTTTCCTCCCTGTTAGGAGTCTAATTTTTTTCTGTTCTGGGAACAGCTTGACACTACCCCAATCTCTAATTAACTTCAATAAATTATTTTAAAAGATTGCGAGAGAAGGAGAATAATATGGCTTATGAGGTAAAACTGGTAAAGTTAATCAATGGAGATATGGTACTTGCCAAGTGGAAAGATGGAAAGTTAGCAGATCCAGCCACCTTACAGATGGTTCCCACTCAAGGTGGGGTGCAGATGGTATTGCTCCCTTTTGGTTATCCCTTTGATACTGAATTGGAAGGCGAAATAGATGCCAAGCATATTTTATATGAATACAAAAATGTCCCTGAGGAGTTAAAGACAAAATACTTAGAGGCTTCAAGTAATTTGACCCTGTCTTCACCTGCAGATCTTAAAAATCTGGCAGGGCTAGCTGGGCCTGGAGGGAAAGTTACTGACTTTTCTGACCTTTTGAAGAAATAATTATTGTGGAGCTAAATTCTTGGGGTTTAAATTTAAGGCAGGCCTAGGTCTGCCTTTTCTATTTTATGAGGAGCTAAATGAAACAATATCTACCTCTTTTTAATAAACCCAGCCATTATTTGGGTAATGAAGTTAATTCAATCCATAAGGATTTGACTAAAGTAAAAGTCCATTTAGGCCTGGCTTTTCCGGATTTGTATGAAGTGGGCATGTCCTACTATGGGCAGCGCATACTTTATAATTTAGTTAATCAGCAAAAAGATTATTATGCAGAAAGGGTTTATGCACCTTCTTGGGAAGTAGCGCAAATTTTAAGGGAGAAAAAGGAGCCCTTAGCCACTCTGGAAAGTGATACTCCTTTATCCAGGTTAGACATATTGGGATTTAGCCTTACCAATGAACTGGCCTATACCACCTGTCTTTATATTTTAGACTTAGGTAAAATACCCTTTTGGTCTGAGCAAAGAGGAGAAGACTTTCCTTTGGTGGTGGCTGGAGGTGGAGTAACCTTTAATGCTGAGCCTGTGGCCCCTTTTTTTGACCTTATGTTTTTAGGAGATGGAGAAGGGCTTTTTCTGGATTTTTTAGATGATTTTTTGCAGGCCAGGGAAAAAGGCTGGTCCAAAAGAGAATTATTATTGTCTTTAAAAAGCAAACCAGGGATATATATTCCCGGTTTTTTTGAAATAAATAAAGGTAAGAAGGGATATTTTATCCAGCCTCTTTATTCAGACTATAAAGAAGTTAAAAAGTTTACCTATCCTGATTTCAACCAGGTATCCCTTCAACCTGAAGATTTATTACCCTATGGCAAGGTTGTTCACGATCGCCTGACAGTAGAGGTGGCAAGAGGATGTAGTCGAGGTTGTCGTTTTTGTCATGCAGGATTTATTTATAGGCCAGTACGCGAAAGGAGTTTAGAAAAAATAAATTCTTATCTCAAAGAAGCCCTGGCTCATACGGGTTATGAGGAATTATCTTTTCTTTCTTTAAGTACTGGGGATTTTACTCTTCTGGAAGAACTTTTTTGCCAGGTGATAAATAAGCTTTTTCAAGAAAGGGTAGCCATATTTCTTCCTTCCTTAAGGGTAGGCTCTGTTTCTGAAGAGTTAATCTTATTTTTAAGTAAACTTAGAAAAACAGGTATTACTTTGGCTCCAGAGGCTGGTACTCAGCGGTTACGAGATGTAATCAATAAAAATATTAAAGAAGAGGAGATTCTGGAATATACCCAGAAGATTTTTGCCCTGGGCTGGAAACAAATAAAGCTCTATTTTATGTTGGGTTTACCCACAGAGACTAAAGAAGATGTGGAGGGTATTTATCATCTGTGCACTAAAATTTTGGCCCAGGCAGATAAAAAGGTCAGATTGACTGCCTCTGTTTCTCTTTTTGTGCCCAAGGCCCATACTCCCTTTCAGTGGTCCAGACAGCTTAATCTTGGTGAATTGCAGGAGCGTATTGCTCTTTTGCGCAAGCTTTTTCAGCAGAATAAAAGACTTACCCTTAAGTGGCATAATCCAGAGATGAGCTTGTTGGAAGGTGTCTTTTCTCGTGCAGGCAGAGAATTGGCTCCTATTCTGGTAAAGGCCTATCAAAAGGGAGAAATACTTTCCAACTGGGATGACTTTTTGCATTTTGATACCTGGTTGCAGGTTTTTGCCCAGGAGGGAATTGAGTGGGAAGAATATTTAAGGGAAAGAGAGCTAACAGAGACCTTGCCCTGGGAGCATTTAAGTTGTGGAGTGACAAAGGAGTTTTTACTAAAAGAACTTAAAAAATCTCTGCAAGCCAAAACCACAGAAGACTGTCGTTCTGGCAAATGTAGCAACTGTGGGGTATGTGATTTTAAGAGTAAGGAAATAGTGCCTAAACTAAATAAAAAAAAGGGCAGGGAGTTTTCTTTTACTGAACCCAATTGGGAGCAGGCTTTAGTCAAAAAAGAACAATGGAGAATCTGGTTTAAGAAAAAAGGATTTTCAGCTTATTTAAGTCAATTGGAATTACAAAAGATAATGGAAAGGGCTTTGCGAAGGGCCAAACTGCCTCTGGCCTTTTCCCAGGGGTTTCACCCTGTACCTTTAATTTCTTTTGGACGGGCTTTACCTGTGGGGCTGGAGAGTGAAGAGGAAATTTTTCAGATTTTTATGGCTCAGGAAGTTAAAGAAAAGAGTTTTGCCTTGATAAATTCCTTTTTACCTCAGGGCCTGAGAATTTTTCATTGGGAGCGTATTGATTTAAAGGATAAAATAGTGCTAAGTAGGAGAGAAGATTTTAAATTGTCTTATCCTCTGGCTAAAGCACACTGTTATGTGGCTAAAATGGATTTTTTTAACAAGCAAAAAAACTGGTTTTTTGCCAAGCAAGGCAAAAGAAAAGTGCACAATTTAGATTTAAAGGCCATAATGCAAATGAAACACTTAGAAAAAGGAGATATTTTGATAAGTTTTAACTGGGATGTTAACTATATAAATCCCCTTGTAGCTATTAAGGAAATATTTCGTCCCAATTTAGAAGAGATAAGAGTTATAAAAATAAAACAGTATATGAACTAAAAGGAGAAATAGATGCAGTTAGAAGACTTTCGTTCAGGAGTAGTAGCACTGATAGGTCCACCCAATGCGGGCAAGTCTACGCTTTTAAATCAAATATTAGGGGAAAAAATTGCTATAGTTAGCCCTAAGCCCCAAACCACTAGAAACCAAATTACAGGTATTTTAACCAGAGATAATTTGCAAATTGTATTTTTAGATACTCCAGGAATACATAAGCAAAAGGGTAAAATGAACGATTTTTTAATTAAATCTGCTTTTGCAGGCCTGGAATCTTCAGATGTTGTTTGTTTGGTACTGGATGGAGATTTATATGTTCGTAAACCTCATTTAATTGCCAAAGAGGTAAGCTTAATAGTAGAGCGTCTAAGTAAGGTGGAAAAGCCTGTTTTTATCTTAATCAATAAAGTGGATAAAATAAAAAATAAGAATACCTTGTTGCCTTTAACTGAAGAAATCTTAAAGTTTTTTCCAGAAAAAGATATTTTTTATATCTCTGCCTTAAATGGAGATGGAGTTGCCCAAGTTTTGGATAAAGTGGCCAGAGAACTTCCCTATGGACCACCACTTTATCCAGAGGACCAGGTCTCTACTGTACCTTTACGTTTTCTGGCTGCTGAATTGGTCCGGGAGAAGCTTTTTTATCTTCTGGATAAAGAATTACCTTATTATCTGGCTGTACAGGTGGAAGATTGGCTGGAAGAGGAAAATCTGGTTACCATCAGGGCAGTTATTTATGTGGCCAGAGAATCCCATAAGCCTATTGTGATTGGAAAAAGGGGAAGTAGGTTAAAGGAAGTAGGCACTAAGGCTCGGTTGGAACTGGAAGAATTATTGGGGAAAAAAGTGTTTTTGGATTTGTGGGTTAAAGTTAAACCCAAATGGACAGAAAATACGGGTTTTTTACTTTCCTTGGGATTGGGAGGCCAAGTTGTCTAGAGCAGAGCAGTTAAAAGAAAATTATGAGCAGGTTTTAGAAGAGTTAAAAGAGGCTTGCGTGCAGGCCAGGAGAAATCCAGAAGAAGTAAAGCTGGTTGCTGTTTCTAAGAAGCACAGTAGCAAGGATATAGAGTTTTTAGCTCAATTGGGACAGAAAGACTTTGGAGAGAATTATGTCCAGGAGGTCTTGGCCAAGCAAGAAGAATTAAAAAACCTGTCTTTAAACTGGCATTTTATTGGGGCTTTACAGACCAATAAGGCCAAATATGTGGCAGGAAAATTTTCTTTAATTCACAGTGTGGATAGAGTGAAATTGGCTAGAGAACTGGATAAACAAGCCAAGAAGAAAGGGGTTATCCAGGAGATTTTGATTCAGGTTAACCTGGGAAAGGAAGAGCAAAAGGCAGGGGTGGAAGAAGAAGGGCTTTTTAGTTTGGTGGAAGAAGTTTTAAAGCTCAAACAACTTAAATTAAAAGGTCTTATGACTTTGCCTCCTTGTTGGTATGGAGAAAAGGTAAGACCGCTTTTTGCCAGGTTAAGGGAGTTAAAAGAAGCAATAGAAAAGCGTTTTGCTTTGAGTTTACCGCATTTATCTATGGGAATGACCCAGGATTTTAAGGAGGCCATTAGTGAAGGTGCTACCCTGGTGAGAATTGGAACCCGTATTTTTGGCCCTAGAATTTAGAGGTTAACTAAAGATAATGGATGAGAAAGACGAAAAGATTTAAGCAATAGTAGTAGTTAAGAGGTAGTTTATGGATCTGGCAACGATAGTTGGAATAGTCCTTTCCTTTGGCCTGGTGGCTGGGGCAATTGTGACTGGAGGAAGCCCCATGGTCTTTGTCAATGTCCCTTCCATGCTTATAGTCTTTGGCGGAACTCTGGGGGCTACTTTAGTAAACTATCCTTTGGGGCATGTACTGGGTGTTATTGGAGTAATTAAAAATACCTTTTTTGCCAAAGGAGAAAATCCTACCCAGGTGATAGAGCGTTTTATAGATTATGCCAATAGAGCCAGAAGAGAAGGAATTCTAGCTTTAGAGCCACTGGTAAAAGAAATAAAAGACCCTTTTTTACAAAAGGGATTACAGTTAACTGTAGATGGTTTGGAACCTCAAACCATTCAGGAAATTTTGGAAACAGAGATTTCCTATATGGAAGAGCGACATGAAGTAGGAGCAGAGATTCTGGGCATTATGGGCGCCTTTGCTCCGGCCATGGGTATGATTGGTACTGTTATTGGCTTGGTTCAGATGCTTCAAACCATGAATGACCCTAGTACCATTGGTCCTTCCATGGCTGTAGCTTTGATTACCACCTTTTATGGAGCTGTTCTTTCCAACCTGGTGTTTAATCCCATGGCTGGAAAGTTAAAAACCAGAAGTAAGGAAGAGCGCTTAATTAAGGAAATGATTTTAGAGGGGATACTTTCCATTTCTAAGGGAGAAAACCCCAGAATAATAGAAGATAAACTAAATAGTTTCTTACCGCCTAAGTTGCGTAAGCAGTCAGAATAATGGCTAAAAAGGAAAAAAAACAAAGTTCAGGAGAAGGAGTGCCTGCGTGGTTGGTAACCTTTTCAGACA
Source organism: Desulfonauticus sp. (assembly GCF_055126295.1). NCBI lineage: Bacteria > Pseudomonadati > Thermodesulfobacteriota > Desulfovibrionia > Desulfovibrionales > Desulfonauticaceae > Desulfonauticus > Desulfonauticus sp. Next base: position 40,363 of record NZ_JBSRHE010000009.1, on the reverse strand, counting down.
TGATGACTTTGTTGCTGACCTTTTTTGTGCTCTTGCTCTCCATGGCTTCTTTGACAGATGAAAGGAAAATAAAAGTAGTTTTGGGCTCTATTATTGGTTCTTTTGGCATAGGAACTAAAGGGGTGGATGTTTTGTCTGGAGACAAAGGGGGGAAGGTAGGTGAGCCTGGACCCATGGAAGATGTGGTGGATTTGGCAGCTCTTAAACCTTTGCTCTGGGATGAAAAGGATAAGGATTTAAACTTTATAGCCAATCGTTTTATTCAGATTGTGGAGATAAATTCAGCAGTGCTTTTTGAACCAGGCAAGACCCAGTTGACCGCTCAAGGAAAGGAGTTATTAAATAAATTAATACCTATTTTAAAAAAGGTGGACTATCCTTTGGCCTTGCGTAGCCATACCTCTACCTTGCGGGATGAGTTTGGTCCGGAATTTTTGAAATTGCAGGAAAATAGTGGATTGGACCTTTCCTGGAAACTATCTTTGGGAAGATTACTTAGCGTATATCGTTATTTGCTAGAGCAGGGGCTAAATTCAGAAAACATCAGGGTAGAGGCCTTTGGGCGTTTTCGTCCTCGCTATCCTGAGACCAGGGCCCAGGGGAGGGAAAAAAATAGAAGGGTTGAAATTGTGTTAGATAAACGGGTTTCTTCCTGGGCAGTAGAAGAAATAGCTCAGTTTAAAGTAAGAAAGCCAGTAGAAAAAGATAAATTCATTTATAAAGATTTTATTTTTGACTTAAATAATACGAGATAATATGGCCAGACGCAAAAAAAGAGGTGGTGGAGAGGTCCAGGCTAATTGGCTGGTAACCTTTTCTGATTTGGTCACCTTATTACTTACTTTTTTTGTTTTACTTTTATCCATGTCCAGCATGGATAAAAGTATTGTAAGGCAGGTGGTTTCTGTTTTTACTGAAGATGTTGGTTTTTTAGATGTTCGCTCTACAGGGAAGATTGAAGATAGGTTTAAGGTTCTGGAAAAGATTTTGCAAAAACCATGGGAGATTTTAGAAAAGAAAAAAAGGATTTTGGATTTACTCTTTCCCGATATGGTACTTCCTAAAGAAATTAATAGAAGTACTTTAGAAAAAAATTTGGAAATTTTACAAAGGCCAGAAGGAGTGGCCCTGGTTTTGCATGATGGTATTTTGTTCGCTCCAGGTAGTGCTATTTTAAAACCAGAGGCTAAAAGGATCTTGGAGCAAATTGTAGAGTTAGCCATGATTTGGCCTGCACCTGTAAACATAGCTGGATACACAGATTCCAGCGGTGGCATAAGGGTGGACAATTATGAACTTGCCGCAGAAAGGGCCTTGAGTGTGCTGGCCTTTTTTAGAGAGAAAAAAATCAGGGAAGATAGATTATCTGTATCTGCTTATGGCCCCAATTTCCCTCTGGCCGACAACAAGACAAGAGAGGGAAGGGCCAGGAATAGAAGGGTAGAAATACTTTTTAAACTCAATAATTATACCTACTTGTAGAGGTTAGAAATGGCTAAAAAGAAAGATAAAAAAGAAGAGAAATCTCAGGAAGAACCTAAAAAAGGTGGAAAGTTAAAGTTAATTATAATTATTGTCTTAGCCTTAGGTTTATTGGGAGGTGGTGGTTTTTTTGCCTACAAATATTTTTTAGCGCCTAAGCCAGCTACAGAAGAAGCAAAACCAGAAGCAGGTAAAGAAGGAGAAAAAAAGGATACAAAAGAGGAAGTGCAAGAGGAAGGTGGTCCAACGGAAATCTATTCTTTACCTGCGTTTATTGTCAATTTAGCAGATCCTTTGGGAAGAAGGTATTTAAAGCTGAGTTTGGATGTGGAAGTGAAAAATCAAAAGGTGGTAGAAGAGGTGGATAAAAAACTTCCGCAAATAAAAGACGCTATTATCTTGCTTTTATCCAGCAAAAGTTTTAATGATATTGATAGCATAGAAGAAAAATTGGCTTTAAAAAATGAAATAATGTCCAGGCTTACCCAGATTTTGGGTCAGGACAAGGTAATAAGGGTTTATTTTACAGAAATGGTGGTTCAATAAGATGAATAAAGTCTTAAGCCAGGATGAAGTTGATGCCTTATTGCGTGGGCTTACAGGCGGGGAAATAGAAGCAGAGACAGATATTGCTGATGACGATTCTGGAGTAGTTCCCTTTGACCTGTCTAATCAAGATAGGATTATTAGGGGACGAATGCCTGTTTTGGAGATTATTAACGATCGTTTTGCGCGGTTGTCCAGCAATGCTTTAGCCAATGCTATGCGGAAAAGAGTTGATGTGAATCCTGTTTCTATTGATATGAGTAAATTTGGGGATTTTATGCGCTCTTTACCTGTGCCTACGAGTATAAATATTTTTAAAATAGATCCTTTAAGGGGAAATGCTATTTTAGTTGTGGATACAAGGTTGGTTTTTGCTTTGGTAGAAAGTTTTTTTGGCGGAACAGGTTCTCAGCCTAAAGTGGAAGGTCGAGACTTCACTCCTATTGAACAGAGTATTATTAAAAAAGTGGCTAAAATTTTGCTTCAAAATATGGAAACATCCTGGCAGCCTGTACACGAAGTAAAAATTGAATATGTACGTTCAGAGATAAATCCTCAGTTTGCGGCCATTGTCCCCCCCAGTGATGTGGTGGTGGTAATAAGTTTTGAGGTAGAGCTGGAAAACGCTATTGGTTCTTTGATTGTCTGTTTACCTTATGCTACCATTGAACCAATTCGTTCCAAACTCTATGCAGCCTATCAATCTGAGCGTTTGGAAGTGGATCATGCCTGGATTTCCAGGTTTAAAGAAAGGTTGCTGGAAGTACCTGTGGAATTTAAGGTAGAACTGGGCAAAACAACCATTACAGGAAGACAACTTTTGGATTTAGAAGTGGGAGATATTTTGCTTTTAAATACAGATGAAGAGGATTTATTACCTGCTTTTGTACAGGGTGTGCTTAAATTTCATGGATTACCTGGTTTTGTTAAAGGTAGTAAGGCCTTTAAAGTTATAAAAGAGGAAGAACCCCACTTTTAACAAAGAGGTGAAAATATGACTGATGATCAAGAAAAATTAGCAGAAGAGTGGGCTAAAGCGCTAGAAGAAGGGGCAGATGATATCTTAGATGAATCTGCAGAAGAAACTGCAGCTGCTGGTGAAACTGCTACCGAAAGTAAAGCAACGGAAAGTGCTCCAGCTCCTGACGAAGAAGCCCTGGCTGAGGAGTGGGCTCAGGCTCTGGCCAATGAAGAAGGCGAAAAGGTGGAGAAGGAAAAGGAACAAAAGACCTTAGCAGCTCAAAGCAAAAAAGCAGAATTCAAAGATTTGACAGAAGAGGCCAAGCAGGCTCCTAGTGGGCATAAAAGGGATTTGGAATTTATTTTAGACATTCCGCTTACGGTGACTGCTCAGCTGGGAAGTACGCAGCTTTTGATTAATGAATTGCTTCAGTTGGGTCAGGGGTCGGTCATTGAACTCAATAAACTGGCAGGAGAGCCTTTAGAAATACTGGTCAATGGCAAGTTGGTGGCTAGAGGTGAAGCTGTGGTCATTAATGAAAAATTTGGGGTACGTTTGACTGATATTATCAGCCCCATTGAAAGGATAAAACAACTTGGCTAATGCAACCTTAGCTGCCCCTTCCATGAGTCTGGGTTTAATAGGCCTTAAAATGGCAGGGGCTTTATTTTTTCTTTTAGCACTTATTTTTTTAGGATTTTATTTACTTAAGAAGTTTGGCTATAAGGGATTATCTCGCCGCAATACGAAAGAATTGGAAATACTTTCTCAAATGGGATTGGGTCCGAAAAAATCCCTTTTGGTGGTCCGCTTTTTGAATAAGAAGCTTTTACTAGGAGTGACCGAGACTCAAGTAAATCTATTAAGTGAGGTAGAAGCGGACCGTGAACAAAATTTTCAACAACTTCTGGAAGAAGAAAAAAAGCATCATTCTTCTACTAGTTAGTCTAATTTTAACCAGTAGTTCCATAGCTTTTGCCCAAGACCCTATTTTACCTTCCCTTTCTTTACAACTCTCTGGAGGAGAAGCCAGCCCAGAGAAGGTCTCAGTTCTCCTGGAGATATTATTTTTATTAACGGTTCTTTCTTTGGCCCCTGCCATTGTTTTGACAGTAACTTCTTTTACCCGAATTATTGTAGTCTTTTCCTTTTTACGTCACGCCCTGGGCACTCAACAGATGCCTCCCAACCAGGTCCTAATTGCCCTGGCTATTTTTATGACAGCAGCCATTATGGCTCCAGTGGGCAAGCAAATAAACGATCAAGCCTTACAACCTTACCTGCGTGAGGAAATTGGTTATAAAGAAGCCTTGAGCAGGGCTGAACAGCCTTTGCGCAAGTTTTTATTCAAACACACTAGAGAAAAGGATTTATCTGTATTTTTTGCCATAAGTGGCCTGGAAAGACCTAAAAGCAAAGAAGATGTACCCACTTTGCTTTTATTACCTGCTTACTTGATAAGTGAGTTAAAAACTGGTTTTCAGATAGGCTTTTTGATTTATATTCCCTTTTTAATCCTGGATATGGTTGTGGCCAGTATTTTGCTTTCCATGGGTATGATGATGCTTCCTCCCATTATGATTTCTTTACCCTTTAAGATTTTGCTTTTTGTGATGGTGGATGGGTGGAACTTATTGGTGGGTTCTTTGGTTAATAGTTTTTATTAGCTAAATAAGGATAAGAACAATGACTCCAGAATTTGTAATTGGCTTTGCCAGACAGGCTATAGAGCTTACTTTGCTCATTTCCTTACCCATGCTGGGAGTAGGTCTTGTAGTGGGCGTATTTATTTCCATTATCCAGGCAGCTACCCAGCTTCAGGAAATGACTCTTTCCATTATTCCCAAGATAATTTCTATTTTTTTAGTGCTGTTAATCAGCTTTCCCTGGATAATGGACAAAATGATAACTTTTACCCGTGAACTTCTGTTAAATTTACCCAATTATATTCGCTAGGGTTACCAGTCGCTACCCCCACCTCCTCCAAAGCCACCGCCTACACTGGAGCCACCACCGCTAAAGCTGCTTCCACTGGAGGTCTGGGGAGCTGAAGTAAGGTCTCGGGAGATGGTTTTAAAAGAATCATCCATTTTTTCGGCTAAAAGTATGGGGGTATAGTATCCAGTATAATGACCCCTAAACCATTCAGGCGGCCTGGTAACTAGGTCTTTAAACTTTTCAGCCACCTTTTTAGTTATGCCCAGAGCTAAAGCATAGGGAAGAATTTTGTCAAAGTAATTGGGGTCTTCCTTTAACAGCAATTCCAGCTTGGGTTTTTCTGCCCTTTCTATAAATTCTTTAAAGCCCACAATCTGTTCGTATTGTTTGGTCCCTGAAGCAGTTTTTTTAGGCAGATATTTACCAAAAAAGAAAGTTATAATTGCAGAAAAGAAAAGGGAGATGAAAATGACTATGTCTTCCTGAGTAAAGGCTAGAATTATTCCTGCAAATAAGAGAATAAAGGCACTGATTTTAGCCAAAGAAGAAAGTAAGATAGATTTCCTTTCATAGGCATCATTTTGGATAAGTTTTGACGTCAATTCCTTGGAAGCTTTGAGTATGGTTTTATAGAAATTATTTTTGAGAGAGCTTGTTTTAACCACATTGCTGGAACCTGGAAAAAGGTCGTAAAAAATAGTTTTTTCAAAGTCCTTAGCAGTTTCTGGTAAATCTTTATTTTTATACAATATATAGTCTCTTTTGGGGTCCAGTAAGGTTTTTCCTTCCACTTCTTCTATGTCAATAAGTCCCTGGCTTGCCCAGTAAAAGATTAGAGAAATTAAATCCCTGTTATCTCCTTTATCATCAATGAGATATCCCACTTCAGCAGGAGTAAGTCCAGCAGGTGGTTTAAAGTGAACCATTTTAACTATTTTTTTGTCCTTGCCGAACTTTAGCCACAGAAGATACCAGAAAGCAAAGACCAGAAAGGGAATAAAGTAGGAGTAGTTGTTTAAGAAAAATAATTTTAAGTTTAGTCCCAGAGAACCCTGGCTTAAAAAGTCTTTGGGAAACCAGATAGCTACAGTTATGCCTTCAAAGGGATTAAGAGGCCTGCTGGTTTCTCCATATAAAATTCCAGCATCAGCCCTTACCAGAGGAACTTTTTCTGTACTGCCAAACTTTCCTCTGACCACATAGTATTTGTCCTGAGCAGGTAGATAGTTCTGGGGAAGATGTATGCTAAAAGTAGCTTTATCTATTTTAGTGTCCCATTTAGTGCCGATTACATTATAATAAAATTCAGCATAGTCTTGAAAAAAAGCAATGGTTCCATAAACCTTATATTTTATGGTGTAATTTACATCTCCATTTACATATTTATCTGGGTCTCCCATTCTGATATTTAGGTAAGCTCCTTTTTTATAGATTTTATTTTTTACCCCTGGAGTCTCTATATCGAATATGTATGCTTTGTATTTATTGCCATAAATAAAGAGGTTTTTCATATTTTCTGTTTTTGTTTCTACCCGGTACTTATAGGGTATGAATCTCTTTATTCCGTGCCTTGGTTGGTAAAAATGAACAAGTAAGTTTTCTTTTATCTCTAACACAGAATTTGGGTTGACTTTTATGTCAACATCATAATTTTTTATGTAAAAATTAGCAGCAAGTAAATTGTTGGAATAGATGATTAGAAATAAAAAGAAAATTATCTTCTTCATTTTTATCTCCAGGTTTTTATGGTTTAAAAACTTATTTTTACATTTTCTTTTTCTGCTTCTTCTATTTCAAAGAAAGCTCTCTTTTGAAACCCAAAAATATTGGCAATAAGTACAGAAGGAAAGGATTCACAAAGGACATTGTAATCTCTGGTTACAGCATTATAATAGCGCCTGGCCAGTTGAATATTGTCTTCAATTTCACTTAGAGTTTGTTGGAGGTCTAAGAAGTTGGTATTGGCCTTTAGGTTGGGATAACTTTCGCTTAAGGCAAAGATGGTTTTTAAGGCTCCAGTAAGCATGTTTTCTGCCTGAGCTTTATCTTCTACACTTTGAGCGTTGATGGCCATATTCCTGGCCTGAATCACCTTTTCCAGGGTCTCTTTTTCGTGTTTGGCATAGCCTTTTACAATTTCTACTAAATTGGGGATAAGGTCATGCCTTCTTTTCAGTTGCACATCTATTCCGCTAAAACTTTCTTCTGCTTGATTTTTCAAGCGGATAAACTTGTTGTAATAGAAAATAAAACCAATAATGATGAGAACAATTATGGCTAATATAATGTAAAGCACCATATTTTCCCTCCCCTTTCACTTTTTTACAGTTTTTAGTAGCTCTAAAAAGGGAAGAGGGCAAGATAATTTTTTATTTTCTAAAGCTTGGAAGAGGAATGTAAGGTTAGATAGAAAGGATATTGTGTATTATTTTTAACCAGGATTCAAAGTGTTCTTGGGCTCTTTTGGCATAGGCTTGTTTGCGCTCTTTTTTTCTTATCTTTTGTTTTAAAGCCGGAAAGAGTCCAAAGTGGATATTGGAAGGCTGGAAGTTTTTTTCTTTTTTTTGGGTGTGTCTCCATAAAGCACCCAGAGCAGTTTCTTGAGGAGGATAGATAAAGTCTTGCTCCAATACTTGGCTGCCTACAATAAGTCCTACCAGCAAACCACAGGCAGCAGATTCCACATATCCTTCTACTCCAGTAATCTGGCCGGCTAAAAAGATGTGCGCAAGTTTTTTCAGAGATAGGTCTGGATTTAAGACTTCAGGGCTGTTGACAAAGGTGTTGCGGTGAATGCTTCCCAAACGCAGGAATTCTGCCTTTTCCAGTCCAGGAAGGAGGCGAAAAATCCTTTTTTGTTCTGGATAGGTGAGTTTGGTTTGAAAACCTACCAGGTTAAAGGCGGTTTTTTCTTTATTTTCTGCGCGCAGCTGAATTACTGCAAAGGGTTGTTTGCCGGTGCGAGGGTCAATGAGCCCCACTGGTTTTAGTGGTCCAAAGGCCAAGGTCATATCCCCTCTTTGGGCCATTTCTTCTATGGGCAAACAGCCTTCAAAATGAATTTCTTTCTCAAAAGGGTGGAGCTTGACTTTTTCTGCTGCCCGCAATTCTTTTATAAAGGCAAAGTATTTTTCTTCAGTAAGGGGAATATTGAGGTAATCCTTATCTTCTGGTTTATAGCGAGACCCCCAGAATACTTTGGAAAAATCAATGGAATCTGCACTTATAATGGGAGCAATGGCATCGTAGAAATAAAGGTTTTGAGTGCAAATTTCCTGTAAAGACCTGGCTAAGGGTTCACTTACTAAGGGGCCAGGTGCTAAAATAATTTTGTCAAAGTTACTTAAAAAACTTTCCTGTAAAGAAGTTAATTCGTAGCACTCCTGTTTAAAGCCAGGAAAGCTATGTAATTTGTTGGTTATATACCGGGAAAATTGCTTTCTATCCACGGCCAGGGCTTTGCCTGCAGGGACTCTGTTTGCATCTGCAGCTTCTAGAATAAGGCTGCCTAGAGCCCTCATCTCAGCTTTCAATAAACCCACTCCAGTAGTTAGCTCTTCTGAGCGTAGAGAGTTGGAGCAAACCAGTTCAGCTAGGGAAGGTTCTTTGTGGGCAGGAGAAAATTTTTGCGGTTTCATGTCTATTAGTAACACTTCCAGGCCTAAGCGCAAAAGTTGATAACTTGCTTCACAACCAGCCAGGCCTCCGCCTACTACCAGGATTTTTTTCTTAGCTTGCAATTTTCCTCCTTTTCTTTAACCTAAGGGAAATTTTCTCTTTAAGTTTAGGTTCTAAGAATGTCTTTATTGAAAGTCAAAGATTTAGAGTTGCTTTTCTCCCCTTATTTACCTGTGTTAAGAGGTATTAGCCTTTCTTTAGCTCAAGAAGAAAGTTTTGGCTTAGTAGGAGAGTCTGGTTGTGGCAAGAGTTTATTTGCCCTTTCCCTTTTGGGCTTAAATCCACCTTTTTCTAAGGTCATTAAAGGAGAAGTTTATTTTAAAGGTAAAAGTTTGCTTGGCCTGAGGGAAAAAGTTTGGAGCAAGATTAGAGGCAGGGAAATTTCCATCATTTTGCAGGACCCCCTTTCTGCTTTAAATCCTGTTTTAAAGGTAGGTTATCAAGTTAGGGAAGGTCTACTTTATCACTATAAATTAAGTAAAAAAGAGGCCACAGAAAAGTGTTTACTGGGCTTACAGGAGGTGGGGTTTTCTGAACCAGAAACTGTTTTTCACAGTTATCCCCACCAGCTAAGTGGTGGTCAGAGACAGAGGGTATTAATTTTACAGGCTTTGCTTTGTAGCCCTCAGTTGGTCATTGCTGATGAACCCACTACTGCCCTGGATGCCAGCCTTAAAATTCAAATTCTGGACCTTTTAGAACGGCTAAGACAAAAGGAAAAAAGTTCTCTATTGCTTATTTCGCATGACCTTAAATTGGTGGCGCGTTGCTGTGAGCGTATAGGCGTGATGTATCTGGGGCAACTGGTAGAAGTGGGGAGTACACCTGGCCTGCTTTCTAGCCCCAGACATCCTTATACTCGGGGGTTGCTTGACTCCATTCCTTCTTTAACCTCAGATAAAGAATTAAAGCCTATTTTGGGACAGGTGCCAGACTTAAAAGCTATTCCCTCTGGTTGTGCCTTTCATCCCAGGTGTCCTGAGAAAAAAGACATTTGTATCCAAAAGGAACCTCCTGTTTTTAAACTTGCTGACCAGGAAGTAAGGTGCTGGTTGTATGAATGAGTATGTATTAGAGGTCAAAAATATACATAAAACCTATAAGGTCAGAGTGGGGCTTAAGGGTAAAGAAATAGAAGTTTTAAAGGGCTTAAGTTTTAATTTAAAGCCAGGAGTAAGTTTGGGTATTGTAGGTGAGTCTGGCAGTGGGAAAAGTACTCTGGTCAAGATAATTGCTGGCCTGGAAGCTCCAACTCAAGGTCAACTATTTTGGGAAGGTCAACCTCTTTCCTATCCTCGTAAGCCCAACCCTAAACATATTCAGATGGTATTTCAGGACCCCTATGCCTCTTTAAACCCTAAACAAAAAATAAAAAGCATTCTAGAAGAGCCTTTAAAGCTTAACACTTCTCTGTCTGCTTCACAGCGCCTGGAAAAGATAGTTTTTTGGTTGCAGGCCTTTAATCTTTCGCCTGAAATTTTAAATCGTTATCCCCATCAATTCAGTGGTGGACAAAGGCAGCGCATTGCTCTGGCCAGGGCCTTTTTACTGGAGCCCAAACTTGTGATTTTAGATGAGCCTGTTTCTGCTTTGGATGTTTCAGTACAGGCTCAGATTTTGACCTTGCTGAAAAAAATACACCTGGAACAGAAAAGAAATTATATTTTTATTTCTCATGACTTGGCTGTGGTGCGTTATTTGTGTTCAGAAATGCTGGTTATGTGGAAGGGGGAAATAGTAGAGCAGGGTAAAACCAAAGAAATTCTGGCTAATCCAACTCATGCTTATACCCAGAGTTTACTGGAAGCCAGCCTGGGATAAGCCCCTAAATAAGCATTGCCTTGCCCAGAGCAGAGCCTTCTGGTTTTTATTTTAACAATTTTATCCACACCTTTCTATTTCTGGGTCCATCAAATTCAGCTAAAAAAATACGCTGCCAGGTTCCTAATTTAATCTGTCCCTGCTCCAGAATAATCAGTTGTGAAGGCCCTATGAGGCTGGTTTTGAGGTGGGCATCTGAATTGCCTTCCAGGTGGGCATAATCCCAATGAAGGGGAATTAGTTTTTTTAAAGATTGAATAATATCCCTGGCTACAGCTGGGTCAGCTCCTTCATTAATGGTAATTCCACAGGTGGTATGAGGACTATAGAGGAGAAGTACTCCTTCTTGTAGTTGTTCTTGTCTTACCAGGCTTTGCACCTGAGAAGTGATGTCTTTTAACTCTTCTCTGGTAGATGTTTTTACTTCCAGAGTCCACATTGTTTAACCTCCTGGGTTAATGACTATTTTCTTTAGAAATTAAAATAGAAGTTACTCCTGTTAATTGCTTAAAACAAGCTCCCTTTAAAATCCCCTGTCGAACCAGTTCAAAATCCAGGACCCTGGCTCCTCCCAGGTAGTGAAAATTAAGAGTAAATAAGTAGTTGCTTAAGGGCGTACTTGGCCCCAGCATAAGTTTAAGGCTGTTAGCTGGAATAAGGTTTAAAAGAGAGGCTAAAGTTCCATTTAAGAGAGTAGTTGCTGTAAGAGCCACAATCTCTGCCCGGGGTAATATTTCTTTGGCCTTATTAGCAGGCAAGTCTCCAGGTCTGGGATGTAGTTCTAATACCCAAAGGTTTTTAAAATAGGGGCGGAATTTTTCCACAAAGGGAAAATGTCCAATAACTGCCAGGTTTTTATTTTGCCCCTGTTGGAGCAAAATTTCTTGAGCTTTCTGAGTTAGATAATTTTCAGGAAAAAGAAGGCTGTTTAAGGCTGCCAGAGCCAGGCTGGCCTCTAGGGTGTTTTGCTTTTCTAACCAGGGTAAAATATTTATAAGAGGAGTAGAAACAAGGTTAGGAGGGGTAGAGCCCGGGAAGGAAGCAGCCAGTCCTGCTTGTCCTAAAGAGTTCTTTATGGCCACCAGACTCTTGCCCACTACTACTTCCTGGATATAGATGTTTTGGGCTTTTTCTTGACCTGCTTTAATTAAGGATTGAAGGATGTTTTCCTGAGTAATCATGGAAAAAACCTTTGCTTTTTCCTGGCAAATAGTCTACTTGACAAGTTTTGGCAAGGTTTGTAGGTATCCCTTTTACTTTTTAGGCGCGTAGCTCAGGGGGAGAGCACTTGCTTGACGCGCAAGGGGTCAGGAGTTCAAATCTCCTCGCGCCTACCATTTTAGTTAAAAAGGGAGGCCTTTTGAGCCTCCCTAAACTGTTTCTTTAGGTAGAGAAATGTTATTAGAAATAGAAGGGTTACAAGATAAAATAGAAGTAGAAGAGGGAGCCCTTTTGGGCTCTTTGCTGGCTTATTTTTCCAAGAAAAAAGCTAAAAAAATAGTGGCATTTAAATGTGAAGATAAGCTTTTTGACCTTTCCAGGGAGATTCCTGAAGAGTGTAAAAAACTTACTCCTGTTTTTATAGATGATGCTTTGGGTTTAAAGGTTTTGCGCCACAGTGCTGCTCATATTATGGCTGAAGCAGTGAAAAAGCTTTTTCCTTCAGCTAAGGTTACAATTGGTCCTGACATTGAAAACGGTTTTTACTATGATTTTGACTATGAGCGTCCTTTTACGCCTGAAGACCTGGAAAAGATTGAGCAGGAAATGGCCAGAAGTGTGGCTGCTAATCATCCCTTTGTGCGTGAAGAGTTGTCCAAGGAAGAAGCTAAAAAACTTTTTTTAAAATTAAATGAAACCTATAAACTGGAAATTATAGACGAGCTTGGGGAGGAAACAGTCTCCATTTATAGACATGGGGATTTTGTGGATTTGTGTCGTGGTCCTCATCTTCCTTCTACTGGTTACTTAAAGGCCTTTAAGCTTACTTCAGTGGCTGGAGCTTATTGGCGGGGCGATGAAAACAAGCCCATGCTCCAGAGGATTTATGGCACTGCCTTTGCCAGTGAAAAGGATCTGAAAAAATATCTGGCTCAGTTAGAGGAAGCCAAAAAAAGAGACCACCGCAAACTAGGGGCACAACTGGATTTGTTTAGCTTTTCTGAAGAAGCTGGTCCTGGAATGCCCATTTTTCATCCCAAAGGGGCTTTACTTCGAGCTATTTTAGAAGACTTTGAAATAAAAGAACATTTGCGGCGTGGTTATGAGGTGGTTAGGGGGCCCAGACTCTTAAGGCAGGAGCTTTGGAAGCGTTCTGGCCATTATGATAACTATCGAGAAAACATGTATTTTACAGAAATAGATGGGCAGGTTTATGGTTTAAAGCCCATGAACTGCCTTTCGCATATGCTTATATACAAGTCCAAGCTCCGTAGTTATAGGGATTTACCTTTACGCTTTTTTGAACTGGGTACTGTGAATCGGCATGAAAAGTCTGGTGTATTGCATGGGCTTTTACGGGTAAGGCAGTTTACCCAGGATGATGCCCATATCTTGTGCCGTCCAGATCAATTGCAGGAAGAAATTGTGGGGGTGCTTAACTTTGTCCGGGATGTAATGAAACTTTTTGGTTTTGAGTACGAATTGGAGATAAGCACCAGACCAGAAAAATCCATTGGTTCAGATGAAGATTGGGACAGGGCTACAACAGCTTTGACTCAAGCTCTGGAAAGTTTGGGGCTGAAATATGATATTTGCCCTGGAGAAGGGGCTTTTTACGGGCCAAAGATAGATGTAAAACTCAAAGATGCTTTGGGCAGAAAGTGGCAGTGCTCTACTATTCAATGCGATTTTACTTTGCCAGAGCGTTTTGACCTGACTTACATTGGGGAAGATGGCGAAAAACATCGACCTGTAATGTTACATAGAGTTATTTTAGGCGCTATAGAGCGCTTTTTGGGAGTGTTGATTGAACATTATGCGGGCGCTTTTCCTACCTGGCTGGCTCCTGTACAGGCCAGGATTTTAACCATTACTGATGCTCAGAATGAATATGTGGAAAATTGTTATAAGGTTTTGCGCCAGGCAGGTTTAAGGGTAGAAAAAGATTTGCGTAATGAAAAATTGGGTTATAAAGTAAGAGAAGCCCAACTGGAAAAGATACCCTATGTGCTGGTTGCTGGAGAAAAGGAAGTAGAAGCTGGCGGCTTAAATGTGCGTTTAAGAGGTGGTAAAAACATGGGCTTAAAGAGCCTAGAAGAGATAGTGGATATTATTTATCAAGATATGGATGAACCATTTAAACAGGGAGGAATGAGCTATAGGTACCTCTACTAATGCCCGCAAGAATAATCAGATTAGGGCCCGGGAAGTACGCTTAATTAAGGAAAATGGTGAGCAAGCAGGGATTGTTTCTTTAGACGAAGCCTTGAGTTATGCTAGAGAAGTGGGGTTGGATTTAGTGGAAGTAGCCCCCAATGCCAATCCACCGGTTTGTAAGGTGATGGATTATGGCAAGTATCTCTATGAACAGCAGAAGAAACAGCAAGAGGCCAAAAAAAAGCAAGTTAAGGTTCAGATAAAGGAGATAAAAGTTCGTCCCAAAACCGATGAAAATGACTTGCAAACCAAGCTTCGCCACATAAAGCGGTTTTTGGATGGTGGTGATAGGTGTAAGGTGACCGTCTTTTTTAGAGGTAGAGAACTGGCTCATAAGGAGAAAGGTTTAGAAGTTTTAGAGCGAATTGCCAAAGAAGTGGAGGAAGTAGCTAAAATAGAGCAAACACCTAAGTTTGAAGGTCGCACCATGACTATGCTTTTAGCTCCACTTGCTAAGGGTAAAAAGAAATAAACTTTGTGTTTAGTTTTGAAGGAGGATGATTGTATGCCCAAAATGAAGACCAACAGAGCCGCCGCTAAAAGATTTACTAAAACTGGCAGTGGAAAATTTAAAAGAAGAAGACAAAATTTAAGACATATCTTGACCAAAAAGAATGCCAAGAGAAAAAGAAGATTGGGTCAAGCTGCTTTGGTAGATTCTGCCAATATTCGTCAGGTAAAGAAATTATTACCTTATGCTTAATTTATTTTAGGGAGGAGATATAAGATGCGTGTAAAATCTGGAAAAACTCGCCATCGCAGGCATAAAAAATATTTGAAGATGGCCAAGGGCTATACTGGCTCTAGGGGAAAACTCTATCGTATTGCTAGAGAGCAGGTAGAAAGGTCTCTTTGCTATGCTTATAGAGACAGAAAACAGCGCAAAAGAGAATTTCGTAAACTTTGGATTATTCGAATTAATGCTGCTGCCAGAGAGTATGGCCTTTCCTATAGCCGTTTTATGAGTGGGCTAAATAAGGCTGGGGTGGTTATCAATCGCAAGTCTCTGGCAGATATGGCTGTGTATGAGAAGGCAGCCTTTGCCCGTTTAGCTGAACTTGCTAAAGCCAGTTTGTAAGCCATGTCTCTCACAACTTTTTTGGCTGAACTAGATGGCCTTATTCAGGAACTGGAAAAAGACCTGGATAAGGCCTCGTCTATTTCTCAGTTAGAAGAGGTCCGGATTCGTTATCTTAGCCGTAAAGGAAGACTGGCTGAGGTAATGAAGGGACTGCCTAAACTTGCTCCAGAAGAAAGGCCTGAAGCTGGACGCAAAGCCAATGAAATAAAAGAAAAGTTAAGTAGTCTGTGGGAAGCAAAAAAAAGGTTTTTTGAACAAAAGGAAAAAGAAGAGCGGTTACGCGACTTTGACCCCACCTTGCCAGGCCGTATTCCACCTGTAGGCACTTTACATCCCATTACCTTGGTGATTGAAGAAGTTTCTGCTATTTTTACTTCTTTGGGCTTTGAAGTGGTTTTAGGGCCTGAGGTGGAGACAGATTTTTACAATTTTGAGGCCTTAAACATCCCCCCTGAGCACCCTGCCAGGGATATGCAAGACAGTTTATATATCACGGATAAAACCCTTTTGCGTACCCATACTTCTCCTTTACAAGTAAGGACCATGTTGGCCAAAAAGCCTCCTGTGGCAGCCATTGCTCCAGGCAAGGTTTACAGGCGGGACTCTGATTTGACCCATAGTCCCATGTTCCATCAAATAGAAGGTTTTTTGGTAGATAAAAAGGTTACCATGGCTGACCTAAGGGGGACTTTAACCCTGTTTTTACATAGAGTATTTGGTAGTGAGACCAGAGTACGTTTTCGTCCCAGTTTTTTCCCCTTTACAGAACCCAGTGCAGAGGTGGATATTAGTTGTGTAATGTGTGGAGGAAAAGGAAAGGTAGCTGGTAAGACCTGCCGCGTGTGTAAGGAAACAGGCTGGGTGGAGATTTTGGGTTGTGGCATGATAGACCCGGCTGTGTTTAAGATGGTCAATTATGACCCAGAAGAATACTCTGGTTTTGCCTTTGGTCTGGGCGTAGAAAGGATTGCTATGCTCAAATATTCTATTGGTGATTTACGCATTTTCTTTGATAATAACCTTCGCTTTTTAAAGCAGTTTGTATAAACTCCCGCTTTTTTTGAGGTTTTTCTTATGTTGCTTAGTCTAAATTGGTTAAAAGATTTTGTTCCCTTTGCTGGAGATGTAGAAGACCTGGCCCATCGTTTAACCATGGTTGGTCTGGAAGTGGAAGAAATAGCCTCTCCTTTTGCCTACCTGGAAACAGTAGTGGTGGGTAAGGTAGTGGAGTGTAAGCCTCATCCCAAAAGTGACCACCTGTCTTTGTGTAAGGTGGATGTGGGTACAGAAGTCTTGCCTATAGTTTGTGGTGCTCCCAATGTGGCCCAAGACCAGCTGGTTCCTGTAGCATTGATTGGAACTACCTTACCTTCTGGGCTGACTATCAAAAAGGCCAAGCTAAGAGGTGAGCTTTCTGTGGGCATGATTTGTTCGGCCCAGGAATTGGAACTGGGTGAGGATAGCTCTGGGATTTGGGTTTTAAATCAAGAATTTTCTAATCTCAAAGTGGGAGATAATCTGATAGATGCCTTGGGGCTGGATAGGTATGTTCTGGACATTGGAATTACTCCCAATAGGGCAGATTGTTTGAGCGTGCTGGGATTGGCCAGAGAAGTGGCAGTGCTTTATTCTTTGCCCTTGCAACTTCCTTGCGTGGAGGTGAAAGAAAGTACAGAAGAGATAGACTATGAAATAGAAATCAAGGCCCCAGAGGATTGTTATCTTTATCAGGCCAGATTGTTAACAGATTGTACTTTAAAGGAAAGCCCTGCCTGGCTTAGATTTCGTTTACTTGCTTCAGGTATCAGACCCATTAATAATATCGTAGATGTAACCAACTATGTGATGTTGGAATTGGGTCAACCTTTACACTCCTTTGACCGCAAACTTTTAGCCGGGAAGAAAATCCAGGTGGACCTGGCCAGAGAAGGCCAGGATTTTACTACCTTAGATGGCAAAAAGAGAAAACTTTTGCGTTCGGATTTGCTTATCTGGGATGCAGAAAAACCTGTGGCCCTGGCTGGAGTCATGGGAGGAGAAAACAGTGAAATCAATGAAAACTCTACAGAGGTTTTATTGGAATGCGCTGTTTTTAACCCTGTTACCATTAGAAAAACCGCACGCAGACTGGGGTTAAGTAGTGAATCCTCCTATCGTTTTGAACGCGGTATTGACCAGCTTTTATCTCCCTTTGCCCTGGAAAGGGCCACTTATCTGTTGCAACAACTTACTCAGGCCAGGGTATTAAGAGGCGTAGCCAGAAAAGAGACCAAACCCTATAAAGAGAGACTAATTATCTTTAGGCCTGGAAAGGTAAGTGAACTGCTGGGCATAGAAATTTCTGAGGAATTTTGCTCTAAGACTTTAGAGAGTTTGGGCTGTGGATTGCAACCTGGAGCTGAAAAGTGGCTGGTAACTCCTCCCAGTTATCGCCAGGATCTGGAAAGGGAAGTGGACCTTATAGAAGAGGTGGGACGCATTTATGGTCTGGATAGAATTCCTGCTACCTTGCCCAAGGTAAGTAAGAGTTTAAAGGTAGAAAAAGAAGATTGGTTTCAGTTTTTGAGTAAAATAAAGCACTGGGCTAAAGGCGTGGGCTTAAACGAAGCCATTAACTATAGTTTTGTGGCAGAAGAGACCCTGGATTTGTTGCAGAAAGAAGACAAAGAGCAAAGGGTTTATATTTTAAATCCCTTAAGCGAAGAACAAAATGTCCTGCGCACTAACCTGCTGGCTGGAATTTTAAATACTGTTCGAGTGAACTTTGGACGAGAAAATAGGGACTTACGCCTTTTTGAAGTGGCCAAAACCTTTTTTTTGGATAAAGAGCAAGAGACCCTGTGTCGAGAAGAGCACAGGCTGGCCCTTTTACTTACAGGCAGTAGAGAGGGAAATTTTTGGCCTTATTCCGCAGACAAGAAGGTTGATTATCTGGATTTAAAGGGGTTGGTAGAGCATTTGGCCCAGGTCTTTGGTTGTCAGGATTTAGAATTTCGTCTTGTGGAAAATAAGGATTTTTATCTTAAACCCTGGGTAAAAGTCTTCCAGCAAGGAGAAGAGATTGGTTTTCTGGGATTGGTAGAAGAGGAAATAGCTGATAGGTTTGAGGCCAATCAAGAACTATGGTATGCAGATTTAAATTTGGAAAAGATTTTTGCTTGTTATCAACAAAAAAGATATAGCTTTCAAGAATTACCCAAGTTCCCAGGTACTACCAGGGACATTACTCTAGTTTGTCCTTTGAGTTTAAAGTTAGTTGAAGTTTTAGAGGTAATTTCTGAACTTAAAGTGGCTTTGCTGGAAGAAGTGCGGGTAATAGATATTTTTTATCCTCAAGGTAAAGCAGAAAAGAATGTTACCTTAAGGTTATTTTATCGTTCCAAGGACAAGAGTCTCAAAGATAAAGAAGTAAATAAAATTCACGATAAGATTGGTAAAACCTTACTGGAGAAGTTAGATGTACGTTTTCCCTAGACAAAAATAAATTTCTGTTTTTTGAGGGCGAACCTTTTTGGGGTTCGCCTTTGTTTTTTCAAAGCAATGAAAAGTAGATATTATAAAATAGGTGAAGTGGCCAGAGAGTTGGAATTAGAGCCTTATGTCCTGCGTTTCTGGGAAAAGGAGTTTCCCCAGCTTACTCCTGAGCGTTCCAGTAAGGGCCAGCGTCTTTATACTGAAGAACACTTAAAACTTTTAAAACGCATCAAGTATCTCCTTTATGAAGAAAAGTTGACCATTGAAGGAGCAAAGCTTCGCTTACAGGAGCATAACCGCTGGTTAGAAAAAGTAGAAGATATTAGAAAGGAGTTAAAAGATATTTTAAAATTGCTGGACTAAATTTTTATCCTCTGAAGATAAAACCTTTTTGCTTCTTGAAAAGTCCCCTGAAAAACCAATTGGTTTTTCTCTAAAACTATTCCTTCCAGGCATAATTCTTCCAGCAAATTAGTTTCGTGCGCACTAATAAGTAAAGTAAGTTCTGGCTTGAGTTTTAAATAGGAGATAAAAAGTTCTCTTTGAACTTCATCTAGGCCAATAAAAGGCTCATCTAAAAGCAATATTGGGGGATTTAAAATAATGCTTCTTAAAAGCAGAATTTTATTCTTTTGGCCAAAAGACAGGTGCTTAAACTTTATTTTAGCCAAATCCAAGCAGGAAAATTTTTTCATCAGGTCTAAGGTCTTTTGCTTGTCCTGTGCTTGCAAAGGTTTAAAGGGATGGTAGCTGGCGTAAAGACCTGTGGCAATGATTTGCCAGGCTTTTAAATCCTGGTCAAAATAGTTTTTTATTTCTGGAGAGAAAAAGCCCAAGTTTTTTTCCCGAATATTTCTGGGAGGTAAGTTTTGTCCTTTAAAAATAAGCTCTCCACCTTTTAAGGGATAGATTTCTCCTTTAACCAGTTTAAAAAAGGTGGTTTTTCCACTTCCATTAGGGCCTAAGATAGCAAGCTTAGCACCTTCTTTTATGTTTAGCTCTTTTACTTCCAAAAGGGTTTTATGCTCTCTTTTTACCAGACATTTTTTTAGCGAGAGCAGAGTGGGACTGGAAGGAAGTTGAGAAGAAAATTTGTTTTTAGGCAGGGTAGTTTTAGGGTTGGTACAGGGAACCAGGGTTTGGTCTTTTATGCATAAGTAATTAACAGGGAAGGGAAAATCTATTTTGTGATGAGAAGTTAAAACCAGAGCGGCTTTATGGGTTTGCAGATACTTGCTTAATAACTGGATAAGGTCCTGGCTGGCTTTTGGGTCCAGATTTAAAAATAGTTCGTCTAAAAAGAGAAATTGGGGTTTGCTAAAAAAGGTGCGGGCCAAAAGTACCTTTCTAGCTTCTCCTGTGGATAAACTGAAAAAATTTCTTTGCAGGAAAGGGGTTAAGCCAAGGAAGTTGGTTAGTTGTTTTAATTCTTCAGGCAAGCTGGCAAAGGATAGGGTGGGAAAAATTTCTCCCTTGAGTCCAGAAGCTAAAATTTCCTGTACTTTAAAGTTTAATTCCTGCTCCCAGTAAAAATCCACATCTTCAGGTTTGAGATAGCTGATATAAGGCCTTAGGGTTAAGGGTGAGTGGGAATAAGTATTGTTTAGGTAATAAATTCTGGTTTTAATCTCCTCAGGTTTTGGAGATAGATAGCCCAGTAAGAAGTCTAAAAGAGAGCTTTTCCCACTTCCATTGGGCCCCAGGATAAAGAAGTGTTTTCCTGAAGAGATGGTAAGAGAGAGGTCTTTAAGTAATAGCTTATCCTGGCGGTAGATATTAGCTTTTTTGAGCTCAATTTTCATACTCAAAAGGTAAAGGAGAAGGGATTAAAAGGCAAGGCTTAAAGCTGGCCTTTAAGCCTTGCGGGAGGTGTTTATGCGGGCTAGGAGGTAGCCATTTAAGAGCAAAGATAGGCCCAGGATTATTTTCAGGAAAAGAGAAGGGGTGTTGTTTAAAGTTTTTGGCTTTTTTAAAGAACTGGGTTCCAGGTAAAAGACTTTTTTATGCCCCATGCCTGCCTTTATTTCCACCTTTACCCTTTGAGTAAAGGGAGGAAGGGCAAACCGACCCTGAAAATCGGTTTGCCCCCTAAGAAGTATGTCTCTGGTTGTAGGGTCAATAACTTTTACTTCAGCAAAAGAGGCGCTTTCTTGAGGTAAAAAATAGACCTCAAAGTAAGGTAGTTCCTGGGTATAGAGATTGCAACCAAGCCCGTGAGCCAGAGAGGAAGAAGGCAGGCCAAGCAAAAACCAAAAAATCCAGAAAACCATCTAGCGCACCTCAAAGGTCAATACAGACCTTATTACATGCTTGTCATAATCAGGGGAAGAAACCTGCTCTTCTTTTTCCACCCTTACCATCCAGATGCCAGGGGCAGTAATCTTGATGTAGGCTATACCTTGTTCATTGCTTTGGGTGAGATAGGCATAGGTGCCTTCCTGGAGAGAAAAACGGTCATAAGTGGCTCGCACTTCCAGGGAAAAGGGCTTCCCTTTATAAGTTATTTGCACAGGTAAAAGGTCTCCTGCTTTTAAAAAATAGGGATTTATTAGGGGGGTTATTTCCAGAATTTGTCCGGTTTTGTGCTTAAAGAAGCTGTCTTGGGGAGAAACCTGGCCCACATTTATAATGGTTTTGGCCAGCTTTTCATATTTTCCACTGCTAAGAACTCCAGTTAAGCCCTTTTTACTTTGTTGCTTCCAGCCAGAAGTGGTTTTGGTCCAGATCATTCCCTCGCGATGGCCTAAAAGGATGTAAGTCCCTTCTGCCTGAGGCTCAAAACTGCCGTCTAGGGTAAGGAGTTGCTCATTAGGCTTTAAGCTTAAACTTTGTTTTTGCTGAGAAGGGGTTAAGAGGGTGATTTTTACCTTATCCACAGGCTCTGTTTCTTCACTGAGCATAAAAGTATGGGCAGAAATCACCTGAAAAGGATTAACCTGTCCCAGGGACAGGGAAAAATAATAGGGCTTGAGGATAAATTCATGGGCCAGGGCATTACTTATGCCCCACAAAAGAAAAAAAATGGTTAAAAAGAATCTTTTCATTTTTACCTCCTGAGAAAATATTTGCGTTTTGTGTTATTGTTTTTATTTTTTTATGTCAACATAAAATTTAAAAAATAGTATTACTAAAAGGTAAAGAAAATGTTACCTGGTGGTAATGAAGGGTAAATTTTTTGAACCTTAGCTTGACCTGATGCAAAATATTTTTTAGTCTTTTTCAGGTAGGTCTAAATATTTTAGGAGGTTAGCTATGAAAAAGGTGTTGGTGGGTGTAATAAGCATATTGCTTTTAAGTGTGTCTTTGGGATGGGCCCAGTCCACTTTAAAGTTATTAACCTGGAAGGGGTATGCTCCCAAGGAACTGGTGGAAAAGTTTGAAAAACAGACAGGAATTAAGGTGGAAGTCACCTATTCCAACAATGAGGAGATGATTGCCAAATTAAGGGCAACCAGAGGAGGTGGGTTTGATTTAATTCAGCCCAGCCAGGATAGGATTGCCTCTGTTCAGGCCAAATATCACATTTATCAACCCTTGGACTACTCCAAAATAAAGACAGAAAACATCATTCCTTCCATGTTAGAAGCAGTAAAAAAGAATACTTTGGTCCAGGGAAAATCCTATGCAGTGCTTTTGCTGGGGGACTTCTGGACTTATTGTCAATAAGAAGTTCGCTCCAGAAGCCAGTGACTATACAGACCTGTTAAATCCCAAATACAAAGGTAGAATTAGTTATCGTTTGAAAAGACCTACCCTTATTGGTTTGGCCTTTGCTTTGGGTTATAATCCCTTTGAACTTTACTCCAATCCTCAAGAATATGCTAAGATGATGGAAAAAATTGGAGAAAAGCTTATTGCCAGCAAATCCCTGGTGAAGAACTACTGGACCAATGGAGATGCCTTGCTGGAGCTCTTGCGTTCCAAGGAAGTTTTTGTGGCCATGGGCTGGGATGGTGGTGGCTGGAAGTTACATAAGGAAAATCCTGATATTGATTTTGTTGCTCCCAAAAGTGGGGCCCTGGGCTGGATAGATACCTTTGCCCTGCCTGCCAAGGCCAAGAATGTAGACGCTGCCTATAAGTGGATTAACTTTATGTTAGAGCCAGAAAATGCTGCTTATTTTACCAACAAGGAAGGGTATTTTACTGCTTCCAAAGGGGTAGAAAAGTTCTTACTGCCTGAAATTAAAGATAATTTGACACGCTCCTTTTCTTCTGCTGACATTGACAACATTAAATGGTATCCCCCTGTGCCAGCTCAGATTGAGGCCATTGAGGCCAAAATCCTAGATAAAGTAAAAGCTGCTCGTTAAAAATAATTTAAAGGCCCTGTTTTTAGGGCAGGGCCTTTATTGAGGTTCTTATGGTAGTTGATCTTAAAGTAGAAAAGGTAAGCAAGGTTTTTGGGACATTTAAGGCTGTAGATGAAGTTTCCTTTGAGGTGGTTTCTGGGAATTTTTTTTCCATTTTAGGCCCTTCTGGATGTGGTAAAACAACTTTGCTGAGAATGATTGCTGGATTTTTAGAACCTACAGAGGGCCAGATTTACATCAGGCAGAAGCTGGTTAATGGCATTCCGCCCAATCAAAGGCCCGTGAATCTGGTTTTTCAGAATTTAGCTCTTTTTCCCATGATGAATGTGTTTGAAAATATAGCCTTTGGACTGAAGAGAAGAAAGGTAGAGAAAAAGGTTATTGAAGCCAAAGTAAAAGATATTTTAGCCAGGGTGGGATTGTCTGGTTTTGAGAAGAAAAAAATCAATGAACTTTCCGGAGGACAAAAACAAAGGGTAGCCATTGCCAGAGCTCTGGTTTTAGAACCTTCGGTATTACTTTTAGATGAGCCCCTGGGCGCTTTGGATTTGAAGCTAAGAGAGCAGATGAAAGTAGAATTAAAGAAGCTTCAGGCAGAAGTGGGCACTACTTTTGTCTACATTACCCATGACCAGTCAGAAGCTCTGGTTATGTCTGATTTTGTGGCCGTAATGAATAAGGGCAGATTTGAACAAATAGATACTCCTCAAAATTTGTACCGCAGCCCCAAGACTGCCTTTGTAGCTAAGTTTGTAGGAGATAACAATGCCCTAGAAGGAGAGATGCTTAAAAAAGAAGGGGAAATGGTTCTGGTTTCTGCCTATGGTCATGAGTTCTGGGTAAGGGCTGGCTCCTATCGCTTGGGTAAAAAAATAAGTGTATTTATTCGACCAGAAAGCTTTTTGTTGGAGCCTGAGGAAAATTTGAGCAAGGTTAACAGGTTAAAGGTAAAGATAAAGGATATCCTTTTTGATGGAGCCAATTCTAAATTGCTCTGCCTTTTACCTGCAGGACCAGAAATAATGGTTGCCTTGCCCCAAAATAAAAAGTTTGCTCATCTTAAGCCCGGAGATGACTTAAACATTGGCTGGTTTTATGAGGACAGCCTAGCCTTTTCTTAAGGAGAATCCCAGGTGGCAGGGAAAAAACTTGGCTTTTATGTATTTTTTATTCCAGTGTTTTTGTGGTTATTTTTGCTCATTGTGGTTCCTCATATTGAGCTGTTTTTAATGTCCTTGCGCACTGAGGATTGGGTGGGTAATACTTCCTGGAGTCTTGCCAATTATAAGAATTTTTTTTCTGAGCCCATTTATTGGCTGACTTTTGTGCGCACAGCCATTTATTCTATCCTGGTTACCTGTATAACCGCTATTATTGCCTTTCCTGTGGCTTTTTTTATTACCAAGGTGGCCAATCCTCGCTTTAGTGGCTTTTTAGCTGTATTATTACTCATGCCCTTTTGGGTAAGTGAGTTGGTTCGGGTCTATGGCTGGATGATTTTACTGCGGGAAAGTGGGGTTATAAACCACTTTTTGTTACAACTGGGACTAATTTCTAAGTCTGTGGAAATGTTGTATAACGACATTTCCATGGTCATGGTCCTGGTTTACACCTCCATGCTCTTTATGGTGGTGCCTTTGCTTTCAGTTCTGGAGAGTTTAGATGATAGTTTAATTGAAGCTGCCTATGATTTAGGGGCTTCTTCCTGGACCATTCTGACCAAAATTATTTTACCTCATTCCAAGCCAGGCCTTACTTCTGGCGCTATAGTGGTTTTTATGCTTACTTTGGGCAATTATCTTACTCCCAATCTGATTGGGGGTAAAAGCTCTCTTTGGTTTACTGAACAGATTTATACCCAGTTTATTGCCAGTTTTAACTGGAATCAGGGTGCAGCTTTTGGCTTTTTGCTTTTAGCTTTATCCAGCTTGATTATCTGGATAGGCCTGAAATTAACTAGACAAAATTTGACCAAGGTAGTGCAATGATTAGAACTCTTCCCCACAGTAAAAGCTATTCCTTTTTGTTTAAACTATACATTGTGCTTTTTTATATTTTTCTCTTTGCTCCACTTCTAATTACCTGTGTACTCGCCTTTAATAATTCTGACTTTCCCAGTTTGCCCTGGAAGGGGTTTTCTCTGGATTGGTTTTTGGCCAAGGGCCCAGATAGAGTGGGTATTTTTTATGACAGCAATAACCTTAGGAGTATTTGGGTAAGTATCAAGACTGCTCTGGTCGTAAGTTTTTTCTCTTTAGTCGTAGGCACCATGGGAGCCTTTCTCTTTGAACAGGAGAATTTTAGATTCAAGCAAGCCCTGTATATGTTGACCCTTGCTCCTCTGGTAATTCCCGGGGTTATTTTGGGCATCTCCATTTTATTGGCCAGCAATGGCCTGGGGGTGTTTTTGGAGAACCATTTTGGTTGGGATGTGTCCCTTTTGGCCCCTGGCTTCTGGCTGGTGGTGTTGGGTCAGTTTTCTTTTATTACCACCTTTGTGGTGCTGGTGGTTTCAGCCAGGTTGAAAAAATTTGATCGGACTCTGGAAGAGGCTGCTTTAAATTTGGGAGCTAACCGCTGGCAGGTAATATGGCACATTACCTTAAGATATTTAAAACCTTCTCTTATTGGTTCTGGAGCAGTGGCCTTTTTAATGAGTTTTGAAAACTTCAATACTACCCTTTTTCTGGTAGGCTCTGAACCTACCTTGCCCATAAATCTTTACTTGCAGGTAAGAGATGGAAGTACGCCAGTTATTAACGCCATTTCCTTTTTGATGATTGTCTTTACTTCTACCCTGGCCTTAATAAATCTTTATTTTAGCCATAAAAAGGAGTAGTTAGCTTTTTAAGGCCTTTATAATCCAATCTGGCCTGTTGGTGGAAAGAGAAGTCACTCCCAGTTCCTTTAATTTTCGGGCCAGGGCAAGATTGTCCACTGTCCAGACATTAAAAATCCACTGCCTTTTTATTATTTCTGGAGCCAAGTTTTGACAGTGTCGTAAGTCTGCCAGAGTAGAAAGACCATCTAGATGCGCCTTTTCCACCTTGGTAATGGTCTCTTGGTACATATTTTTACTTAAGGCATGGTTATAGCCATATTCAACTATCCACAAGAGGGTATGGTCTGGAAGATATTTTTTTAGGGTACTAACCACTTCTAAGTTAAAGCTAAATAAAACCAATCTATTTTTTTGTTCTGGGTATTTGTGGATTAGCTCTAAAAGAGGGTCAATTATCTTTAAATCACTTTTTATTTCTATGTAAAGCTCTAGGTTTTGAGGTATTTTGTTTAAAACATCTTCTAAAAGAGGTATTTTTTCCGTATTAAATTCTGTTCCATACCAGCTACCAACATCTATGTCTTTTAACACTTCATAAGAGCTATCTTCTATGATGTGGCTTTCACTACCAGTTCTATCAGTGTTAAGGTCATGTATGACTACTATTTTTTTATCTTTAGTTAGGTGTACATCCATTTCTATTCCGTCTACCTGTTGAGTTATCGCCAGGTTAAAAGCAGCCCAGGTGTTTTCCGGGGCATAAAAGGAAGCTCCTCTGTGGGCGATTATTTTCATTTGCGTGTTTCCTTTCTTTAAAAAGTAAAATTTTTTAATTGGGTTATGGCCTGTTTTTTATTTTCTTCCAGGGTTTTTCTATCCCAATTGAGTTTTGTACAAAATATATCCTGGATTTTTTCTATAGCCAGAATACTTTTTTCCACATTTATTTCTGCCAAATCAATTCTTCTGGCCAAAAAATCCAGAAAATTAAATACATATTCTTCTTCTAAACAATAAACCACTTCAGCCAGGATATAGGGAAAACCCTCTAGGATTCTTTCTGTAAGGTTTAGGTTTTTAGCTAACTCCAGGACTTTATAGGCTCTATCTCCATAGGTATTTAGTAAGTGGTTTAAGATGTCAGGGGCTAGTTCTTTTTGAGCCAGAAAGTTTTGTTTAAAGGCTTGGTCAAAGGTCTCACTGCCAAAGAGTTTGATTTGAGAAGTAAGGCATTTTTTAGCAGTTAGATTAAATTTGCTTAAGGTCAGGTCTAAGGTTTCCTGGGCCATTTTGCGAAAGGTCGTCCACTTACCACCTGCAATACTTACTAAATTATTCTCCATGATTTCAATGTAGTGCTCTCTACTCAAAGAAGCAGTGTCCTTACTGGAATTGTTTTTTAAAAGGGGTCTTAGGCCTGCCCAGGAAGAGGTAAGGTGTTTCACTTCCAGGGGGTAGTCAAAGTAGAGGTGAAAATATTGTAAGAGATAATCTATTTCTTCCTTACTTGGTTTTAAGGGGTCTTCTAAAGAAGATTGAATATCTGTGGTGCCCAGAAGGTAATGTTGATTAAACCAGGGTAAAAGAAAAATGACCCGATTATCTTTTGTTCTGGGAATTAAAAGGGCATAGGGGTCTTTTATCGGTAGTTTAAAAACCAGGTGAGAACCTTTGGAGTGAATTAAGAGGTCTTCAGCCCCGGGATTAGCCAGTTTTCTTATTTTATCCAGCCAGGGTCCTGTAGCGTTGATAACTACCTTGGCTTTTACTTCCAGGGTTTTTCCAGTTAACTTATCTACAAATACTACTCCTTTAATTTTCCCCTGGTGCAGGATAAAATCTTGCACTTCAGCGTAATTTAAGAGAGTAGCCCCATACTTACTGGCACTTTTTACCAGAGAGATAGCCAGCCTAAAGTCATTAAACTGGCCGTCATAGTAGATTAGACCTGCTTTTAGTTTTTTTTCTTTTAAGAAAGGAAAAATTTGGTAGGTGGTGTGGGCTGAAATAAGTTTGGTTCTACCCAGGGATTTATCCTTGGCAATAAAATCATAGAGGCAAAGCCCGGTAAAGAGGTAAGGTAGGTCTTTCCATCTATAAAGGGGGACAATAAAGGTTAAAGAGTGACAGAGATGAGGGGCATTTTGTAAGAGTAAAAAGCGCTCTTTTAAGGCTTCCTTTACTAACTGATACTGGCCTTTGTCCCGATGTCTTATGGCCTGCTCTAAATATCTGACCCCACCGTGTAAGAGTTTGCTGCTTTTACTGCTGGTGCCTGAAGCAAAGTCTTCTTTTTCCAGCAACAGGGTTTTAAGACCACGAGTGGCAGCATCCAGGGCCAGGCCACAACCAGTGGCTCCTCCTCCAATGACCACCAGGTCAAAAGTATTTTCTTTTAAACGAGTTTCCATTATTCCTTAAAACTTTCTTCCAAAGCCAAGAAAAATGCATCCACTGCCTTTTGGTCTATGGTTAAGGGAGGCAAAAGGCGTAGAATTTTATCTTGAGTAAGGTTGGTTATAAAGCCTTTGTTTAAAAGGGACTGCCAGATTTTTTTTCCTTCTTCTTGCAATTCAATGCCAAGCATCAGGCCCTTTCCCTTGATATTTTTTATTTTTTGAGGATATTTTTGAAGTAAGCTTTCCCCTTTGATGTAAAAATAATCTCCCAATTTTTGGGTATTTTCCACTAAGTTTTCCCTTTCTAATACTTCTAAAACCGTAGTACTTACAGCACAAGCCAGGGCATTTCCACCAAAGGTGGTTCCATGGGAGCCAGGAGTAAAGGCCTGAGCTACTTCCTCTTTGGCCAGAACTGCGCCTATGGGCAGCCCTCCTCCTAAGCCCTTGGCCGTGGTAATAATGTCTGGCTCCAGAGCAAAATGTTCATGAGCCCAGAACTTGCCTGTCCTGCCTATGCCTGTTTGTACTTCGTCTATAATCAGTAATAAGTCTTTTTGTTTACAAATTTCTTTAATTTGCAAGGCAAATTCAGGACTTAAGGGATTAACTCCTCCTTCTCCTTGAATCACCTCCAGCATGATAGCAGCAGTCTTAGAAGTGCAGTGCTCTTCTAGGGCCTGTACTTCGTTGAAGGGAATGGTTTTAAAGCCTGCAGGTAAAGGGGCAAAACCATCTTTTACTTTATCTTGCCCTGTAGCCGTAAGGGTGGCCAGAGTCCTGCCATGAAAGGAGTTGCTAAAGGTGATAATTTCGTAGCGTTCTTCTTTTTTTATTCTTTGAAAATAACGCCGAACCAGTTTTATGGCACCTTCGTTGGCTTCTGCACCTGAATTACAAAAGAAGATTTTTCTTTGGCCTGAGTATTTTTGTAATTTTTCAGCTAATTTTAGCTGCTCTTCCTGAAAAAAGAGATTGCTTACATGGATAAGTTTTTGGCTCTGTCTGGCTAGGGTTTGATTTATGGCTGGATGATTGTGTCCCAGAATACAAACAGCAATTCCTGCCAAAAAGTCATAGTACCTTTTTCCTTCAAAATCATAGAGAAAATATCCATCTCCCCGCTCAATGGCCAGGGGATATCTGGCATAGGTGGGCATTAACAACTCTTTTTCCTTTTGTTGAAATTCTTGTAAACTCTTCATATTTCTCTCCTAGAAAAGATATTTTTGCAGTAAAAAAAGATATAAAGTGAAACTAAAAATAGAGAGAAGTGTCGTTAGCATAACCAGACTTCTGGCCAGGTGTAAATCTCCTTTTAACTCCTGAGCCATTACATAGGTGGCAATGGCAGTGGGAGTGGCAGCTAAAATTAGGGCCACAGCCTTTTCTAGAGGTTCTATAGGAAAAAGTAAAAGGCAAAGATAGGTTAACAAAGGTAAGAAGAAAAGCTTACAGCCAGTAGAGAGCACAAGTATTTTTAAATTTCCCTTTATCTTTTCAAAGGTAAAAGTGCCACCTATGGAGATTAAAGCCAGAGGTAAAGTAAGTCCAGAGGAAAGAGCTATGGTCCTGTCAATAAGAATAGGAAGTTTTATTTCCCACAAACTAAAGGCAATACCCAAAAAAGAAGCTAAAATAAGAGGATTGAGTAAGATTTCTTTGACTATAATATGTTTAATAGAGACCTGAATGTCTTTGCGAAAGGCAAAGGCTAGCACAGAGATTAAATTGAGCAGAGGAGCCAGAAATCCCATTAAAACACTGCCAATCAGGAGCCCTTTATCTCCGTAGGCTTGATAGATTACAGAAAGTCCAATGTACGCCAAATTCCCCCGTAGAGAAGACATAACAAAAGTACCCTTTAGGGCCGGGGATTTGTTAGGTATATGCATAAAAGCTAGAAAACAAAGGATTAAGGCCAGATAAGAGGCTAAAACCAGATAGGGATTAAAGCTGGTTTTAAAGTCAGCTAGAGCTATTTTATAAAAGATAAGCAGGGGTAAGAAAACATAGTAGATAACTTTGTTGCCTTCTTGCAAAAAAGTTTCAGAGATTAAACCCACTTTTTTTAATCCATAACCCAGAAAAATCAGTAAAAACACAGGTAAAACTGTATTTAAAATGGCTAAAAAGGAATCCATAGTGTTAGTGGGGGGTAGTTATTGTTTGCCAGTATGTCCAAAACCTCCTGCCCCTCTTTTAGTTTCAGCCAGGGTATCAGCAGGAATAAGCTTGGCTCTAAAAAAAGGCAGGAAAATAAGCTGGGCTATGCGCTGGCCTTGTTCTATTTTTTGGGGAGTAGAGCTTAAGTTGTAAAGAGAGACAAAGATTTCCCCTCTATAATCTGGGTCCACCACGCCTACTCCCTGGGTTACCACCAGTCCTTCTTTGGTCCCTAGACCACTACGGGAAAAGATAAAGCCAGCTATATTCTTTTGAGTTATTTCTATGGCAATGCCAGTGGGAATTTTTTTCTTTTCCCCAGGAGCTATCCACAGTTCTTTTTCTGAGATACAGGCCCTAAGGTCCAGCCCGGCGGAGTGTTCTGTAGCATAGGTTAAGTTTTGAGGGGTACAAAGAGGGGATAAAAATTTGACTTTTACAGGAAGCTCATTCACTTTTACTTACTACTCCTTTGGCTTGAGGTAAAAAGAATAATAGAACTAACGCCTGGGGAAAGCAAGATGTAAATTGGAGGAAGGGGTTGGCTAGCAAAAAAAGAAAAGAGCGGGCAGATATTCTTTTGGTGCGAAAAAAACTGGTGGATTCTAGAGAAAAGGCCAAAAGGCTTATTATGGCTGGCCAGGTTTTCTTTCAAAGAGAGGGACACTGGTATCTGGTGGAAAAGCCTGGCAGTGCCTATTTAGAAGAAACAGAATTTAAACTCAAAGAAAAAGAGCGCTTTGTGAGTCGAGGGGGCTATAAACTTTTAACTGCCATTGAGCACTTTAAGTTACAGTTAAAGGATAAGGTGTGCCTGGATGTGGGAGCTTCTACTGGAGGATTTACAGATTGTCTTTTACAACACGGAGCCCAAAAGGTCTATGCCCTGGATGTGGGGGAAGGACAACTGGATTATAAATTGCGCCAGGATCCCAGGGTGATTAATCTGGAAAAGATAAACATTCGTTATGCCGAGCCAGAACTTTTGCCTGAAAAGGTAGATTTTTTGACCATAGATTGTTCCTTTATCAGTTTAAAGCTGGTCCTTCCTGCAGCATTGAAGTTTTTAAAGGCCAAAGGAGAAGTAGTTGCTCTGGTTAAGCCCCAGTTTGAAGTAGGCAAAGGCGAAACTAAAAAGGGAGTGGTGACTTCCTGGGATAAGCAACAGCAAGTGCTTACAGAGATATGTCTTAAGGTAGAAGAACTGGGACTGGAAGTTAGAGGTACGGTCCCTTCTAAAATCAAAGGCCCTAAAGGGAACCAGGAATATCTTCTCTATGCTTTAAAAAATGGAGAATAATTAAGGAGGAGAGTTAGCCTTGTTTAGACCAGTGGAGACTCTTACAGAGAAAAGAAGGGAGAAAATCAGGCAGGTTTTAAGCAAAAGACAAAAGGAACTTACTTTAATCCTGAACAATATTCATGACCCTCACAATGTTTCGGCTATTTTGAGAAGTTGTGATGCCTTTGGCGTGGGCTGGGTACATCTTTACTATTCAAAAGAAGCCTTTCCTGTACTGGGTAAAAAGTCTTCTGCTTCAGCCAAAAAATGGGTGGAGTGTATTCGGCACAAAGAGGCCAGAGACATGGTTGAATCTTTACAAAGTCAGGGATTTACCTTGGTTAGAACTGGTTTTTCTTCCACAGCTCTTAGGGTGCAGGATTGGGATTTTAGTAAACCTACGGCAGTTATTTTGGGTAATGAACACAGGGGCGTGGAAGAAGCCTTAATTAAACTTGTGCCCCATGAGCTTTATATCCCCATGGTGGGCATGGTGCAAAGTTTTAATGTTTCTGTAGCTGCAGCCATTATCTTGTATGAAGCCTTCAGGCAAAGAGAAAAAAAAGGCTTGTATGCAAGCCCTTCTTTAACTCCTGAAGAACTTGCTGAGTGGGAGCTAAAATGGGCGCAAAAATAAAAGCAGAGGAAAACATTTATCTAATAGGCCCCAGGGGAAGTGGAAAAACCACGGTGGGTAAATTGTTGGCTCAAAATTTAGAGTTTGCTTTTCTGGATACTGATGAGCTCATCGTTGAAAAAGAGGGGAAAAATATTACTCAACTGGTAGAAGAAAAGGGCTGGGACTATTTTCGTCTTCTGGAAACAGAAGTGCTTTACTTAACTGGTAATTTGACTAGTACTGTAATAGCTACTGGTGGTGGAATTATTTTAAAAAAGGAAAATAGAGCTTTTTTAAAACAGAAAAAATGGGTATTTTATTTAGAGGTAAGTGTTAAAGAAGTGTTAAAGAGACTTGGCCATAAAGAGGCCTTAACCAACAGGCCTCCTTTAACCAACCTGTCTTTAGAAAAAGAAATAGAAACAGTTTTACAGGAAAGGGAAAAATTTTATCTTGACTGTGCTACTGAAATTATAGATGGAAATAAAAATTTAGAACTAATTGTAAATGAGATTTTAAATAAGGTCAGAAAATGAGTGGAGATACCTTTGGCAGAATTTTTAGGTTAACTACTTTTGGAGAATCTCATGGCCCGGGCCTGGGCGGTGTAGTAGAAGGTTGCCCTCCAGGAATAGAACTTAGTGAAGAAATAATTCAAAGGGATTTGGACTTGCGTCGTCCTGGGCAGGGTATAGCGGCTACCAAGAGGAAAGAAGGGGATAAGGTTAAACTGCTTTCCGGGGTTTTTGAGGGTAAAACCACTGGTACTGCCATTGGTTTTTATATTGCCAATGAAGATATGCGTTCAAAAGATTATGGTTTCCTAAAGGATATCTATAGACCAGGGCATGCTGATTTTACCTATGCCCGGAAATACGGGATTCGAGACTATCGAGGTGGTGGCAGGGCTTCAGGTAGAGAAACTGTTTCCAGGGTAGTAGGAGGAGCTATTGCCAGGACCTTTTTAAAAACTTTAGGGATAGAAATTTTTAGCTATACTCTGGAGTTAGGAGGAATTAGAGCTCAAAGAGAAGATATAAGGGGATCTAAAAGCAGGCCTTTTTTTGCCCCTGAAACGGAAGTTATTTCCCTGTGGGAGCAAAGGATAAAAGAGGTGCGTAAGGCCGGAGATACGCTGGGTGGAATAGTGGAAATAGTGGTGGAAAATGTGCCTGCAGGTTTGGGAGAGCCTGTTTTTGACAAGCTGGATGCCAGATTGGCCTATGCCCTCATGGGAGTTGGAGCTGTAAAAGGAGTGGAAATAGGAAGTGGATTTGAAGCAGCCAGGCTTTTGGGCAGTGAAAATAATGACCCTTTGAGTAAAGAAGGCTTTTTAAGCAACCAGGCCGGAGGTATTTTGGGAGGAATCTCTTCTGGCCAACCTTTGGTTTTAAGAGCAGCGGTAAAACCCATTCCGTCTATTGCCAAACCCCAGAAAACCATCAATCAGCAGGGAGAAGAGGTAGAGATTCGTATTGGTGGAAGGCATGATATTTCAGCTATTCCCAGGATAGTTCCAGTATTGGAGGCAATGGTTTTGTTGGTGCTGGCGGATTTTGTCCTTTTACAACAAAGCAAAATAAAAAGGGAGTAAATTTTGGTTGCCTTTTATTTAAAAAAAATAATTTCGCGTCTGCTTTTCCCTTTGCCTTTGGCCCTGGAATTTATACTTTTAGGTGTCTATATCTGCTATAAAAATAAGAAAAAAAGAAACTATGGGATTGGGTTTGTAGTTTTTGGTGCAGTTTTTTTATTTTTAGTTTCTTCTGAACCTTTTATGGATCAGGTACTTTATCCCTTTGAACATCGCTATTTACCTTTAAATGAAATCCCTAAAGAACCCATTAGCTATATTGTGGTTTTAGGCGGAGGGCATGATAGTAATGAATTTTTGCCTCCCAATTCTGAGCTCCAGCCCTTGACTTTACCTAGGGTTATTGAAAGCATTAGATTGAAAAAGATGTTCCCAGGGGCTAAATTGATTTATTCTGGGGGTAAAATAAAGGACCAAAAGAGCAATGCCCAGGTAATGAAAGAAGTGGCTGTGTTGTTAGGAGTGCCTGCTACAGATATTTTAGTGGAAGAAACTTCTTTAGATACGAGAGAAGAAGTTTTAAATTTGAAGCGCTTATTAAAGGGTAAAAATTTTGTCCTGGTTACTTCAGCTACCCATATGCAAAGAGCTCTTTTACTTTTTCAAAAAGAAGGCCTTAATCCCATTCCCTCGCCCAGTCCTTACCTAACGAGAAAAACTTCCAATTATACCCTCTGGGAGTATTTTCCCTCTTATAAGGGAGTGCAAAAAAGCGAGAGGCTTTTTTACGAGCTTTTGGGCCTCCTTTGGTCTGACTTGAAGGGATATATTTAGTTTATTTACACATCCACAAGGCCATATGTTCAAAGCGTTTGAATATTTCGGAAGAGACTGAATTACTTTTGAAGAATAAACTAAAAATTTTTTCTTCCGAATCGCTTTTACCTAAAGCTACCACCCCAGCTTTTTTCTCTTTTGCAAAATTTAAAATAAGGGAACACACATCTTTTCCTTGGAGTATTTTGCTTTCAATGTGGGTACGAGGAAAGCCATTGCCAGTAATCTCTTCTTCTGCTTTTTTAAATAGTTGATAGGGATCTTTACTATCTTTATCTAAGATATGGAGAAGGTATATCTTGTGCTCTGGCTGGTCATTTAGAACAAATCCCACATGGTCAGCTACACAATAACTTTCTCTACTTCCATCTACACAAATAACTACATCTCTATTTTTGATTTGAGGCTCTCTACAGACCCAGACTGGAAAATCTATTTTAGCCTTTAAAATGTTTTTGGTTACACTTCCAAATATTTTTTCTTCTAAAAAGGAAAGGCCTCTATTGCCTAAGACTAACGCATCATATAACCCCTTATGGGCTTCATAAATTAAATCTTCTGCTGTAGAATAACTTTGATACTTAAAGATAGTTTTTATATGTTCTTTTTTAAAATTGTGGTTAACGAGGTAGTCTAGAGCTGTATTTAAAGCCTCTTGGCCTTTTTTCTGATAACTTTCTTTTAAATTATGTGTAATGAGAGCTTCACTACCGTTTTGGGGGTGATTTTTTTTGGGGTTGGGAGCGATGTAGATAAGGTCAATGAAGATGTTTTTGAGGTTGGTTAAAAAACTGGCTAAAAATTTTACTCCATAAAGTTTGGAATAATCTTCACTTACCGTAACCAGGAATTTTTTACTCAGTTCCATGTAGGATCTCCCTTTATTGGTTATTCTGGTTTTAAAACTAAAAAAGAGTAGTTTTTAAGTCAAGTTAAAGAAAAAAATAAAAGGAAACCCACCTCTTCTTAAGAAACCAGGTGGGTTAGGAGATTTGGGTTATTGGAGAAGGATTAGGAGGGCTATTTACCAAAATAACACTTGGGAAAAGTGCATTGCTTGCAATTAAGGCAAAGTCCGCCTTCAGCCATTTCAGCCAGGTCTTTGCGTTGAATGTTAACTCCAGCAATAAGTCTGGGTAAAATAAGGTCTAAGCTGGTCCTCTGGAAATAAAGGGCACAAGCTGGCACGCCCAGCACTTTTGCCTGGCCTATTTCCCCTATAAGGGTCATGGCTCCTGGCAAAATGGGTGCTCCATAGAGGTAATTTTTTAACCCAGCTTCTATTAGCCCTTTGCGGGTGACATCATCCGGGTCTACAGAAAGCCCCGCTGTGGTAATGACAAGGTCTGCCCCTTTCTCCAGGAGCAAGTGAACAGCGTCTTTTATTTCTTTAGTATTGTCCGGGCTTTTTACAGTGGCTATGACCTTGCTTCCCAGGGTTTCAACCTTATTGGTAATAATGGGTTCAAATTTATCTTCTATGTGTCCATAAAAGACCTCATTGCCAGTAATGAGAAGCCCTACTTTTTTTTCTGGTAGAGGCAGTACCTTAAAAAGAGGAGTATCCAAAAAACTTAAGGCCTGGAGAAAATACTTTTTTGCCAGATAAAGAGGAATAGCTCTGGTGCCAGCCAGGAGCCCATCTTTTTTGACCAGGGAGTAGTTTTGCCTGCAGGAACACATTACTTCTGGCACCAGGTTAAAGGAAACAAGTCTCTCCCTATCTACTACAAAGAGTCCATCCCTACTGGCTTTAAAGTTTATTTTTCCCTCTTTGGGAGGAAGGTCATAACTTACTCCAGGTCCAGCCATTTTTTGGGCAAAGGCTTCTGCTACTTCGTTTTCATGGATAAAATTTTGATTATCATCTAAGGGTTCGTAGAGATGTTCCTTGCCCATTTGCTGGAGTCGACAGAGATCGCCAGCACTGAGAATATCTCCTTTTTTAAAGACTGCTCCTTTGCTTTGGCCCGGGATTATTTGGGTAAGGTCGTGAGTTAAGGGTTTGCCCAGGGCCTTATGGGCTGGAATGGTTTTTAACTGAGGAGTACTAATTTCTGTATCCAGATAAGGACTTTCTCCCTGACAGGCACGGCAAATGGAGCCGTCCTTTAGAGGATAGGCTTCTTTACATAAGGGACAAATACCTATTTGAGAGCGCTTACTTTTGCTGACCAGATTTAAATTAACCTTTACCTCGGTAGTGGATAGAATGTTTTCTCCTTTTTCCCTTATTTCTTCCAGAATCTGGCTCAAGGATTGTTCTTTTTTGGGAACCAGTTTTAAAAACCAATCCCTTAAGGCAGGTGCCTGGTCTAATTTCTCGCTATCTACATATACTCTGACTCCTGTACCTTCATATTTGTCATAGAGGGTAAGGGCATAGCGGCCTAAGTTAAAAATCTTTAACCAGCCATTACCAATGGTACATAAAGTAAGGAGTTGCACAGCATCAGGGAGACACTTGGGGGTTTCACAGATAACGTCAAAAATGGTTTTGGGAGGAAGAAGTTTCTTACCCACTTCCAACATAACTCCACCTAAAAGTATGCCTGGAGCAGGACTACCGTGAAACTTTCTGACGACTTCAATAAATTCTTGAAAAGAGTATTCGCCCAAACGCATTTATTTTTCCTCACTTTTTTTATGTAAGTCTTGCCAGGAGAGAATTTCCTCTTCCTCTAGGCTGCTGTCTCCAATTTGCAACCAGGAAATCTTTTTTTTCACTTTTCCCAAGAGCATTCGGATTAAAATATAGATGGGAATAAATACTCCCACATATCCCAATTCAAAAGAAGTGGGCCAAAGGGGAAAGGTTACTTCATTAAAACGAAAACTAAGCCAGCCCAAAGCAAAGGGAATAGGCCAGAGAGAAGAAGCAAAAAGGGCTAAGCTGGCAAAAAAGGTTTTTCCAAAGGCTTCGTTGGCCAGGGTGTTGGCAGCTTTGTAGTGCTCTTTACTTTTAAATAGAATTGCCTTGATGGATAGGGTGTGGTTTTGGAGCATTTCCTGGTTTAATTGGTCAAAATAGGATTTATTGTAGCGATAAATTAAGACCATGGTTATTTCGCCTAGAAGTACACAGATAAGGCTTAGCACCCCATTGCCCAGGTAAAAGCCCAGAATGGGGATTTTAGGAATTCTAAAGAAGAAAATAAGCAAGGGGTCAATTAAGAG
Source organism: Desulfonauticus sp. (assembly GCF_055126295.1). Lineage (NCBI taxonomy): Bacteria > Pseudomonadati > Thermodesulfobacteriota > Desulfovibrionia > Desulfovibrionales > Desulfonauticaceae > Desulfonauticus > Desulfonauticus sp. The sequence goes on along the minus strand of NZ_JBSRHE010000009.1, from coordinate 2,896 downwards.
ATAAAATTGTAATAAGTAGGACATAAGTTACCAGCTAAAAAGATATAAAACCTAGATAGGCTGTTGGCTTTAAAAAGGCAAGTAAGAGAAAAAAAACACAAGAAAAGAATTAGCTAGATTGGGTAATTTCTGCAAAGGCAGAGCCTATTTTGCGCAAAATACCAATGACCTCATCAATGACCTGGCAGTCTAGCTTTAGGTTGGCCATAAGGAGTTTACTTTGACAGTAAAAATAAAGGGCGTGAAGGTTTTTGGCTATTTCTCCCCCTTTTTCCATATTTAAACTGGAATCTAGCTCAGCTATACAATCCAAGGCCTTGGAGATTAAAATTCCCTTCTGGGCATAATCCTTTTCTTTTATTTTTTCCTTGGCTTGTTCCAGGTATTTGATTGCAGCTTCAAAGATTAGCACCACCAGTTCTTCTTGGGAAGTGGTATTTACCTGAACTTTAAGATAGTTTTGAGCTAGTTGCATTTTGGGTGTTCCTCCTTAAGAACTACTTCCACTACCTAAGGATTTGATTTGGGAAGATAGTTGAGTATCCAGTTGATTGTAGTAGCCCAGTAATTCTTCTAAACGGGCAAATCTATCTCGCAGGTCGCTTTCATAGCGCTCAATTCGTTTTTGTTCCCAGGCAATTTTTTCGTCTATATCTTCAATGATTTCATTATAATTGTCTTCCAGCACATTCAGGGGGCCTGTATCAGAGTCTGTTAGTTCATCTAGGCTGTCCCTTAATTCCAAAATTTTACCGTATTTTAAGCGCAGGGTTCCGCTATAGGTGCCATCTGTAAGATTGTCCACCTGAATGGCTAGACCCTTGGCATCTCCTTCGGTAGCGGTGAGAATATTATTGGAAATACTAGCTGTTTTGCCGTCTATGGTAGCAGAAGTAATCACTCCTCCACTCACCGTATAGGAGACAGTATAAACTCCTCCCTGGGTTATGCCAGAGATATGGGAATAATAGCGAAAATCAGAACTGGAGCTAGTAGGTACATAATCAGCACTAAAAATTTCAGCTACTGCTTGCGGGTCATTGCTTAAGGCTTCATCCAACTTGCTTTCATCTAGAAGTAGTTGTCCCAGAGTGGGAGAGGATTCATTGGCATCTGTGGTTATGCCTATGCTGGCAAGTACTGTGTAGGTATCACTATTGCGGTCAAAACCTATACCTTTAGAGGAGAGGATATCTTTTATTTTTTGCTGAATGATTTGCAGGCCATAGTTTCCAGTAAGTAGGGAGCCTTCTCCGGTGGAATTATCTACCTTGGTTTGCTCCCGAATAATGCTTAAGATACTATTTACCTGGTCCACAAAGGTAACGATTTGTTCTTTTATGGCCGAAGTATCATTACTTACAGTAAGTTGAACAGTTCCTGTATCTTTTAAGTTCAGAGTAAGCCCTGTGATCACATCATCCAGGGTATTGGAACTGCGTTCAATCCAGGTGCCATCACTGGGAAAACCATCTACCTTAATCTGGGAGTTTTGGGCACTTTGAGTTTCAAAAAAATCACTGTTGTCTATGCTAGAAGAGGCATCTGAATCAAAACTACTGGGACCACTACTAATAGTGATGCTATAATTACTGCCCAGATCCAGGCCTTTTAGCTGTAGATGGTAGGTATTATCTGATTTTTTGAGAATAGAAGCCCTGATACCCGGATTATTGGGGTCGTTGTTAATCAGGTTAACCAGGGTAGAAAGACTTGTCCCATCAGGAATGGTAAGGGTTACATTTTCTCCATTGTAAGTATAAGTTAAGGTTTCGTCTCCGCCGGTATTATTGATGATAGTATCTTCAGAGGCAAAGGAGTTTTTACTGACCAGGACATGATTTTGGGCCAGCTGGTTGATTTCAATGGAGTGAGTGCCCACCTGCGCTGAACTGGAAGCACTGGCAGTTAAAACAGTACTATCTGTGGTATCAGTGGTTTTGATAAAAAATTCTTGCAAGGAATCCATGCCCTTTAAGGTGCTTTCCAGGTTGAGCATGGCAATATTTAGTTCTTGAAAGGCAGTTATTTTATCCTGCCAGGATTGTTTCCAGGTTTGTAAACGAGTAATGTGCTGGCTTTCTAATTCCACCAGCTTGTTAATCATGGTGTCAAAATCTGTGCCTGAGCCAAGACCTGTAAAGTGGATTTGTCCTGAAGTGAGATAATCAGTTTCTGCAACCATTTTTCCCCCGGCAAAAAAGTCCTTTTGCCTGGAAAATATGCAAAAAGAATGCCTGAGTTAAAAAAAGGGTAGGCTGAGCCTACCCTTTTTTAGTCTAAGAAAGCACTTAAACATTAACCAGAAATCAATTGCAAGGCCATTCTGGGTAAGCTGTTGGCCTGAGCCAGCATGGCTACTGCAGATTGAGTGAGAATCTGTTGTCTTACGAATTCGGTCATTTCTGTGGCCACGTCCACGTCAGAGATACGAGATTCTGCAGCCTGGAGGTTCTCCGCCTGAATCTGTAAGTTGGTAATGGTGTTTTGCAATCTGTTTTGTAAAGCACCTAAAGAGGCCCTGATTCTATCCTTGGAAACAATGGCGTCTTGAATAGCAGTAAGGGCATTTTGGGCAGCACTTTGAGTGGAGATGGTATAACCAGCAGCAGTACTAGCAGCACTATTACCCAGGCCAAAGGCAGAGGCTGTGGCGGTTTGAATGGCAATGTAGTAATAGTCTTCTGCAGAATCATTACCTGTACCAAAGTGTACCTTTAAAGGACCTGTGGGAGTTAAGCCAGCACCATTGTGGTCATTGTACCAAGCAGATTGGTCAAGATGGGAAGTTCCTGCAGAGAGGTTTCCATTTAAGAGATAAATGCCATTAAAGTCTGTGGCATTGGCAATTCGGGTAATTTCTGAAGCCATGGCCTGATACTCAGAGTCAATAATC
>NZ_JBSRHE010000008.1:0-103628 GCF_055126295.1 Desulfonauticus sp. | reverse complement strand
AAAAATCTCTTGTCTCTCTATTTTCCTCAATACCATATACAAATTATACCAAAAACGATTTAAATTTGTATAAAGGTTTTTATGCGAGTATAATATTTACCTATGTTTCCTCGCTGGGTTTTAGGGTTATTGGTGAAGATGTGACCAATAAAGGGAAAGGAGAAGCCTTAAAACAGATAAAAGAAAGAGATTATGCGCAGAAGTATTTAAATAAATCTAAAGAAATTTACCTGGTTGGTATAGAATTTAGCTCCGAGGAAAAGAATATTGTAAATTTTGAATGGGAGGAGTTAGGGATGAGTTGTTGAGCAGTTTAGTGGTTAAGTAGATGAGTGGATTGAGGAAGTGCAAGGTAGTAACTAACAAGAATTAAGCACTATTCTACTATTCCACTCAACTAATATGCCACTTAACTAACACAATACTTGTCAAAACAACTAAAATTTTTTATTTTTCAATTTAACTTTCTCAGGCAGGGGGGATGATTAAAAGGAGAGTAAATTATGAAGAGGATATTATTAAGTATAATAATATTTTTCTTTATGTTTACTTCTTTGGTTTTGGCCAAAGTAAATATAAATACAGCTAGTGAAGAAGAGTTAGCATCTTTACCACATATAGGAACAGTTAAGGCAAAAAATATTGTCAGTTATAGGGAAAGTCAGGGCAAATTTACCTCAGTAGAGGATTTATTAAAGGTAAAGGGGATAGGTCCTAAGATTTTGGAAAAGATTAAGGCAGATATTTGTGTGGGTAAGGACTGCAAATAGAAATTATTTCCCTCCTGCCTGAGAAAAATAACTTTCAGATAGGACAATAAATGGTTAATCTATTGTTAATGAGTTTTTTAATTTCTTTTGTGGTATGTTTTTTTATTATTTTTATTTTTGCTAAAAATAATAATTTTTGTTCTGATTGCTTTGATGGGCCACAAAAATTTCATGATAAACCTACTCCTAGAATTGGTGGAATAGGAATATTTTTGGCTTTTTTAGGCGTGATTTTGTTTATAAACTTTTATAAACATGATAAAAGGTATTTTTTGTTTTTTTTATCAACCTTACCGCTATTTTTATTTGGATTAGCCGAGGATATAACTAAAAAAATTTCTCCGAAGATACGTTTGCTGGCTTCAATCTTTTCAGGAATGCTGGCTTATTTTTTATTAGATGTATATCTTACCAGAATAGATTTGCCCCTTATAGATAGTATTTTCCAATTTAAGATAATTGCTTTAGGTTTTACTCTTTTTGCCATTGCTGGTGTTGCCAATGCTATTAATATTATTGATGGCTATAATGGCCTTGCTGCTGTGGTTTCTATTCTTATTTTACTGGCTTTAGGGTATGTGGGATATAAAGTAAGGGATGAATTTATTTATATTCTCTCCTTTGTGCTCATAGGTGGTATTGCTGGTTTTTTTATCTGGAATTATCCTTTTGGTAAAATCTTTTTAGGAGATGGAGGGGCCTATTTTATCGGCTTTACCATAGCTGTGTTATCTGTGTTACTGGTAAAACGACATCCTCAGGTATCGCCCTGGTTTCCACTTTTAGCAGTAGTTTATCCTGTTTTTGAGACAGTATTTTCTTTTTATAGAAAAAAAATTTTAAGAAGTAAGTCTCCTTTTACACCAGATGGGCTACATTTTCATATGTTAGTTTATAAAAGAGTTGTGCCATTGATTTATAATATTCATCGTAATGAAAGACTCAGGCGCAACTCTGCCACTTCGCCCTTACTCTGGCTTATTTGTTCCTTTGGGATTATCCCGGCCGTAATTTTCTGGCAAAATACTTCAGTTCTTATTTTTTTTAGCATTCTTTTCTGCTGGGTATACGTCTGGTTGTATAGGAGTATCGTAAGATTTAGATTGGGAAGGATGATAAAGAAGTTTATACCTTGACACCCTTTACAATATCACCCTCTCACCAACAATAAATAATCTTGCTCTACAATTTTCTGTTTGTGGACTATTTTTAAACCCTTTAAAACATCCTCATATTTTTGGTAGTATTTTTCAGGCATAATTAAGAGGGTATGAGGGTTTTCTTGTAGTTGTTTTTTTACTTCTTCTATTTCTTTGGTTTCCTTTATATTTTTACCTGCATAGTAAGTATAAATCCCAGAATAGATTTTATAAGCTAGGGGAGTATAGCCCTGTTGGATGTATTTTTTTATGACCAGGGCCTGGTTTTTGGGGCTCATAAGAGGGTCTAAAGAAGGAGCCACTTTTGTAGCGGTAAAGATAAAGATAAAGGGTAAGGTTAGGAGTAGAAAAATAAGACTTTGATAGGGCGTAAAGTTTTTTTTCAAGAGAATAATAGCTAAAACCAGAAACATAAGGCTTAGAAGTGGGAGACCTTGTAGGGTGACTTCTATTACAGGAAAATAATTTATCCAGGGCAAAATAATAGCCAGAAGCAAAAAGAAAAATCCCAGAGGTTTTCTTATGGCCATTTTAGAAGAGATAAAAAAACGCGAGCAAAACAGAAAAAAAGGCGCAAAAAGGGGTAAGAGATAGACTGCAATTTTTATACTTATAAGAGATAAGAGAGTAAAACCAGAAAAGAAAAAAGTTAAAAGAAATTTTTCCCCTTTGCTTAGTTGAAATAGCTTTAACTGGCGCGGAAACAAAAAGAGTAAGGACCAGGGTAAGACTACCAGAGGAAACACCAAGAAATAGTGGTAAAAGGGCTGGGGATGATGCCAGGTGTTAGTAGCTCGCCTATAAATTTGGTCATATAAGATGTTGTGAATAAAATCCTTGCCTTCTACCAGGTAAGCTCCCACCAACCATAGCCCAGCCAGGCCCAAAACTCCCAGTAAAGCAAAACCCAGATGCTTGTTTAAGAGCAGGTTCTTTTTTTTAGTTAAAAGGGCATAGAAAAGAAAAGTGAGCAGGGGAAAGGCAAAACCCAAAGGGCCTTTGGTCAAAAGGGCTAAAAAAGAGCAAAAAAATCCCAGGTAAAGGAAAGGGATTTTTTCTTTTTCTAGGTAAACAAAGAGAAAAATATGGGCAACCAGGATAAAAGTGGCAAAGAGTAAATCCATCCGAAAATAATGAATTAGCCCTAAAAAATAAAAATTGGTTAAAAGCAGAGCGCAGCCAATAAACACTCTTTTGGGATCCTGGAGCACAACTTTACCTAAAAAATAGGTGGCTAAAAGGTACAAAAAACCACTTATTGCTGAGCCCAGGAAAAAAAGTAGCGGTCCCTTTAGGGTGGTTAGCTGGGATAAAAGGTGCAAAAACCAGAAGTAAAGAGGTGGTTTATCTGGATAGGGTACTCCATTTAAATAAAGGACCAGCCATTTTTGGTGTTGGACCAGGTGCTCATAGACATTGGCATAGCGCACTTCATCTGAAAACCAGAGGCTTCTGGTGTGCAGGGTAAAGAGAGTATGTAAAAGGTAAATAAAAATTAAAGGTAGGAGCGGATATCTGGCTAAAAAGTTATTTATTTTTTGGAAGGTGCTAGTTGCTGACATTTTTTTCTCCAGAAATAAAAGGTTAAGATCCCACTACAATTGCCCAAAATAAAACCAGCCATGACATCGGTTAGGTGATGTTGGCCTAAATATATTCTAGAAAAGCCCACAGCAAAAGCAACAACACCAAGTAAAAATTGTTTGCTTTTTTTCTTGCTTTTAAGTGCCAAAGGAAGAGCTGCTCCAAAGATTTCCGTGGTATGCCCGGAAGGAAAGGAATGATAACTGGAGCTAAGAGAGAAAAAGGTAAAATGAGAGCCAAATTCTGGCCTGGCCCTTCCCAGGGAGATTTTTAAGATTCTTACCAGGAGAAAGGAGATAAGAAGTTGAAAACAAAGATAAAAGAGAGCCAGATAGGTAAGTTTAGGCTTTTTTTCTTTTAGGCCCTTAATTAAAAAGTAAAGATAGATGGGATAGAAAAAAAAATTACCCCAATTGGTTAAAAAAAGTACAAAATTGCTAAAACCTGGATGGGTTGTTTTTAAAGAGTGAAAAAAAGGGTAAAGGTTTTTTATTGGAGCAAAAAGATAAAGCCCTATAAGACCTAAACAAAAGGGCAAGCAAAACCACCCAAAAGAGAGTAAATATTTTTTATCCATAAGAAACAAAAACTTGGCATAGGGTATTAAAAAAATCAAGGCTTTGTAGTTGACCTTGGGGATATCCCTTTGTTAAAAGGTGTAAATTGGAATTCTTTTGAAAAGGAGTGAGAATTAACTATGAATGTATGTATCGTAGGTACTGGATATGTAGGTTTGGTCAGTGCAGCCTGTTTTGCTGAAATGGGAAATAATGTCTGCTGCGTGGATATTAACCCTGAGGTGGTGGAAAAGTTAAAACAGGGGATAGTACACATCTATGAACCTGGTCTGGAAGAATTAGTTAAGAGAAATTATGCTCAAAAGCGTTTGTCTTTTACTACCAGTTTAGAAGAAGGGCTTAAAGATAGTTTATTTGTCTTTATTTGTGTCGGCACTCCTCCCAAAGAAGATGGCAGTGCAGATTTATCCTATGTTTATCAGGTGGCAAGAGATATTGGTAAGCTTATGCAGGATTATAAAATTGTGGTGGATAAGTCCACAGTACCAGTTGGCACTGCAGACAAGGTGCGCTCTTTGATTTTAGAAGAGCAAAAGAAAAGAGGGGTTAGTATTGAGTTTGACGTGGTTTCCAATCCTGAATTTTTAAAAGAAGGTGATGCTGTAAATGACTTTATGAAACCTGATAGGGTGATTGTAGGTACTGATAACGTGCGTACTGCAGAGTTACTCAAGGCCTTATATGCTCCTTTTGCCAGGAGTAGAGAAAAGTTAATTGTTATGTCTGTACGCAGTGCAGAGATGACCAAATATGCTGCCAATTGTATGTTGGCTACAAAGATTTCCTTTATCAATGAAATTGCCAATATCTGTGAACTGGTAGGAGCAGATGTGGGTGATGTGCGTCTGGGAATCGGTTCAGATCATAGAATTGGCTATCATTTTATCTATCCAGGCGTTGGTTATGGAGGTTCTTGTTTTCCCAAAGACGTAAAAGCCCTTATTTCTACTGCTATAGAATATGGCTATGACCCCATTTTATTGCAGGCTGTAGATAGGGTAAATGATTTACAGAAAAGAATTTTAGCTTTTAAAATCAAGCAATATTTTGAGCCTCAAGGAGGAGTGCAGGGAAAAACCCTGGCCCTGTGGGGGCTTAGTTTTAAGCCCAATACAGATGATATGCGAGAAGCTCCTGCGCTGGTTTTAATTGACCTGCTGACAAAAGAGGGGATGCGCATCAGGGCCTTTGATCCAGTGGCTGGAGAACGGGCCAAGGAGCTTTTAAAGGACAATAAATATGTAGAAATAGTAGATGATCAATATGCAGCCCTGGAAGAGGCAGATGCCCTGGCTGTTATTACGGAGTGGAATCAGTTTAGAAATCCAGATTTTAACAGGATAAAAAAGGAGTTAAAAGCACCTTTAATCTTTGATGGGCGAAATCTTTATCCGCCTAGACTTATGGGAGAAATGGGATTTGCCTACTTTAGTATTGGTCGCAAAACAGTGGGATAAAAAGTGGTCGGGATGCGGGGATTCGAACCCCGGACTTCAGCGTCCCGAACGCTGCGCTCTAGCCAGGCTGAGCCACATCCCGTAAAGAAAATAATAGTTTTTTTAGCGAGGTAAGACAAGTCTTTTAAAGAGGTCAGAATATGGAATCCAAGTTAAAGTTGCTGGTGGTAGATGATGAGGAAAGTCTCCGGGTTATTTGTCAGGATGCCCTAGAAGATGAAGGCTATGAAGTGTTGACTGCTGAAGATGGACAGGAAGGCCTGGAAATTCTGCGAAAAGATAGCGATATTGCCCTGGTTGTATCTGATTTAAAAATGCCTCGTTTAAATGGGATTGAGTTTTTGCGCCAGGCTAAAAAAGAAGGGCTGGAAGCAGATTTTTTAATTACCACTGGTTTTGGCACCATTGAAGTAGCTGTAGAGTGTATAAAGCTGGGAGCTGCTGATTATTTGCCCAAGCCTTTTAATATCTCTCATCTTTTAATTAAGGTAAAAAAAGTCCTTCAGGAGCGAGAGCGCAGACTAGAACAAAAGAGGCTAAGTAATGTAGTCAGGATTTTAAATTTGAGTAATGCCTTAAATCGTTTGCAAAACCTGGATAGCATTTTAGAGGAGTTTATTTATCACTTGCAGCGCAATTTTAACCCGGACGGCATTATTGTAGGCCTTTATCCTCAAGGCAACTTAAGACCTCGCATTTTAAGAGGGGCTGTAATTAGAAGAAATTACAATTCCTTATTTCTTCTACTTCACAAAATGGAAGAAGCTTTGAAGGCAGGCAAAACCCTCTGGGATAACTCTTTTAGCTTTAAAGATAAACAACAGGTGTTTTCTTTGGTGGTTACTCCTTTAATTGTCCAAAAGGAAAAGGTTGGAGTTACCTTATTATTAAAAGAAGCTGGTAAGGATGAACAACTGCTAAGCACCAAAAAGCAATTGATTAGTATTTTTTGCAATCATGCAGCCAGTAGCTTACAAAATGCCTGGGCTCTGGAAAAGTTAAATAGTTTAAATTTGGATATCATGCACTCTTATGCCAAGGCAGTGGAAGCAAAAGACTACTATACCAAAGGTCATTCAGACAATGTTGCCCGTTATGCCCTTAACTTTGCTCGTTTTCTGAGATTAGAAGAAAGGGAGTGTGAGCTGCTTTATGTAGCTGGCGTCTTACACGATATAGGTAAGATTGGTATCCCGGATAATATTTTAAATAAGCCAGGCAAGTTAACCCAAGAAGAATTTGAGGTAATGAAAAAACATCCTGTAATTGCCAGAGAAATACTGGGAAAAGTGGAATCTTTAAAGGATGTAATCCCTCTGGTCTATCACCACCATGAACGAGTCGATGGTAAAGGCTATCCAGAAGGTTTAAGAGGGGATCAGCTTACCCTGCCCATTAAAATGTTAAGTGTGGTGGATGCCTTTGAAGCCATGACTTCAGATAGGTCTTATCGCAAGGCCTTACCTCTGGATAAGGTGCAGGAAATTATGGATTCAGGTGTGGGGAGTCAGTGGGAAGAGGAGTTGGTGCGCAAGTGGTTTTTCTTGGTAGAAAAAAAAGGTATGGAAGGGGTTAGGGATATTTCTGGCTTTAAGGGAATGTTAAAGCTTATTTTTTAACTTTCAGGTGAGGTTATGCAAAAGATTAAGGTCTTAGTGGTAGATGATTCTGCCTTTATGCGCCGGGCTATTGCCACTATGTTGGGCAAGGATAAGGAAATTGAGGTTGTTGCCACTGCCAGAAATGGGGAAGAAGCCCTGGAATTTATCAAAAAATACAATCCTGATTTGGTTACTTTAGATATTGAAATGCCTGTAATGGATGGCCTCACTGCCCTGGAGAAAATCATGCAGGAATTTCCCAGGCCTGTGATTATGGTAAGTTCCTTGACCACAGAAGGAGCAGAAGCCACCTTAAAGGCCCTTAGTCTGGGGGCTATGGATTTTATTCCCAAGCAGCTTTCCAAGGTAAGCCTGGAAATAGTGAAAATAGAAGAGGAGCTTATTGCCAAGGTCAAAAGTTTGGCCAGGAAAAAGCCCAATTTGGTGCCAACTAAATCTAACTCTTTAAAAAAACTTGCAAAAGTAGAGAAAAAAAGTTTAACTTATAGGGGTAATAATCAAATAAGAGATGTGGTAGCCATTGGCGTTTCCACAGGAGGTCCACCTGTAGTGCAAAGACTTTTAGAGCTTCTTCCTCAAGATTTTCCTGCGTCCATTCTCATTGCCCAGCACATGCCACCTGCCTTTACTGGTCCCTTTGCCAGGCGCTTGAATACCTATTCGTCCTTAGAAGTAAAGGAAGCTGAAGATGAAGAGATCTTAAAGCCAGGCAAGGTGTTGGTTGCACCAGGGGGAAAGCACTTAAAACTTCAACAACGGGTTACTCACCTGGAGGTAAGGGTAAGTGAATTCCCCAGAGATGCTCTGTATAAGCCTTCAGTGGATGTCTTGTTTTCTTCTGTTGCCAGAGCAGTGGGCAAAAGAGGGGTGGGAGTAGTGCTTACTGGAATGGGTAAAGATGGTTTAAAAGGAGCTAAGGAGTTAAAGCAAAAAGAAGCACGGCTTGTTGCTCAGGATGAAACTTCCTGTGTGGTCTATGGTATGCCCAGGGCCATAGTAGAAGAGGGCCTGGCTGATGCAGTCTTAAGTCCAGAAGAAATGCCTGCTAAAATATATGAATATCTTTTTAACCCTTAAAAAATCAAACTAAGGGAAGGTAAAAATGGAATATACAAAAGAACAAATTTTGGCCATGCTCCAGAGTTCTGAACCAGAAGATCAAAGAGAAGGCGCCTTTGAAGCAAGAGATAGGGGATTAAAAGAGGCGGTTCCTTTATTGATTCCCCTTTTACAAAGTGAAAATGTGGGAGTGCAGGAAGCAGCAGACCTGGCCTTGCGTAAGCTAGGGGGAGAAGAAACAGTTAAAGAACTTATACCTCTTTTAAAAGAAGAAAATCCTGCCCTGCGTAACCTGGCTATGGATATTTTAAGGGATTTGGCCGGGCAGGGAATTAAACACTTAGTTCCCCTTTTAAAAGATGAAGATAGAGATATTCGCATTTTTGTAGCTGATATCCTGGGCTGGTCAGAATCCTACCTGGCTCTGGAACCCTTATGTGAGAGTCTTTTAAAGGATAGAGATGTCAATGTGCGCTATCAGGCCGCAGTAAGTTTAGGGCTTATTGGCCATCCTGAAAGTGTAGAGTGTTTGAGCAAGGCCCTGGATGATGAGGAGTGGGTGCAGTTTGCAGTTATTGAGGCTCTGGTAAAGATTAGAGACGAAAATACAGTGGAAACCTTAATTAACAGACTGGATAGCAGTTCTGAACTGGTGGCTTCCATGATTATTGAAGGGATTGGCTCTCTTGGTTTTACCAAAGCAGTGCCTTTGTTGGCTAAAAAGCTTTTCCAGGTTCCCTTTGCTCTGCAACTTAAAATTTTAAAAGCCTTGTATCAGTTACTGGGACGCACCTCTTTTCAACTTTTTCTGGAAAAGGATAAGGGGAAGTATCTGGAACTACTTCTTTTGGCTTTGGAAGATGAGGAAGAAGAGGTTCGAGAGCTGGCAATCATTGGTCTGGCCAAGATTGGTGATGCCAGGGCTACAGCCAAACTTTTGGATCTGGCGGAAGAGCTGGATCTGGAGCATCAGGTAGATACTGTTCATAATGAAGATCTGGCCCACTTATTTGCGGATGCTCTGGTTCATATAGGTATTAATGAAGAGTTGTTAAAAGGCTTGGAAGTGGACTCTCCTTCTCGCAACCTGGTGGGTATTAGGACTTTGAAAGGAATAGGGAGTATAGAAGCAGGGGAAAGGTTAAAAGAGGTTTTTTGGCACAAAGATAGAGATTTACAAAGAGAGATTGCCAGAGCCTTGGAAGAAATGGCCCTGATAGAAAGTAGAGAGTTTTTCCTGGAGGTTTTAGAAAAACATAAGGATGGAGACGTTCTGAAGAGTGCTCTTATCTATCTGGGCAGGATCAGGGATAAGAATGCTATAGAGGTACTTTTTTCCTTTCTGGATCACCAGTGGGATGATGTGAAAGAAACTGCCCTGGAGAGTTTGATTAAAATTGGTGGGGATGAAGTTTTGGAGCGCTTTGCCAGATTTTTTGAAGATGGTAATCCCTTACACAGGCTTATGGCTGTATATGCCTTTGGCCAGCTTAAGGCGTCTGCCTATCAAGATCTGGTAAAAGCAGCTCTGGAAGACGAAGATGTAAATATTCGGAAAATTGCCTTAGAATCTATGGCCAAGATGTGTTCCAACCATAAGGAAGCCTTGCCCGTGGTAGCTGCCAAACTTGAGGATGAAGCTCCAGAAGTGAGGATGACCTTGGTAGAGCTTATGGGCAATTGTGAGCACGATGAAGTCCTTCCTTACCTGTTAAAAGCCCTGGATGATTCAGATGACTGGGTAAAAATAAGGGCTATTGAAGCCCTGGTAAAAAAAGGCAAGGTTACTTTAGAAATTACCAAAAAACTAACAGCTCTAATAGAGTATTCCAATAAAATAGTGGCTGTAAAGGCTATTGAAGCCCTGGGAAAACTTCAAAGCGAAGAAGGGTTTCATGCCTTGCTTGAGGCTTTAGAAATACCTGACTTTGAAATTCAAGAGGCAGTGGAAAAAGCATTGGATCAATATCAGCAGCAATATGAGGTAAAGTAAGATGGGTTCTCTTTTGGCCAAAAGCGTTACTTTACGTAAGGATGTAAAAATAACAGATGAAGAATTTTCCCAGTTAAGGGATTTTATCTATGCCCAAACCGGGATTTATATTGGAGATAATCGAAAATATCTTTTGGAAAATAGATTGGCGAACAGGCTAAGGGACTTAAACTTAAAGACCTTTGGAGAGTATTATTATTTTTTACGCTATGACCCTTCCAGAAAAGATGAGCTAAATAGGCTTTTTGATGTTATTACCACCAATGAAACCAGTTTTTTTAGAAATCCTCCCCAGTTAAAAGTCTTCCAGGATATTATTTTAAAGGAAATTATAGCCGCAAAGATAAGTAAGGGTGATAAAAGTTTACATTTCTGGTCTGCTGGCTGCTCTACAGGCGAAGAGCCCTATACCCTTTCTATTATCTTGCATGAAGTACTTAAACAGGAAATAGATTCCTGGAAGATTAAGATAACAGCCAATGACCTTTCAGCCAGCGTGCTTAAGAGTGCCAAAAGAGGAATTTATACTCCCTATGCGTTGCGGACCACTCCACCCAGCATAACTAAAAGGTATTTTAAAGAGATAGGTAATGAAAAATATCAAGTTTTACCTCAAGTTGCCAAATATGTGGAGTTTGTTCAGTTAAATTTGAGTGATAAGTTCCAGGTAAAGCGTATACCCAAATCAGATGTGGTTTTTTGTAGGAATGTGATAATCTATTTTAGCGAAGAAGTAAAAAAGAATGTTATTTCTTATTTTTATGACAATTTACAGCCTGGTGGATATTTGTTTTTAGGTCATTCAGAATCTTTACACAACCTTTCCAGGTCTTTTAAACCCATACATCATCCTGGAAGTATTGTGTATAAAAAAGAGTGATGTTTGTAGAAAAAAGAAAATACTATCGATTGCAAAGAAAATTTGAGTTAAAGGTTGCTAAATGGAGCTTTCCTTTAAAAAAACAAAAATGGTATGAGATTTACAGTGTAGATATAGGAGCTGGCGGTATAAGGTTTGAGGTGCCTTTTGCGCCAGAGAAGGGAGAGATATTACAATTTAAATTGCTGATTCCAGGTTTAAGAAAGCATTATCCAGGTTTTAGTAAAGTTTTTGCGCTGGATACAGAAGAATTTTTTGGTCTGGGTGAGGTTGTCTGGGTGCAAAAGATAAATGAGAAAAAATTTGAAGTGGGATTACAATTTAGTAATATTTTTGAAGACGACTGGCAGGCTTTAGTGGACTTTTTGCTTAAACATAAGGAGTAAGAGCTTAGTGCCTAAAATCTTGGCCATTGCCAACCAGAAAGGAGGAGTGGGTAAAACCACTACAGCCTTGAGTTTGGGCTCTGCTCTGGCCAAATTAAAGACTAAAGTGTTGGTCATGGACCTGGACCCACATGCCTGTGCTACTGTACACCTTTCTTTTTTTCCGGGTAATTATCAGGAATCTGCTCTGGATATTTTTTTGGTGTCAAAAGAAAAGAAAAGTATTATTTATGAGCGAGAAAACTTGCCTTTTGCCTTTGTTCCCAGCCACATTAAAATGGCAGAAGTGGAAGGTGCTTTAAAGAATATTCCGGGAAGAGGATGGCTTTTAAAAAAGTGGCTGCAAAAAGAGGCCCAAAACTACGACTATGTACTTTTAGATTGTCCTCCTCAAACCGGGGTGATTTTACTAAATGCCCTGGCTGCCTCTAATTTAGTTATAGTGCCAGTACAGACAGACTTTTTGGCCCTGCATGGTTTAAAACTTATTTTTGATACCTTAAAGCTTTTACAAAAGAGTTTAAAAAGAGAGGTGGAATTTAAAGTTTTAGCTACCATGTTCGATATAAGGACTAAGGCCTCCAGAAAAGTTTTGAATTTATTACGCAAAAAATTAAAGGATAAATTGTTTAATACTATTATTCCCATAGATACCAAATTTAGAGAAGCCAGCTCCATGGGGAAAACCATTTTGGAACTTTTCCCAGAAAGTAGAGGTGCTTTACAGTATTTAAACCTGGCTAAAGAAGTGCATAGATTATGAAAACCATAGAAGAATATTTTGAATCCCAGGATTTTTCCTTGGAAGATAAAGAATCTTTGACTGCAGAAGAAAAGGCCTTTTTGGAGAATTTTTTTGCTGAAGATACAGTCAAAGAGGAAGTGATCAAAAAGACCTTACCTGAAAAAGAAGTAGCAACTTCTCCTGGTGCTTTAGCTGCAAAGACTAAGCAGATGGAAGTAAAAAGGGTTGTCTCCAGCCAAAAAACTAGAGTTCCTGGGAAAATAGAAAGTAATAAAACTTTGCCCAAGGAATTTTCTTTAGTGGGATTTTTTTTAGGAGGAGAGGAATTTGCCCTGCCAGTGGAAAAGGTCAAGGAGGTCATTCGTTATACAGAGCCCACCAGGTTTCCAGGAAGTGGCGGGGTGGTTAAAGGCTGGATTAACCTTCGAGGCAGGATTACTCCCATTGTGGATTTAAGTGCTTTTTTGGACTTACCTTTAGGTAAGCCCAGATTTATTCTGGTGTGTGCTCTGGAAGGAATCAATGTGGGTTTTGTTAGTGAAAAGATAGCCTCCATGCATAGAGTGAAAAGAGAAGAAGTGGATTTTGGAGTAGAAAAGGCCTTGGCAAGTGAAAGTAAGCATATTCAGGGTTTATTAAAGAAAGGGGAAAAAATAATTCATATTTTGAATTTAGAGAGTATAAAGGACTTTTTAATTAATTTTAAAAGAGGAGAGGTTTGATGGCACAGAAACATATTCTGGTGATAGATGACTCCAAGACCGTACGCAATTTGGTCTCTTTTATTATTAAAAAAGAAGGCTTTAAAGTAACTTCAGCTGAAGATGGCTTAGATGGACTGGAAAAGCTCTATGCCAACCCGGATATTTCCCTGATTGTCTGTGATGTGAATATGCCCAAAATGGATGGCTTTACCTTTATCAAAACCATAAGGGAACAAGAACAGTATCGGGATCTTCCCATTATTGTTCTGTCCACTGAAGGGCAGGAGACTGATATTCAAAAAGGTTTGGGACTGGGGGCAAATATGTATATGATAAAACCTGCCCAGCCTGAAAAATTAGTCCGTAATATCAAAATGCTTTTGGGATAAAAGAGGTGCTTATATGTCGGATTATAACGATCCGGAAATTTTTGCTGAATTTGTAGTAGAGGCTAGAGAGCATCTAGACTCCATTGAGCCCAGGTTGCTGGATCTGGAAAAAGATCCAGAGGATAAAAGTCTGCTGGATGAAATTTTTCGCTCCATCCACTCTTTAAAAGGCGCTTCTGGTTTTTTGGGTTTAAATAAAATCAATACTCTGGCCCATAGAGGAGAAAATGTCTTAGATGAACTGCGTAAAGGCAAGTTGCAGCTCACTCCAGAAATTATGGACCTTATTTTAGAGACTACAGATGTTTTGCGGACCTTTTTAGATGAACTGGAAGCCAGAGGGACAGAGCCTGATCTGGATATTGAAGGGCTTTTGCAGCGCCTAGATGAAGTAAGAGCTACTCCCATTTGTAAAGAACTTAAAGATAAAAGCAGGGACAAATCTGCTGCTACCTCTTCGCCAGGTTCCTATAAACTCACTGTATTTGGCCCTGAGCACTTATTGGACTTTTTAGAAGAAGCAGAAGAAACAGTTTCGCAATTAAATGGCCATTTGATTCAACTGGAGCAAAATCCTCAGGATGAGGAATTAATAAATAATATCTTTAGGTCCTTTCATAATCTAAAAGGCAATAGTGGTTTAATTGGTTATCAGGAATTAAATAAACTTACACATATTGCAGAAAATCTTTTAAATAGAGTTAGAAACAAAGAATTAGAAGTTTCCTCTGGTCTTGTTGATTTGCTTTTAAAATCTGTAGATGTTATTTCTGAACTTTTAGATAATATAGATAGAGAAAACTCTACTGTAATACAAAAGGATATATCTTTTATTATAACAGAGTTGGAGCAGTTTACAGGAGAAAAAATTGTTAAAGAAACTTCTTCCACTGCAGAGGCTTCAGAGGATGAAGAAGATAGAGAGGTATATTTAAATACTGTAGAACAACAATTTAAAAATATTGATTTTGGATTACAAAGTTTAAGAGAGGATTCTAAAAAAAGAGATATAATAGATGGTTTGTATCGTTCCTTTCTTACCATTCAAAATGCTTCTACTTATATGAACTTAAAGGAAATAAGTGCTTATGCAGAAAGAATTGTAAAGCTTATTGATGATGCCAGGAATAAGGATGTCGACTTTGCTTTGATGTTAGATCTCTTGGGACAGGAAAAGGCCATTTTAGCTGAAATGATAGATAAGGCTTTAGATAGAGAGGAAAAGGAAAAAATAGAAAAACAGGTAGTTAAGGTAGAGGATAAAAAAGATAAAGAGCTAGAGAGAAGAGAAAGTAAAAGTATTCCTAAGACAAATTCAGGTGCTTTAAAGCAGGAAGTTGAGAAGAAAAGTGAAGTTATCAGTACCATCAGGGTAGATCATAATAAACTGGATCAGTTAATGAATCTTATTGGAGAGCTTATAATTAATCGAAACCGTTTTGCACAAATTGCCAGAGAGCTGGAAGAAACAGAAAATATTCCAGAAGTGGTCTTAAAATTAAATGAAAGCGTAGATGCTATGGCCAGGGTTTCTGATGCCCTGCAGGATACCATTATGCAGGTGCGCATGGTCCCGGTGCGCTCTGTGTTTTCTCGCTTTCCCAGGTTGGTAAGGGATTTGAGTCGTAAAAGCAACAAGCCTGTGGAGTTGATTACTGAAGGAGAAGAAACTGAACTGGATAAGAGCGTTATAGAGCTTATTGGCGATCCTCTGGTTCATATCTTGCGCAATTCTGTAGATCATGGTCTGGAAAGTGAAGAGGAAAGAAAAGCTTTGGGTAAGCCTGTCCCAGGAAAGGTCTGGGTTAGGGCCTACCATAAAGGGAATTTTGTGGTCATTGAAGTGGAAGACGATGGACGGGGCATTGACCCTGAAAAGATAAAGCAAAAGGCCATAGAAAAGGGCCTTCTTTCTGTGGAAGAAAGCTGAGACTCTGGATGAGCAGCAAGCCAGGGAACTGATTTTTTTACCAGGATTTTCTACAGCAGAAAAGGTTACGGATGTGTCTGGTCGGGGAGTGGGCATGGATGTGGTGCGCAACAACATTCGGGCCTTAAAAGGAAGTGTCAGTGTTACTTCAGAAGTGGGAAAAGGAACCAAATTTGTTATTAATTTGCCTTTAACCCTGGCTATTATTGATGCCTTGATGGTCAAGGTCTCTGGCGAGACCTTTGCCCTGCCCCTGGATGCTGTAGCTGAGACCACCAAAATATCTGTAAAACATTTAAGCGAAATCAATAAAAGAAAGGCCATAACTTTGCGGGGGGAAGTGCTGGCTTTAATTGAACTGGCCAATATCTTAAAGTTGCCTCCCAATAACTCTCAGCGCGACTTTTTACCCGTAGTGGTTTTGCAGATAGGAGAAAAAAAACTGGGGTTGATTGTAGATGTCCTGTTAGAGCGCCAGGAGATAGTAATTAAGTCCTTAGGAGAGTATCTAGGAGATATCCCGGCTATTTCTGGGGCTACCATTATGGGAGATGGTAATGTGATTTTGATTTTGGACCCCAATGAAATCTATGCCTTAGCCAGTCAAAAGTTGTAAAGAGAAAACAAAGGAAGCCAGAGAAAGGCCAGATTTTGCTCTTGCCTTTCTCTGTGTTTTTTTCTAGGAAGGCCAGTTTTTGTTCCTAAAAAGAAACTAAAAATTATTTATAATGTGCTTAAACAAAAAAAAGAGATTTTTTTAGAAAGAAGAAGAAAATTAGAGTTAGTGGTGTGAATACAAAGGGACAGAAAAATCACAACCTAGGAAGGACAAGGTTTTGAGAAGATTTATCCTTCTCTGGCTAAGTGGCTTTGATTTAACTATTTAAAAGGGAGTTGTTGTTTAAGTTTTTAATAAAATCAATATATTACACTAACAGGCAAGAGTTTTAGGAGAAGATGATTTTTGGCTTTTTTCTTTACTTGCAGATAAAAGGAGTTTACTCTACTACACTGGAACTATGATGAGTACTTGGCAGCGAATTCAACATATTTTACAAAAATGCCTCAAAGAAGGCATTTTTAAGGTGTGGATTAAACCTCTGCAGGGTGAGTTTAAGGACAACAAGCTTGTTTTAATTGCGCGCAATGAGTTTGTAGCTTCCTGGATTAGGGAGAAACTTTTGGAGCAGATAAAACAAGCAGCCTTTGAAGTGTTGGGAGAGGTTCCTGAGATTGAACTTAAGGTCTCCAAGGCCAAGCCAAGTGTACCCTTTTTGGCTCAAGCTGAAGAGAAGAGTCAACTAGCTTTACCTATTGCTCCCAAGGTAAATGTGGAGGGAGTTTTTCGGTATACCTTCCAAGATTTTGTGGTAGGGCCATGTAATGAACTGGCTTTTTTGGCCTCCAGGACCTTTTGTCAGTCTTATATTTCTTCAGACCAGCTCTTTTTATGCTCTGCTCCTGGTTTGGGCAAAACCCATTTGGTGCAGTCCATGGGGTGGGAACTTTTAAAAAATTCTAATAGAAGTAAGGTTAGAATTGCTTATTTGACAGCAGAGGAGTTTTCCTCTCAACTGGTTTTGGCTATTAAATCCAAGCAGGTAGAACAATTTAAGGCTAAGTTCAGGGAACAGATTGATATTTTACTCCTGGAAGATATTCATTTTTTCCAAAATAAGGAAAAACTTCAGGATGAGTTTTTATGTACTATTAAATCTCTTACCAATCAGGGCAAAAAGGTAGTATTTTCCAGTATGTTTTTGCCCAAGGAATTGCAGGGAGTTGATTCCCAGCTTACTTCTCGCCTGTGTCAGGGGTTTATGGCTGTGATTAACAAACCAGACCCTGATACGGTATTGAGAATTTTAGAACATAAATCTAAAAAATTACAGGTAAATATCCCCAAAAATGTGGGAGAATACATTGCCAGTAGAGTGCACAGTGACATTCGGCAACTGGAGAGTTGCTTAAATAATTTGGTTTTAAAGGCCAAGTTGCTAAAGGAAAAAATTAGCCTGGATTTAGCTAAAGAAGTGTTGAAACATTATACTCTGGAAAAGGATAATGTAATTGATTTAGATTATATTTTAAAAAATGTGGCCAGAGTCTATGACCTTTCTTTAGAGGAGCTTTTATCTCAAAGCAGGAAAAAAAGTTATGTTTGGGCTAGAAATACAGCTTATTATCTAGCCCGTAAATATACAGATTTGAGCCTGGAAGAAATTGGGCGTAGGTTTAATCGACGTCATTCTACAGTCTTAAAGGGTATTGCCAAGGTAGAGCGGGAGATTAACAGGCAAACTCCTCTAGGTCGCCAGATTGAAAAGACTCTGGAGCGTATTACTACCATTTAAGCTTAAATCTGTACCAGTTCTATTTCCCCCCAGGCGCCCAAAGAGGAGTCTAGTTGTAGGACCACTCCTCTTATTCCCCTGGCTTTTAATTTTTGAGAGATTTTAAGTACCAGGGGTAAGTCCTGTTTTCTTTTTAACAAGTTGCCCAGAAAAGTAGCGCAGGCATCTGCCTCTGCTCCAGATTGACTTAAAACTCCCACCAGGTCTCCTTGTCCAAAACTAAGAGAGTGTCCAATGGTGCCAGAAGAGGTACAAAAACTACAGGGAAATTGCCCTGAGTGTAGTTTTATACCCAGGGATACTTCATCCCTGGGATTGGGAAGTAAGCCAATGACCCTGTCTTTTGTGGAATAGAGATAAAGGTCTCCCCCATTTTCCACCAGAAAATTAGGAGAAAGAGGAGCAAAGTGTTTGGCCACCATTTCAGCAATGGTGCCAGCTACGCAGGCCATGGGTCCTACCTGGAATTTTTGACTGGCCTTAAGCATTGTTTGAACAATGGGTGGGGCTTTGGGGTCAAAGGGTAAAGGGGTTAGAGAAGTTAAAAACAGAGGATTTAATTCCAGATAACTTTTTAAACTGGCTCTTAATTTTTCCACATAAGCTATTACTTCCAAAGAAAGGTCCTTTTCAGCTACAATAAAAAGGTCACTTTCTTCTATTACCACCTGGAAAGTAACTTCCTGTTTTTTCTGAACGATTTTTCTGTAGGTTCTAAAGGGAGATAAGAATTTGTTGTTCATAGGTATTTTTCAATAACCCTTAAGTAAGCTGGAAAACCAACTTCTAGGTTTTTAGGATAGTTAAGGGGTAAGGTTTGAGCTGAAAGCAATTTTTGAGCAATTTCCCTGCAATCTTTGGGGTTATGGATTATCTGTTGGTCAGGTAAAAAAATAGCACTGCCATTAAACCTGGAAGAAAGTGCCTTTAGTCCACAGGCCATGGCTTCTAAAAGGGCATTGGAACGACTCTCAAGACTGTGTTTTTTAGCCAGGTATAGATACTTTCTGGGATTTCTTCCTCCAGCAACCACCAGGGCGAAGTCTGCAGGAAGGTATTTTAGGGCCTTAATTAAAAAAGCCAGGCCCTTTAGTTGAAAATTGGTAGCTACAGTTAAGACGAGTTTTTTATTGAAAGGTAGCTTAAATTCTTTTCTAAAGGCTTCCTTTTGCGGTTGTACTTTAAATTTCTTTAAATCAGGAAGATTATAAATAACTGTTATCCTTTCAGGATTGAGGTGGGGGTAGGCGGTTAAAAGCCATTCTTTGACCAGGCTGGATACACAAATGATTTCTTTGCTTTGGGAAAGTTGTTTTTGTTCAAGCAAAAAAGTGAGCCAATTACTGGGAGCAAGTCTCCTTCTTAGCATTTTAAAATGTTTATGTAGGCCAGGATAGGCCTCTTTACTTAGTTGCCAGAAAATTTTTAAAGGCCCTCCTCCTATGCGTAAAATATCTTGCTCCAGGGTTTTTCCCAGGCTAAAGTGAAGGGCCTTAGGGAATTGTCTTTTTATGTTTCTAGCTTTTAGGGCAAAGTAGAGCATTTTACTTGCTTTGTTTAAAGGTGGACGCCCTAAGGTTATTACTTTTAGGCCTGCAGGTGGTTTGATTTCTGCCCTGCTACAGACAAAAGTAACTGAAAAATTTTGTTGAAGTAAGTAAATAGCCAGATTAAAGGCAAAACGCTCCACTCCCCCATAAAGACTAAAACGAGGCAGATAGAGAAAAATTTCTTTATTTTTTTTCATAGATTATCCTTAAAATAAGTCCAAGTTTAAATTTATTTTTTTTAAAAGCAAAGCCTTTTCTTAAGAGGAGCAAAGTTAAGTTAAAATCCATAAATTGACAGCCCTTAAGCTAAAAGATAGTTAAAGGAAAAGAACAAACAAAGGAGTCGGCAAAATGCCTCAACCACTAAAAGATGCTATTTCTGTATGTAAAACCATTATGCGTAACGGCTATGAAGCTTATATTGTAAATGTTCCTTTACATGAGCGAGCTTTAAGACAGGAAGAGTTAGAAGAAGTAGATATAGATATCTGCACGGATATGGAACCAAAAGAAATGGAGAAGATTTTTCCTAACTTAAGTCCACCCTTGGCCAAATCCAGTTTTGCCTGTTTAAAAGAAGGGGAAGTTACTTTTCACTTTTATCCTGCAGATACCATTGAAGCTTCTTATACAGAGGCCAGTGTGGCCAAATTAACCCCCAGATTGCTTAAGGAAATGGAAGCCAAGGGGGAGTTACCTTTTTATCTGGCCTGCCCCTATATTCCTCGCTCCAGAGATGTTTTTGAGGGTTTTGAAGACCTGGATACTGGAGTTATTGCCTTAAAAGGGATTCCAGATGAGAACCTTAAAAGGGATTATTTAAAAGCCATAAAGGCCTTACGCTTTGCTGCCAATTATAACTTGCCCATTGAGGATAATACCTGGTTGGCTATTGTGCGTTCAGCCAGGCGAGTTGTTGATTATGTCTCTGTCTCAGATATTATGGATGAATGGCGTAAAGTAGAAGCTGAAAACATGTGGCTCTTTGTCAAGCTACTTTTTGACTCCATGATTTTACATGGCCTTATTCCTGAACTGGCTGCTTTAAGTAGGGTAAAGCAAATTAGAAATCCTGAAGAAGGCGAGGAAAATGTTTTTGAGCATACCCTGGAGGTAATGAAACACTATCCAGAGGAATTGCCCTATGACTGGTATGGGACCCTGGCCTGTCTTTTCCACGATATAGGCAAACTCTACACTGGAGAAGTGGTCAATGGTCAAATCACCTTTTATCAGCATCATCAAGTTGGAGCCAAAATAACTCGCAAGATTTTAAAACGTCTAGGCTTTCCACCCAGGGATATTGATCTGGTTTGTCATCTGGTCAAAAATCACATGCGCTTTCACTTTATGCTTACAGATAAAGGGATTAGACGCTTTAAGAGTCTGGATGAGTATCCCAGACTAATTGAAATGGTTAGAGCTGATCTTAAGGCTAGAAACGGCAGTTATAGAGAATTTAACCACAATTTAAAGATGCTGGAAAGGGCAGATATTAGTGAAGAGTTGCTGGAGCCGCTTTTAAATGGACATCAGATTATGGAATATACAGGCATTAAACCTGGACCTTTGGTTGGGGTTATTCGGGATGCCCTTTTGCAGGCCCAGATTAGAGGGGATGTTTCTTCTTTAGAAGAGGCTGTAGAATTTGTGCGCAATTATGCCAAAAAGGAGAAACTCTCATAACTAAGCCCAATATTTTGTCCTTAACTCTGGCTGAGCTAGAAGAGTGGTGTCTGGCTCAAGGGGAAAGGGGATTTCGAGCCAAGCAGATCTGGAACTGGTTGTGGCAAAAGGGCGTAAGTGATTTTAGTCTCATGACCAACCTTTCCCTGACTTTAAGAAGGAGTTTGGCTGGTTCCTTTTCCCTGGAGTGGCCCACCATTGTGAAGTGGCTTAGAAGTAAGGACCATACCTTTAAGTTCCTTTTGCGCTTAGAGGATGGAGAGTATATTGAAAGTGTGCTTATTCCAGAAAAAGACCATTACACCCTTTGTGTTTCTTCTCAGGTGGGATGTACTTTGGGGTGTAAGTTTTGCCATACTGGAACCATGGGATTTAAGCGCAACCTAAAAGCCTTTGAAATAGCTGGTCAGGCGGTATTGGGCAGGCAGTTTTTGTTGAGGCAGGGCGTGGAAATTCCTTTGCGCAATGTGGTTTATATGGGCATGGGGGAACCCCTTTTGAACTGGGCAGAAGTAAAAAAGAGTCTGGAGATTTTAAGGTCTGAACAGGGCTTGGGGTTTTCTAGAAGGAGGATTACCTTATCCAGTGTGGGTATAAAGGGGATTTTAGAGGAGTTTGGTCAAAGCAAGCTGGCTTTAGTGGCTATTTCCCTGCATGCTCCTACTCAAGAATTAAGGGAAAAGTTGATGCCCAAAGCTGCCAGATGGCCTCTTTCTGAGTTGTTGCAGGCTTTAAAGAGATATCCTTTGGAAAAGAGAGAAAGAATTACCTTTGAGTATCTTTTGCTGAAAGGGATAAATGATACTCCCAAGGATGCTCAGTTGTTGGCAAAGCTTTTAAAGGGCCTAAGGTGTAAAATAAATTTAATAGCCTATAATTCCTGGCCAGGTAGTAAGTATGAGCGCCCAGAAGAGGATAGAATTTTGGCCTTTGAAAAGGTCCTGTGGGCCAATAATTTAACTGCCATTTTAAGGAAAAGTAAGGGCCAGGATATCTTGGCTGCCTGTGGGCAGCTCAGGGCTGCAGAATTAGAATAAGTTTAATTTTCTTTGAGGGAGGGAAGATTGAAACCAGATTTTAGTAAAGGAAATGGTCTTATTCCAGCCATTGTGCAGGACGTAGAAACCAGGGAAGTTTTGATGTTGGCTTATGTCAATGAAGAGGCCTGGGAAAAAACTCTGCAAACCAAAGAGGCTCACTACTATAGTAGAAGCAGAAAAAAAATTTGGCATAAGGGAGAAAGTTCCGGGCATGTGCAGAAAATAAAGGAGATTAGGCTTGATTGCGATCTGGATACTATTTTGTATGTGGTAGAGCAAGTAGGCGGTGCTGCCTGCCATGAAGGCTATAAGAGTTGTTTTTTTCGCAGGGTAAAGGAACAAGGCGAGTTGGAAGTGTGCGCAGAAAAAGTTTTTGATCCCAAGGAGGTGTACAAATAATGAGCAAAAAGATTTTGAAATTAGGCATTCCCAAAGGTTCTTTACAGGAAGCAACTTTTAAACTTTTTGCCAAGGCAGGCTGGAAGATTACTGAGCATCACCGCAACTACTTCCCGGAGATAAACGATCCCGAGTTAGAGTGTTCCCTGTGTAGAGCTCAGGAAATGTCTAAGTATGTGGAAGAAGGGATTTTGGATGCCGGGCTTACAGGTAAGGACTGGATTTTAGAAAACGAATCAGATGTAGTGGTGGTTTCTGACCTTATTTATTCCAAGGTCAGCAATAGGCCGGCTCGCTGGGTTTTGGCCGTGGCTGGAGATTCCCCTTACAAGCGTCCAGAGGATCTGGCTGGAAAGAAAATTGCCACTGAATTAAAGAATTATACCAAAAAATACTTTGAGCAGGCTGGAATTCCTGTGGATGTGGAATTTTCCTGGGGAGCCACTGAAGCCAAGGTGGTAGAAGGACTTTGTGATGCCATTGTAGAAGTTACTGAAACCGGAACCACTATTAAGGCCCATGGTTTACGAATTATTGCAGAAGTGCTGCAGACCAATACCCAGTTTATTGCCAATAAAAAGGCCTGGGAGGATCCCTGGAAAAGGCAAAAAATTGAAATTATCAATACCCTTTTGCAGGGAGCCTTAAGAGCAGAAAAGCTGGTAGCTTTAAAGATGAATGTGCCCAAAGACAAAATGTCCGAGATTATGAGTATTTTGCCCGCCATGACTGCTCCTACAGTGGCTTCTCTCTATAATACAGATTGGTTTTCAGTGGAAATTGTAGTGGAGAAAAGCCAGGTTAGAGATTTAATTCCCTTGTTATTGAGTAAAGGAGCAGAGGCTATTATTGAATATTCTTTAAATAAGGTGATTTAAAATGAAAAAAAAGTGGCTTTTAGGGGTTATCCTTATAGTGTTTTTAGCTGGCTGTGCAGCCAAAACCTCTTCTTTAAACAAGGAAGAGGCTATTCCAGAAACTTTACTCATTCATCTGGAGTTGGCAGAGCGCTATCTTTTAGATAATAATCCCCGCGGAGCCTTGAACAAACTTTTGGAAGTTGAGCCTCAGGCCAGGGGATATTCCCGCTATCATTTTGACTTAGGCCTGGTTTACATGGCCCTGGGAGAGCCAGAACTGGCCCAAAAAAGCATGCTTGCAGCAGTCAAGCTTAAACCCAATTATGGAGAAGCCTGGAACAATCTGGGGCTTATTTATCTTAGATTAAAACGGACTCAGCAGGCCAAGGAATGTTTTCAAAAGGCCCTGGGTTTACTGACCTATAGGACTCCAGAGTTTCCTGCTCTTAACCTGGCCAGGCTATATAGAGAAGAGGGAGATAGGGCTCAAGCCAAGAAGTATGCTAAACTTAGTATCCAAAAAAACTGGCGCTATGTCCCGGCATATCTCTTTTTGGCCCAGCTTTTAAACGAAGAAGACCAGGTGGAAGCAGCAAACCAGGTTTTAGAGGAGGGGGTAGAAGCTCGTCCTGATAACCCAACCATTGTTCTGGAATATGCCAAAAGTTTATTGCGCCTGAGACAAGAGGAGCAAGCCAAGAGATGGTTTAAGGAAATAATAAAAAATCATGCCAAAAGCCAAGAGAGCAAAGTGGCCAGAGATTACCTGGAGTTCTTGCCCTGAGTCTAAATTAAAAGATGCTCCTCGAATTTTGGGTTTAAATCCCTGGATTTATGATTTTGCAGCCTTTAATCTTTGGTCCAGACCAGCAGGACTGTTATGGACCTTAGGGCTGCTGCGCCAGGCAGGAGCCAAGGTTGCCCTTTTAGATTGTCTGGATAAAACCTGGGCAGATTATCCCTGGCCCCAAGCGCAAAAGTGGGGCCAGGGACATTATCCCAAGAAAAAGGTGCCCAAGCCTGTTTTTTTATCTACTGTTCCCAGAAACTTTTCCCGTTATGGCCTGGATTATAAGGCGGTAAAGGTGGCCTTGCAAAAGATTTCTCCGCCTCCGGATATGGTTTTGATTTCTTCTATCATGACCTATTGGTATCCTGGAGTTATTACCCTACTTCATCTGGTCAAGGAGATTTGGCCCAGAATACCTGTGGTTTTGGGAGGTATCTATGCAACCTTATGTACTGAACATGCCCAAAAAACAGGGGCGGATTTGGTTGTAAAGGGAAGAGTAGAAGAACTTAAGAACTGGCAGGCCCTGTGGAAACTTTTGGGTGTATCTCCACCTTCCTTATCTGGTGTAGAAGATTTGCTCCTTCCCTGGGACCTTTATCCAGAAGCGCAGTTTTCTGTGCTTTTAGGCTCCAGGGGATGTCCTTTTGACTGTGATTATTGTGCCAGCAATAAACTTTATGCTGGATTTTGGCAGAGAAGTTTTGAAGTTATTTTAAAAGAGTTTTCTTTAGAATATGAAAAGGGAGTTAGAAACTTTGCCTTTTATGATGATGCCCTGCTGGTAAATCCCGAACACTGGCTTTTTCCCTTTCTTAATTATATAATAGAAAAGAAGTTGGAGGTGAATCTACACACCCCCAATGCCCTGCATTTACGCTACTTAGACCTGCCTACCTGTGAAAAACTTTTTCAGGCAGGGTTAAAAACTGTGCGTTTAGGTTTAGAAAGTGCCAATTTTTCTTCTCGTCTGGATAGAAAGCTTAGTCTGGAACACTGGGAAAGAGGGGTTAGAAATCTTTTGCAAGCAGGGTTTAAAAAAGAGTGGATTAAGGCTTATGTGCTTTTTGGGTTGCCCGGGCAAGAGGAAGGGGAAGTGAAAGAAGCCATTAGGTTTGTGAAAAAATGGGGAATAACTCCTGAACTGGCTTATTTTTCCCCCATTCCAGGGACCAAAATTTTTACCTTGGCCAGACAATGCTCTCCCTTTCCTCTGGCAGAAGAGCCCTTGTTTCAAAACAATTCCCTCTGGCCCTGCGTGCCTGGGGGATTTTCCTGGGAAAAGGCTGGTGAGCTCAAAGCCCTTATCAAGAGTTAAATTTAGCTGGCTTAAAGTCTTTAGCACCCGGTTTAAGGAGAGAAAATTTGGGGTTTGAACTGTTTTCCCATCCAGCTGATATTGGAGTGAGGGCCTGGGGGGATAGCTTAGAAGAAGCCTTAGAAGAAGCTGCCTTAGGCCTGGTAGCAGTGCAAACCGATTTGGACTTGATAGAGCCTAGAGAAGAGAGAAGGCTAGAAGTTGTTTCTCCAGATGAGGAATTTTTACTTTTTGATTTTTTAAATGAAGTGGTGTTTTTTATGGCCAGGGAAAAGATGTTGTTTGGACAAGTAAAAGTCTTTTTGGAGCAGAAAGAGAACCAGTTTTTTTTAGAAGCAAAGATGAAGGGAGAAAAGATAAAACCCGAGAAACACAAGCCAGCTGTGGAAATAAAGGGTGTTTCCTGGCATGAGTTAAAGGTAAAAAGAAAAGGAAAAGGTTATTGGGTACAGTGTGTCTTGGATGTGTAGGAGTTATTTTATGTTGAAAGCTAAATTAAAACAAGTAGATAAATATATTTATGAATATCCGGTAGAAGCCTTGATGCAGGTGCCAGCCAGGATTTTTGCTGACCAGAATATTCTGGCTGATTTAGAAGATAAGGTCATTCACCAGCTTGTAAATGTGGCTAGCTTGCCTGGTATTGTGGGTGCGGCCTTAGCCATGCCTGATGTACATTCAGGTTATGGCTTTCCCATTGGAGGTGTAGCTGCCTTTGACCCTGGGGCAGGAGGAATAATTTCCGGGGGAGGAGTGGGTTTTGATATTGCCTGTGGGGTTAGGACCTTGCGTACTCCTTTAAGCCTAAA
Source organism: Desulfonauticus sp. (assembly GCF_055126295.1). NCBI lineage: Bacteria > Pseudomonadati > Thermodesulfobacteriota > Desulfovibrionia > Desulfovibrionales > Desulfonauticaceae > Desulfonauticus > Desulfonauticus sp. Next base: position 77,565 of record NZ_JBSRHE010000008.1, on the reverse strand, counting down.
AGATTTAAAAGCTAGAGAAGAGTTGCTGGCAGATGAACTCTTTAGGACTATTCCGGCTGGAGTGGGTTCTAGGGGAAAGTTAAAACTCTCCCTAAAAGAAATGGATAAATTATTGTCAGAAGGTGCTAGCTGGGCAGTAAAAAAGGGGTTTGGAGTAGAAGAAGACTTGGAGTTTATAGAAGAAAAGGGTGTGGCCCAAGGAGCCAGGCCAGACTTTGTCTCTGCCAAGGCCAAGCAAAGACAGGAAGCTGAAATGGGTACTTTGGGCTCTGGCAATCACTATCTGGAAGTGCAGGTGGTAAAGGAAATATACGATGTAAAAAAGGCTCAACTAATGGGGCTTAGTTTAAATCAGGTGGTGGTAAGTATTCACTGTGGTTCCAGAGGACTTGGGCATCAAATAGGCACAGATTACATGCGAGAAATGGTTCTGGCAGCGAAAAAAAGTGGCTATTTTTTAGCAGATAGAGAGCTGGCTTTTGCTCCCATTTATTCTAAGCTAGGAGAGCAATATCTGGGGGCGATGCGAGCAGGCATAAACTGTGCTCTGGCTAATAGGCAGATTATTACCCACTGGGTAAGAGAGGTTTTTAAAAGGATTTTTGGCTCTGAAGTTTTACCTTTGCTCTATGATGTGTCTCATAATACCTGTAGAGAAGAGGTACATGAGGTAAAGGGTAAAAAAAGAGTTTTGTTTGTGCACCGTAAAGGAGCAACCCGGGCCTTTGGTCCAGGACATCCGGAACTGCCTTTAAAATATAGACCCATAGGTCAACCTGTACTTATTGGCGGAAGTATGGGCACTTCTTCTTATGTTCTGGTTGGTACTAAAAAGGGGATGGAACTTAGCTTTGGTTCGGCCTGTCACGGAGCAGGAAGAGTTATGAGCCGCAACCAGGCCAAAAAAAGCTTTTCGGGCAGAGAGCTTATTGCCAGCCTAGCCCAGAAGGGAATTGTAATCAGAGGTCATTCTTGGCGAGGTCTGGCAGAAGAGGCGCCTCTGGCCTATAAGGATGTAACTAGGGTGGTTGAGGTTTGCGCCCAGGTGGGATTGGTGGAAAAAGTGGCCAGGTTAGAGCCAGTGGTGGTGGTCAAGGGGTAATGGATATCTTTGTTCAACTGGCAGAAGAAAAGATAAAAAAAGCCCTGGAAAAGGGAGAGCTGGATAATCTGCCTGGCAAGGGTAAGCCTTTGAACCTGGAAGAGGATGCCAACATTCCGGCAGACCTTAAGATTGCCTATAAGATTTTGAAAAATAGTGGCTACTTGCCAGAGGAGGTGAGTACGCAACAGGAAATAACTACAACTTTAGAATTGTTGGAACAAGCTACAGATGAACAGGAAAAATATAGACAATTGCAAAAATTAAACCTGTTAATCACCAAGATAAACCTCCAGAGAAAAAGACCTGTGTATTTAGAATATAACCAGGTTTATTTTGAAAAGGTGATTAATAAAATAAAAGTTAATAAAAGTAAGTAGATAAAAAGAAAAATTAACTTTTCAGAAATTGAGCCTAGACATAAAACTAAAAATGATTAAAAGTTTGGATTAAGTCAAAAGAGCCTGATTTTAAGGCTTAAAAAAATAGGAGGATTTGTTTTTATGGCTAGAATTGCACCCGGCACAGAAGTTTTTGTGCACTACACAGGTAAGTTAACAGATGGTACTGTTTTTGATTCTTCTGAAGGAAGAGAACCTTTATCCTTTGTTATTGGCAGCCAACAGGTTATCCCTGGTTTTGAAGAAGCTGTAGCTGAAATGGAAGTGGGAGAAAAAAAGACAGTGACCATTCCTTGTGCTGAAGCTTATGGTCCCAAAAGGGATGACCTTTTAATTGATATTCCCAATGAGCATATCCCAGCAGATATTCCCAGAGAAGTGGGACAACAGGTTTTGCTCAGACATCCAGAGGGACACGAATTCCCTGCCTATATTGTAGAGGTAAAAGAAGATTCTCTGACCATTGATGCCAATCATCCCCTGGCTGGAGAAGACCTTATTTTTGAGATTGAATTGGTTTCTGCCTAAGTGAAATTAAGGAGAGGATTTTATCCTCTCCTTTTAGACATAGTTAGTCTGCTCACTTCCTTTACTTCAGGTATTTTTTGGAGAGTGGCAATAGCTTTATAGAGCTTGGAAGTGCTTTCCACCATCAAGGTTAAAAGAATTTCTGATTTTCCATCTACATTGGAATAAAAAGAGCCTGAGTCTATATCGATTTCAGTTTCCATAAGAGCCTGGGCTATTTTAGCCAGGACTCCTCTTTTATTGTCACAGAGAATTTTTATCTTTGCCGGAAAGGTATTTTGGACTTCTGTGGCCCAGAATACTTCCAGTTGCCGTTCTGGTTCCATTCTTTTCACATTGGGGCAATCTAGAGTATGAATGGTAACCCCCCGTCCCCGGCTAATATAGCCAATTATGGGGTCTCCTGGTACAGGAGAGCAACACTTGGCAAAACGGATTAAGACATCTCCTATGCCCTTTATTTTTACGCCCAGGGAAGAAGTTTGAACGCTTTCTTCCTTTTCTTTTTTCTCTGAAGGCTCTTCCTTGGGTAGAAAACGATTGAGGATTTGACGAGGGGTTATCTTGGCATAACCTACAGCAGAAAAAAGGTCTTCTTCGCTCTTGAAGGAAAATTCCTGGGCGACCTCTAAAAAGTTGCCTTCTTTTAGGAGTTTTTGAAAGTTAAGACCCATTTTTCTACTTTCTTTTTCCAGCACTTCTTTGCCCAGGGCAATGCTGGTTTCTCTTTCTTCATTGCGAATCCAGTGTTTGATTCTGGTTCTGGCTTTGGCTGTTTTGACGAATTTTAACCAGTCCCTGGAAGGATGCTTGTTGGGGTCAGTGATAATTTCAACAGTATCTCCGTTTTTTAGAGGAGTATTTAACGGTACTAGTTTTCCATTTACCTTGGCTCCTGCGCAGTGATCGCCTACCTGAGAATGAATGAGATAGGCAAAATCTATAGGAGTAGCTCCTTCTGGCAACTCCTTTACTTCTCCTTTGGGGGTAAATACATATACTTCATCCTGGAAAAGATCAAAACGCAGGGAGGCCATGAATTCCTTGGGATCTTTTAATTCTTTTTGCCAATCCAGAATTTGGCGTAACCAGGAAAACTTTTCCACATCCTTTTCACTTATGCGGGTCCCATCTTCTTTATATTTCCAATGGGCAGCTACACCATACTCAGCTATTTTATGCATTTCTTCTGTACGAATTTGGATTTCCACCCGCTCTCCATCTGGACCAATAACTGTGGTGTGAAGGCTTTGATACATGTTGGCCTTGGGCATGGAGATATAATCTTTAAACCTGCCAGGAACAGGTTTCCAAAGGGCGTGAACCAGGCCTAAGACAGCATAACATTCTTTTATAGAAGAAACAATTACCCTAAAGGCAATTATATCGTAAACCTGGTCTAAAGTAAGCCCCTGTGTTTCCATCTTGTGATAGATGCTATAGATATGCTTGATTCTGCCACTTACTCTCCCTTTAATTTTATTTTTGTTTAAAATATCTTCCAGGATTTTACATACCTTATTTATGTATTTATCTCCAGCTACTTCATGGGTTTTTATCCCTTCTTTTATTTGCGTATAAATTTCTGGTTTACTGTATTTTAAACTTAAGTCTTCCAGTTCTACTTTTATTTTATATAAGCCTAAACGATTCGCTAAAGGGGCATAAATTTCTAGGGTTTCTTGAGCAATAAGCTTTTGCTTGATATGTTTTTGGTGTTCCAGAGTGCGCATGTTGTGTAATCTGTCAGCCAGCTTGACCAATACTACCCGAATATCATCAGCCATGGCCAAAATCATTTTGCGAATGTTTTCTGCCTGGGCTTCTTCTTTGGAGGAAAAGTTGATTTTGCTAATTTTAGTTACGCCAGCTACTATTTTGCTTACCTGAGAGCCAAATTGAGACTCTATTTCCTCCAGGGTAGTGGAAGTGTCTTCCACAGTATCGTGAAGCAAACCAGCTGCAATAGTCGGTCCGTCTAAATAAAGTTCTACCAGAATATTGGCTACTTCCAGAGGATGGGAAAGATAGGGCTCGCCACTTAAGCGCATCTGGCCAGCATGGGCAGCTGCAGAAAAGACATAGGCCTTTTGAATAAGGGCAATATCTTTAGCTGGCAGATAGGTTTTGGCTTTTTCAATAATTTCTGTTATTCTAATCATTTAAAATACTTCTGCCTGGAAAATATAAATTTCTGTTTTAGGGTCCAGATAACAGTTGGGTTTAAGGCCAGCTTTAAGGCAGGTCTGTTGTAAAAATTCTTCTCGTCCAAATCCCCATTCTGTAGCCACCTGAGGAAGCAGTAAGCCAGAATGAAAACCCTGACGTAGATATATGCCGTGCTTTCCTGGGATTATTTCTTCCAGATTTTTTACTGGTTCAAGAGGACTTAAAAGGGAAATTTCTATCTCCAGTTCCTCCAGTTCCTCTGGTTGTACTGGAGTGAACCTGGGGTCTTCAAAGGCTGCAGCCTTGGCCATTTCAATAATACTTTGCCATAGAGGCTTTTGACCCACAATCTGTCCTATACAACCCCTTAGGTTCCCCTTTTTTTTAAGAGTAACAAAAACTCCTAACTTTTCTTCCAACTTGGCAGAAGGAGGAGAAGGATAGCTTACAGGTCTGGAGCTAAATTCTTCTAATAAAGCAAGTTTAACCAGTTCCTTGAGATATTTTTTTTCTTCAGCCGTAAGGGTAAAGCTAAAATCCTGCATTTTAATCCTCTCTAAGTAAAAGATTACCTTACTTTATAAATTCGCACCCAGGGAGATTTGTCAATAACCAGTTCAAAGTAGGGTTCAAAAAGTTTAGGGTTTTTTAAGAGCATTTGGACCATTAAAGAATTATAAATGGTGCTATCCATGGCCTTGATATTGTTTAAAAAGCTGTTGAAGATGAGATAAAGCCCCTTGGGCCTATTCCAGGAGAGCTCCCTGGTCCCCTCCTCTCCTATTAAAAGGATTTTTAAAATGGGTAAACTTTTTCCCTTAATATTTAAAGTGCCCTGGTTTAGGTCTAAATGTAATTGGTCTTGCAGGGTTTTAATTTTTCCAGGAGTAGAAGTACCTGTGAGAAGATCCCATTGACCAAAGTAGCTTATCCAGTAACTAAGGTTTAAGTTTTCCCAGGAAAAGACCAGGTATTGCTCTGGCAGGTCAGAAGCAAAGGCAAGCTCTTTTCTTCTTAAGGAGTTGATAAAGGCTTGAGCCTTTTCTGGACCCATTTCATCTAGGTTCTTTAAGACCTTGGCCGGCCAGTAAAGGACTTTGCTCCCGGGGTTTTGAGGTCTGGTTCCATTTTTTTGCATTTCACTTATTTGTTCTTCCACATCACTGATTACGTATTTTATTACCTGGCTGGCCTGCAGAGGAGAAGAAGTGGTATGTACTAGAGCCAGGGGATAAAGATAAGGTCCTTCATGTGCGCCACCATCTCCAAAGCTTTTTCTCTGGGTATAGTATTGAGCAGCATAACCGTAATCCCACCACTGCCAGAACCAGGAATTGGGAGAGGAGATGGTTTTGGCCTCTTTTAGGGCCTGGGCGTAAATCTTGGGCAATACTGGACTGGGGCGCAAGTTTTTCACCAGAGCAGTAACTGGAAAAATAAAGAAAAGGGTTAAGAGCAAGTAGAGGATAAGGGGTTTTATTTTGATTTTTTGAAAAATAAAACCTACTCCCAGGGCAAGGCCCAAGCCTATAATGGGAGGACCATACATGGTAAAACGATTTCCCAGTTTAAAGGACAAAAGGGCTAGCAAAAGCTGGGGAAGAAAAATTAAAAGTAGAGGCCGAAAATAAGCAGTAAGTAAAAACCCCAAAAGCCCTGGGAAAAAGATATAGGGCGTTAAGCCCACTCTGGCTATGAGCTGGCTAAAAGAGACGCTTTGGGCCTCTCTAATACTTTGCATTACTGCGGGAAGCTTTAGAGAATATTTATCACTGACTAGAAAAGGAAATAATTTGGCGTAATTAAAAACAGGTTTAATTAGTTCTAAGATACCTCCCAATTTAAAGCGAAAAAAGAAAATCACCAGGTTTAAAAGAAAATAAAGTAAAAGTAATTTATTCTTTTTTAGGGTAGAGTTAGAGAAATAGAAAAGATAAATAAAGATTAAACTGACAATAAATCCATAAATACCATTTAAGCCCAGGGTAAAGATAAGGATAAATCCTGGTAGAAGCTGTTTAAAGGTTGTTTTAGGAATAAATAGATAGGCAAGCAAAAGAGTAAAAAGTAAGGTGTACATGATAATGGGATAGGCACTGGGATAAAACCAATAGTAAAAACTTAAGATTAAACCAGTAATAAATGGAGCTATAAGAGCGTCTTTAATTTCAAGAGTATCTTTAGCAGGGTTTAACTTTTTATTAAAATAAAGGAAAAAGGGTTTTAACCAAAGGATTAGTCCCCAGCAAAAGCTCAAAGGTAAAAAGAGGGTTAAGATGTCTGTATCACCGTAGCCAAGACGGGTCCGTAAAAGATAGCCACTGCCCAGGATAGTAATACTGCCAGCCAGAAGCCCTGCTTCAACTTGTTCAAAGAGTTTGCAGATAAGGATAACCGGTAGACAGGCCAGAGGAGCTATAATGGCAGGTAGCCAGAAGTTTAAAGTGGCTACCTTTATACCAGTGATAAGGCTTAGGTATTTAAGGAGTAAAGACATGGGATATCCGGTCAATCTTCCCACGTCTATTGCTCCAGCCAGCCAGGCGTACGCATCGTGGGTAGCCATTAAAGGCTCACCATCCAGGTAATAGGCAGGATTATTCCAAAAATTGGCTTCCCAAAGTCTTAGAGAAACTCCTAACAAGTAGGTAATAAGAAAAATAAAACTTAGAAATATAAATTCCTGGCGTTTTTTTAGTTCCATTAAAAACTCCTTTTGCTTGACGAGGACTTGGGCTTAAAACTAATGTAATTGCAGGGACAAAGCAAGCAGAAGAATTTTAATAAGGAGCAGAAAGTTGGAAATAACCTTTTGGGGAGTAAGAGGAGGGATTCCTGTTAGTGGAAAGGACTTTTCTGAATTTGGGGGAGATACCCCTTGTGTCCAAATTTCCCTGGAAGATAAAGAAATTATTATTGACAGTGGAACAGGTATAAGAGAGTTGGGGCAACGCCTACTCGCTAGGCCCAAAAAGGAAGTTTACCTTTTTTATACCCATTTTCACTGGGATCATATTTTAGGACTTCCTTTTTTTGCTCCTTTATATCTTGAGGATTTTCACCTAAAACTTGTTTTGCCCAGGTCTTTAAAGGGTAATTTGCAGACCCTTTTACATCTTTTTTCTTCTCCTTATTTTCCAGTAGATAAAGCCCTGGTTAAAGATAAATTTTCTGTAAGGCAAGTGGGAGATGAATTTCATCTTGGATCTTTGCAGGTATTAACCATTCCTCTCTCTCATCCCAACGGCGGAGTGGGATATAAATTTAGTTTAGCAGAAAAGTCTTTTGTTTACCTTACCGATAATGAGCTTGGATTTAAACATGTAGGGGCAAAAGATTTTGCTGCTTATGTTGATTTTTGTTTAGACGTAGACTTGTTAGTGCATGATGCTGAGTTTTTAAAGTCAGAGTATGAAAAAACTAAAGGTTGGGGGCATTCTTTACTGGAAGATGTTTTGGCTTTAGCTGAAAAGAGTAGACCTAAAATGTTAGCTCTTATGCATCATAACCAGAAAAGGACGGATAAAGACCTTTATAATTTGACTAAAAAACTTGATTTGTGGACTAAAAACCAGGGAATAAATTCCCTGGTTCTAAGACAAGGACAAAAAGTAATATTATAAAAGAGTGTTATTTTTATCTGTAAGATAAGAATAATAATTAAAAAACATTTTTTGTTTTTTAATTTGAGTTAAACCAAAATTTAAGATTTTGAGAAGTGCTTCTTTTACAAACATGCCTAAAGGAGGCAAAGGAATACTTTGTTTAGGGGCAACTTTTTGTTTTGACATAAAAAATACTAATTCTTTCATCAGGTTATTTCTCCTTAATTTGGTTGAAAAAGCTTTAAAGTCAGCAACAGGGGGCGAAATAAGGATTTAATTTTTAGCTGTCAATATTTTTTTAGGTCTTTTTAGCAATTAAATAATCTTGCCAAAGGAGTTATAGATGGAAAGTTTCTGGTTGTGTTTTGTGCCTCTATTTATTGCAGTGGACCCTCTGGGTATTTTACCCCTATTTATGGCTTTGACTCAAGATTTGTCTCTGGAAAAGCTTAGGCAGGTAGCCATCCAGTCTGTGTTTACCGCTTTGGTGGTATCTTTGCTTTTTTTGCTGGGCGGCACTTATATCTTGAGGCTTTTAGGCTTAACTGTGGCGGATTTTATGGTTTCTGGTGGATTACTTTTGCTGATTATGTCCGTAGTAGATTTGATTTCTGTGGAAAAAAAGAAAAAAAGAGTGGAAGCTTCAGATATTGGACCTGTGCCCCTGGGAGTGCCCATTATTGCCGGGCCTGCGCTTTTGACCACTTCTTTGTTGCTCATGAATGAGTATGGTTTCTGGCCCACAGCCATAGGCGTGGCCTTAAATGTGCTTTTGGCTGGTCTGGTCTTCTGGTTTGCCAGAAGTGTGTATAGAATCCTGGGTAAAAATGGAGCCAGGACCATTTCTAAGCTTTCCAGCCTGCTTCTGGCAGCCATTTCGGTTATGATTATTCGTAAGGGGATAATGAGTTATTTTAATTAAAAATCCAGGGAAGGATTAACCTTCCCTGGATTAAGCGGTTGGAGGAGGGTAATCTATCCAAGCCGCATATTGGTTAGGGGTGAAAAGAGCTTGGCCAGCATATCCTTACGGCTGTAGCGTCTGGGGTTATCCAGGCTAGCTATAGCATAGGTATAGTAGGCCTGGGGTTTGGTCTGGAAGAGATAAATCACTCTCACCTCAGACATATCTCCTAGGCTGGCTTCTGGATAGATTTTTTTCACTTCCATCAGGCGTTCCTTAGCGAGTTTTAACATATCTTCGCGACTACCAAAGTTCATGGCGCCAGTGGGACAGGTCTTTACGCAAGCAGGTAGTAATCCATTATGCACCCTGTCTATGCACATGTCACATTTGGAGATGACTTTGCTTTTGGGATCCTGCCTGGGGATGTTGTAAGGACAGGCAGAGCGAATTTCTTCAAAGTCTAGATTTTTGGTCTTTTCAGTATAGATTACTGCTCCAGTTAGAGGATCCTGTAAGATGGCTTCTTCATCTGTCATGTCTGCTACCTGTTTACAAGGTGGCTCTACACAGTGCCTGCACTGTTCAGGAAAAAAGAGCCAGGCCTTTAGTTTGCCCTTTTCCACTACTTCCTGCATTCTGACCAGTTTATAGGTAATAAAGCTAAGGTCTTTGGGGTTCTGGTGACTGCCCCAGTTATGCGTTTCTTCAGCTGGCAATTTATGCCACTGCTTACAGGCGATTTGACAGCCTCTACAGGCTGTGCATCTGGTTAAATCTATGAAAAAGCTTTTTCCTTCCATGGCTTACCTCCTTATTTTTTCCTTACATTGACCATAAAGGCCTTGGTTTCTGGTATGCCAGTGTTGGGATCACCCACAGAAGGAGTGAGCAGGTTGGCAGCATCTCCACCATCTTTAGGATGTACCCAACCAAAATGCCAGGGCAGGCCTACCAGATGAATGGTTTGTCCCATGACCTTAAAGGGTCTTATCCTGGAGGTAACCATGGCCACAGCCTCTACTTTACCTCTAGCATTTTCCACAATCACCTTTTCCCCGTTTTTGATCCCTCTTAACTCAGCCAGTTGCGGACTGATTTCCACAAAGAGTTGAGGTTCAGCTTCCAGTAACCAGGGTTGCCATCTGGTCATAACCCCTGTTTGCCAGTGCTCAGTGACTCGGTAGGTAGTACCCACAAAGGGATAGCGTGGGTCACAGGACTTCAGGCGTTCAAAGTCTGTATCAAAAGTAAGAGCAAGAGGATTGTGCAGTTGTTTAGAGAAAGGATGTTTGGGGAAAGGACACTCTAGAGGTTCATAATGTTCGGGGAAGGGACCATCTACTCTTCCTGGTCCAAAGATCTGTCCAAAACCATGCTTGCGCATGATAAAGGCGTACTTGGTGCCAGGGGCCCAACCACCGTCTGGAACATCTCCTTCCCATTTTTCACCATTCCAGCGGATTACTGGCTTTTGAGGAGCATAGGGTTCACCCTTGAGGTTTACAGATGCCCTGTTGTAAAGAATACGACGATTTACAGGCCAGCACCAGCTCCAGTTGGGATATAAGCCGATTTTGGCCTGCATCTCTGTTTGAGTTTTGTCTCTTCTGGCCGCCATATTGCCCTTTTCAGTATAGGAGCCACAGTAGAGCCAGTTTCCAGAACAGGTGCTACCATCGTCTTTAAGATATGCAAAACTGGGAACTAGAGTGCCAGCTTTAAACTTTTTGCCTTTTACTTCCACATCCTTGAGGAAGTAGCCATTTACTATCTTGGCAATGGCATGGGGGTCGTACTCGCCTTTTTCATTTACCCATTTTTCTGAACTTAAATTGAGTACAGCTTCAGGTAAGGCCCCTCCTTCTTTTTTGTACAATTCCTTTACCTTTTTGACCAGTTCGCAGATGATGTCTCCATCTCCCTTGGTGTTGGGCATGGGCTTTCTGGCTGCATAGCGCCATTGCATCCACCTACCTGAGTTGGTAATGGAGCCTTCTTTTTCCACAGAAACTGCACAGGGCAGGAAGAAGACTTCAGTCTTAACCTTGCCAGGATCCATGCCAGGTCCTTTCCAGAAAGAAGCAGTTTCATTGTCAAAAATATTGACCACTACCATCCAGTCCAGCTTGGAGAGGGCGTTTCTGGCCTTGTTGGAGTTGGCCAGGCCACAGGCTGGATTTTGTCCCCAGGCAAAGAATCCCTTGAATTTGCCTTTTAACATTTCGTCAAAGAGGGCCAGGAAGGAGGCATTTTGACCATCATCCAGTTTGGGCAGCCAAAAATAGGCGTCTTTGGGGTCAGCATCCATGTACATGGCCTTAAGCAAACTTACTGAATATTTGGGATAATTTTGCCACCAGTTGGCACTCTTGGGATCTTTGCTTACTGGGGTGTATTTTTTGTTGTAAGCTTCCAAGGTGGGCAGAGAAGCCCGTGGAGTCTTTAGATAACCAGGCAAAATGTGATAGAGTAAACAGTGGTCAGTGGAGCCCTGTACATTGGACTCGCCCCTTAGAGCATTTACTCCTCCGCCAGCAACCCCAATGTTGCCCAGGAGTAACTGAATCATGGCCATAGCCCTGATGTTTTGTACACCTACACTATGCTGGGTCCAACCCATGGCATACATGATGGTGGCACTCTTATCAGGCTTTCCAGTGGAAGCATAGGCTTTGTAGATTTTAAGCAGGTCTTCTTTGGGAATGCCTGTAACCATGGAGACATTTTTCAGGGTGTAGCGGGAATAATGTTTTTTTAGGAGATTAAAGACACAGCGTTTGTGCTTTAAAGAGGGATCCTTTTTGGGGTTGCCCTGCTCATCCAGTTCAAATTGCCAGTAAGAACGGTCGTATTTGTTGGTTTTGGGGTCAAAACCTGCAAAAAGCCCATCTTTAAAACCATATTTTTTGTTCACAATAAAAGAGGCATTGGTATAATTGACCACATATTCTTTAAAGTAGAGCTTGTTTTCTAAAATGTAATTGATAAGTCCACCTAAGAAGGCAATGTCACTTCCAGACCTGATAGCAGCATAGATATCTGCCTTGGCTGAAGTTCTGGTAAACCTTGGGTCTACATGGATTAAAGTGGCACCCTTTTCCTTGGCCCGCATTACCCATTTAAAGGAAATGGGGTGATTTTCTGCAGCATTGGAACCCATAATCAAAATACAATCACTGTTTTTAATGTCAATCCAGTGATTGGTCATCGCACCGCGTCCAAACGACTCTGCCAGAGCCGCTACAGTGGCGCTGTGTCAGATACGTGCCTGGTGTTCAATATACACCAGGCCAAGGCTGCGCAGAAAAGCCTGATAAATCCAGCATTCCTCATTGTCCAAAGCAGCTGAACCCACAGAGGCCAATCCATCGCAGCGATTTACAGTTTGTCCCTTGCTGTTGACTCTGGCAAAGGTCTTGTCTCGGGTATCTTTAATACGGCGGGCAATGGTGTTTAACATCCATTCCCAGGACTTTTCTTCCCACTTATCACTGTAAGGGGCACGGTATAAGGGGGCTGTGATGCGATTTTTGTTTTCTGCCAGTTGAGAAATGGCAGCACCTTTGGCGCAAAGGGCTCCTTCATTAATGGGATGATCAGGATCGCCTTCTACATTGATAATGCGATTAGAACCATCTTTGGCGGTGTGTACGATAAGTCCACATCCCACAGCACAATAACAACAGATGGAAGTGCTCTCCTTAGCCCAATTCAGCTTTAAAAGCTGAGCTCTGGCTACTGTAGGTTTTAGATTAAAACCTAGCCCTGCAAAGGCAGTGGCTACAGTAGCTGCTGTGGAGAGCTTTAAAAATTCTCTCCTGCCAAGTTTCATAAACCCCTCCTTTTAAATTTAAAGGTTTAAAAACGCATTTACTTAAACTTTTTTTCGTTATATACGGAATTTAAAAAGTTATAAGGGAAGTCAAAAAAGAGGATAAGTTCACAAAAATAAAGGCTTCTTTTTTTTAATGTGTTTATTTTTTTGGAAAAAAAGTTTAAAATTGAGCTGGAAAATTGGATAAAAATCCAACGCATATTTTTGTTTTAATTGTTTAATTTTTTTTAATTTTTCTTAATTTTTTCTAAAAAATGGTGAGTTTAAGTGTTAGAAAAAGATTTTAAGGTTATTATGTCAAAATTGGCATATCTGTTGGTGGGAATTTGGGGGCTGGTTTTAGGGGGAAGTGGCTGTTCCTGGGAACAGCCTCAAAGGGAGAATTGGTGTCAGCAGTGCGGGGTTTATGAAAATAAGGTGGTATTAGGCTCTTCTTTGGCCCTGGGTGGGCATGCTGGCTATCTGGGGACTCAATTTTTAAGAGGGGCTTTAGCTTATTTTAATGAAATTAATGGGAAGGGTGGAGTCTGGAAGCGGAAGATAGAAGTTATTGCCTATGATGATGCCTATGACCCGCCTAAATGTCTTTACAATACCCAAAAACTTATTGTGGAAGACAAGGTCTTTTCTCTGTTTGGTTATGTGGGCACTCCTACTACTTTAAAGGTCTTACCCTTTATTGAAGAAGCCAGAATCCCTTTAGTGGGTATGTTTACAGGTGCTAATGCCCTAAGAGAGCCCTTTAATCCCTGGCTAATCAATATTAGGCCTTCTTATTATGAGGAAACCAGTAAGGCCATTGAGCATATGGTAAAGGATTTGGGTTTAACTAAAATTGCCATTTTTTACCAGTATGATGCCTATGGTTTTGATGGCCTTACTGGTACAGAACTGGCCTTGCAGCACTACCAATTAACCCCGGTTGCTAGAGGTAGTTATATTCGAGGGACCCTAGAGGTGGAAGATGCTTTTGAACGCATTTTTAGTCAGGAGGTAGAAGCAGTAGTTCTGGTAGGTACCTATGAGCCCTGCAGTAAATTTATTCGTCTGGCCACAGCGCAAGGGAAAAGTCCTTTATTTTATGCAGTATCCTTTGTGGGAGCCAATGAGTTAGCTAGGAGGATAGGAGACCTAAAGCAAACAGTGATTATGTCTCAGGTTGTGCCTCCACCAGAATTTTTTCCTTCTACCAAAGAGGGGTATACTTCTCTTTTAAAAAAATATTATCCTGAAGATGAGCCCAACTTTGTAGGTCTGGAAGGATATGTGACTGCCAGGGTAATGGTAGAAGGTTTACGTAGGGCTGGTCCCACCCCCACTCGTAAAAGTCTTATTGCTGGAATTGAATCCATTAAAAATCTGGATTTAGGGCAGGGACTTGTTCTTAATTTTGGACATAAGGACCATCAGGGATTGGATAAGATTTATTTTACTCTGTTAAAGGACAGTAAGTTTAGATTGATTAACAATTGGTCAGAGTTATTACCAGATGTTAAAAAAAATAAATAAAAAACTAGAAACCTTATCTTTAAAAAATAAAATATTTTTGTCCATTATTTTAGTAATTTTTCTAATCAGTGTGGCCATTGCTTTTCTGGCTAGGGCGATTTTGGTTTCCAGTTTAACGGAAGAATTAAAAAAGCGTGGATTTGCCATTGGCCATAGTATTGCTGAAAGGGGAAGTGGGTATATCTTAGATCAAAACTATCCCTTGCTTCTGGCTCTTATTTTTGATGAAGCCAAATTAAAAGAGAGAAGAGATTTAATAGACTATATATTTGTAGTTGATGCAAAGAATGAAGTTATATCCCATACCTTTGTACAACCTTTCCCAGAAGAGTTACAGAAATTTATTGCGCAAAAGAAGGCAGAAAGGGTTAATTTATTAAAAATAGCTGGTAGAGAAGTTTTTGATATTAAGACTCCTGTAAAAGAGGGGATTTATGAGATTGGGAGTGTCCATGTGGGCTTGAATAAAGCTCATGTGGATAGTTTGATTGCCAAATTGCGCGTTACTTTTTTGGGTTTTATTTCCCTGGTGATTGTGTTTATTTTCTGGCTCTCGCACAAGCTGGCTTTGAGTATTACCAGACCAGTGGAAGTACTTACCAATGTGGCTAAGGAGGTAAGTAAAGGTAATTTTGAGGTGGATATGGAAGGTGATGAACGGGTACGAAAAAACTGTCCTGCCTTTAGGGACCATCGTTTTCCTTGTTGGCACTTAGATGAATTGGGAGTAAGTGGAGGTAAAGTAAGTACCAAGAGAAGGTGTAAAACCTGTATTTTTTATCATCAGGAAGCAGGGGATGAGGTCTCTCAACTTGCCTATGCCTTTAGCAATATGATTTGGAGTATCCGTCTTTATCGGCAAAAATTAAAGGAATCAGAGTTAAAGTATCGTTCTCTTTTTGTAAGTGGCCCTGATCCTATTTTTGTGCTTAGTTGGGATGATTTGCGTATTCTGGATGTCAATCCCAGAGCTGGTGAAGTTTATAATTTTGAAGTCAAGGAGATGAGGGGAAAGTCTTTTTTGGAGTTTTGGCCAGAAGCCAGGGATTTTTTAAGTGAAGATTCTCCTCTTTTTAACGAAGGGTATATTTACTTGAGCAAAATAATTCACTACACTAGGGATCAAAAGCCCTTTTTTGTAAATGTGCATGCCTGTCCCATTAGTTATGAACAACAGCAGGCTGTAATCCTTTCCTGTGTGGATATTACGGATATGATTGAAAAAGATGCCCAGATTATTCAGGCCAGTAAAATGAAAGCCCTGGGTGAAATGGCCGCAGGTATGGCCCATGAATTAAACCAGCCTTTAAATGCCATTAAAATGGGAGCGGACTTACTTGCCTATGTCCACACTCACCAGCATACAGAGCTAAGTGAAGAAGAGATTGTTAATGTCGCCAGGGAACTTAGCGTACAGGTGGATAGGGCTTCAGACATTATCAATAACTTGAGGCAGTTTAGCCGCAAATCCACCCTTCTTCCGGAGAGAGTGGATTTAAATAAGGTGGTTGAAGCAGTGCTTACTCTTTTAAAACAGCAGTTTAGTTTAAGTGATATTGAGTTTAAGTTGGACTTAAGTCCTAAGTTACCTTCTATTTTAGGCTATGAAAATAGGTTGCAACAGGTTGTTTTCAATCTTTTAAACAATGCCCGGGACGCTATCTTGGAACGAAGAAAGGAAGAGGATTTCAAAGGAGTTATTCACATCGCCACCTATGAGGAAAGGAAAAGGGTTGTTCTATTTATTGCGGATAACGGAATAGGTTTTAGAGAAGAAGATAAACACAAACTCTTTGAGCCCTTTTTTACCACCAAAGGAAAAGGAAAAGGAATGGGGTTGGGATTGGCTATTGTGAAAAGTATCATTAAGGATCATCGCGGAGAAATTCTTTTAGAAGGTGGGGAGAAGGGGGCAATTTTTAAAATTTATTTACCTTTATTAGAGGTAGTGGAAAATGGAAACAAGGGAAAAGATTTTAGTCATTGATGATGAAGAAAGTACTTTGCGCCTTTTTGACCTTTATCTAAAGATTTTTGGCTATGAAGCCCTGCTGGCCAGTAGTGGAGAGCAAGGCCTAAAACTTTTTCAAGAATATCTTCCAGATATTGTTTTAACGGATTTAAAAATGCCAGGTATTGATGGCATGGTGGTTTTAAGAGAAATTAAAAAAATAAAGCCAGATACAGAGGTTATTGTGATTACCGGTCATGGAGATGTGGAACTGGCAGTAAAGGCTTTGAATCTGGACGCCACTGACTTTTTAAATAAGCCCATTGGTAAGGAAGATATAGAAAAGTCTTTAAAGAGGGCCAAGGAAAGGCTACTTATTGCGCGGGAGCAAAAAAACAATTTTCATTATGAGGTGGAAAGAGAAGAAGCCAGGGTTTACCTAGATGGCTCTGTAGATGGCAATACTTACAGGTTTTTGGAAAATATCTGGACAGAATTAAGTGAACTACCATTAACAAAGGTGAGATTTTACTTTTCTACCAGAGTGAGCATAAATGGTGCTGGGATATCTCTATTTTCTAAAATAGGCAAAGAGGCAAAAGAAAAAAAGATAGCCCTGGAGTTTATCAATTTACCTGCACATTTTAAGCAGGTTTTTCAAAAGATAAACTTAATTTAAATACTTATAAACTTCTAACCTTGAAATTTAGCTCTTTCCTCTAAGAGGTGTTTTAAGAGGTAAGCTAAAGTCCATTCCCAGGAATGAGGAGTGTAAACGGCAAAAAGCGGCTGTCCTAATCCTAGACTTGGCCATTTTTGTAAAAGCAGGTGTAAATCTTTTTCCTTGATTCCCCCTAAAATAACTGCAGGTGGGAGTTTTTCCGTATCTGTAAGGTCCAGGTTTTCTTGGTTTACAATGTCTTTTATGAGTTCACTTTTATGTTTTAAGCCTACCCCTAAAGTTTGGAGCCCAAATTCTTGGAAAAACTGGGAAAGTTGAGGCAATTTAGCAGGAGCAAAACCGCAGACCAGGGCCTTGGCTGGTCCAAAAACTTTCTTTTCTCCCTTGCTTATTTTACTCATTTGGCCTTTCATGGCTTAACTCCTCGTTTTTAGAGTATTTTAAGATTTTCTTGTCCTTGGGTGCAAAGTAAGCTAACTTACCCCGGAAGTAAATCGTGCAAAGGGGTATCTAGATGAAAAAAATCAAAATGCCAAAGGATTTAGTGGAACCACAAGTAAATGAGAATGCCAAAATAGTTCTTTCCAAACGCTATTTAAGAAAGGGGCTGGATGGAGAGCCTGTTGAAGATATTAAGGGCCTTTTCTGGAGAGTGGCTTCAGCCATTGCCCTGGAAGAAGAAAAATATACCAACTCGCCTTACAAAGTAAAAGAATTAGCCCGAATTTTTTATGATTTAATGGTTTCTTTTCGCTTTTTACCTAACTCTCCTACTCTGATGAATGCAGGTACAGACTTGGGACAACTGGCTGCTTGTTTTGTCTTGCCTGTTGGGGATTCCATGGAAGAAATTTTTGATGCCCTTAAGTATGCTGCCCTTATCCATAAGTCTGGTGGAGGGACAGGTTTTTCCTTTTCCAGGCTTAGACCTAAAGACAGCAGAGTGGGCTCTACCGGGGGAGTGGCTTCTGGTCCTCTTTCCTTTATGAAGATTTTCAATACTGCTACAGAGCAGGTAAAACAGGGTGGTACCAGGCGTGGCGCCAATATGGGGATTCTTAGAATAGATCACCCTGATATTTTGGATTTTATTCGGGCCAAAGAAAGGGATGGAGATTTAAACAACTTTAACCTTTCTGTTGGTCTGACTGAAAAGTTTATGCAGGCTGTGGAAGATGATTTGGAGTATGAGCTTGTTGCCCCTCATACAGGAGAGGTCAAAGGCAAACTTAGAGCCAGGGAAGTCTTTTCCCTTTTAGTTCAAAAGGCCTGGGAAAGTGGCGACCCAGGAATTATTTTCCTGGATAGAATTAATCGGGACAACCCCACTCCCAGGCAGGGAGAAATAGAAAGTACAAACCCCTGCGGAGAGCAGCCTTTGCTTCCCTATGAAGCCTGTAATCTGGGCTCTATCAATCTGTCTAAGTTTTATCTTCCAGACAAGCAGGATATTGACTGGGAAGGCTTAAAGGAAACAATACATCTAAGTGTGCGCTTTTTAGACAATGTCATTGATGCTTCTAAGTATCCCCTTGAGCAGATTAGTGAAAAGGTGCGTTTAAATCGAAAAATTGGTCTGGGAGTAATGGGTTGGGCTGATTTGCTTTTTCAGTTAAAAATTCCTTATAATAGTCAAAAGGCCTTGAATCTTGCTGAGAAAATGATGAAATTTATTCAAAGTGAATCCAAAGCTGCTTCTAAGCAATTAGCTTTAGAAAGAGGACCTTTTCCTGCCTATGAGGAATCTGTGTATAAGGAAAAGAACTTAGGCCCCTATCGCAATGCCACTACTACCACTATTGCTCCCACTGGCACCTTGTCCATTATTGCAGGCTGTTCTTCTGGCATAGAGCCTTTATTTGCCCTTTCCTTTGTGCGCAAAGTAATGGATGGAGAAACCCTGGTGGAAGTAAATCCTTACTTTGAAGCTGCAATGAAAGAGGCAGGTAGTTATAGTCCCAAACTTATGGAAGAAGTAGCCAAAAAAGGCTCTATTCAGCATCTGGACTTTATTGATAAAGAACTAAAAGATATTTTTGTTACAGCCATGGATATTGAGCCCGAATATCATTTAAAAATGCAGGCTGCCTTTCAAAAATATACCGATAATGCTGTATCCAAGACTGTAAATTTGCCCAATTCTGCCACTCAAGAAGACATCTGGCATATTTATTGGCTGGCTTATGAACTGGGTTGTAAGGGAGTTACTGTTTATAGGGATGGATGTAAAAGTTCTCAGGTGCTTTGCACAGGGGAAGGAGAAACAAAAAAAGATAAAGGGGAGACAAAGACTTCTCAGGTAAAAGATAGACCAGAGGTTATTTATGGTTTTACCCAGAAGGTGCAAACTGGACTGGGCACCCTTTATTTGACCGTAAATGAAGTGGATGGAAAGCCCTTTGAGGTCTTTGCCACCATAGGTAGGTCTGGCCGCTCCATTACGGCCAAGGCTGAGGCCATTGGCCGTTTAGTTTCCCTTGCCTTGCGTTCTGGCATAGAGGTGAGAGAAATTGTCAAACAGTTAAAAGGCATAGGAGGAGAGCATCCTGTTTTTCAGAAAAAAGGTCTTTTGCTTTCTATCCCTGATGCTGTGGCCTGGGTGCTGGAAAATAGATACCTCAGGGGAGAAAAGATTAATCCTGATGCAAGGGCCAATGATTTAAATAGGCCTACCTGTCCAGAGTGTGGTCAAGAACTTACCTTTCAGGAAGGTTGCTTTTTGTGTACAGAGTGTGGCTATACCAAATGTGGGTAGATAAATGGATTTTAAGGCTGAACTTGGTTTTTTAAGACGAATTATTTATTTTTTAACAGACACCAAGTATTCCTTGAGTGAAAAAATGCAGGCCAGTCTGGTCTTGATTCTGGAGAAAATCAAGGCCAGACAGGGCTCAATTATGTTGAAAACCAGGAAAAAAAACAAAGCCAAAATTGTTGCTTCCACCAATCCTAAAATCTTGAATTTGGAAGTGGACATTGACCCTGAGACCATTTCTGGACATGTATTTACCACTGGAGAAAGTGTTTACTTTAAAGATGTGAAACGCTCTGTGCGTTTTAAGGATAAAATTAGAAAGGGAAGCTATGACACCAGTTCTCTTATGTGTGTGCCCTTGCAGGGAAAGTGGGGAGTGGTGGGAGTTATAAATGTTTCTGACCACAAGGAGCAAAATTTCTTTTACCAGTCTGATTTTAACTTGCTCAAGGATTATGCCTCCTTGCTTTCTCCTTTAATAGAAAATTCCTGTCTTTTTCATCAACTGGAAGAGGAAAAAGAAAAGCTGGAAAGTCTTTCTGAACGACTCAAACTAAAACAAAAGGAACTGGAACTCACTTATACAGAAAGAAGTGAACTGGTGCAGATGGTGGTGCATGATTTTAAAAGTCCTCTGGCTGCCATTATTTCTAACCTGGACCTCTTAAAATACATTGGGCTTAGTGAAGAAATGAAGCCCGTAGTAGAAACAGCCCTGAAAGGGGCCCAGGAGCTCCTGACCATGATTGATGAATTTCTGCAGGTAGCTAGGTTGGATGACTGGAAGAATAAAAAGGTAAAGCTGGGGCCTGTAGCTTTAAAACCCATTGTAGAGCGTATTGTGGAAGAGCTTTCTCCCCTGGCCAGGGAAAAGGAGATAAAAGTTTCCTTACTCAGCCAGGAGGATGTATTGCTTTTTGCAGAAGAAAATTTGCTTCAGCACTTGATTCAAAATCTTTTTTCCAATGCCTTAAAGTACACTCCTGCTCAAGGAGAGGTCAAAATATCCTGGGAAGTGAGACAGTCCAGAAGAAAGTCAGATCGTTTTCCATTCTTTTTGATTTTTTGTGTCCAGGATACAGGACCAGGGGTGCCTGATGAGTTAAAACAAAAGATTTTTGACCGCTTTCAGCGTTTACAAAGGGATAAAAAGATAGAAGGCACAGGAATTGGCTTGTTTATTTGTAATCGTATTGTCAATATGTTGGAAGGCAAGATCTGGGTGGAAGATGCTAAACCCAGGGGAAGTAAGTTTTGCTTTACCTGTTATGTAACAGGAGAGGAAAATGCTGGATAAAAGTTTGCCCGTGTTAGTGGTGGATGACATTCAGGCTGCAAGAGCTACCATTGTCAATATTTTAAAAGTTCTTGGCTTTAAACAAATTTTGGAAGCAGCCAATGGTGAAGAAGCCAGAGAAATTATTTTAGCCCAGGGCAATAAAATGCAACTGGTTATTTCAGATTGGAAGATGCCCTATATGGATGGCCTGGAACTTTTGCGCTGGATAAGAAGAGAGGAAAAGTTTAAACATTTACCTTTTATTTTTGTTACCTCCAAGGGAGAAAAAGAAGATATTGCTCTGGCTTCAGATGAAGGTATTGAAGGCTATTTGTTAAAACCGGTAACTATTGACGCCGTGATTGAGAAGATAGAAGGTTTAAATAACCCCAATAGTCCCTCGGTTATAGTTAAAAAATGTCTGCAAGAAGTGGAAAAGTTGAGTAAAGAAAAAAAATTAGAAGAAGCCCTAAACTTTTTGCAAGACTGTAGTAAGGACTATCCAGAATTATTGGCGCGTTTTAGTTATGAAAGTGCCAAGATATGTTTAAAACTAAAGAAATTAAGTGATGCCAAAAGTTATTTGCGTGAAGCCTTAAAAGAAAGCTCTCTTATGCTCAAGGCCTGGACTGCCCTGGCCAGGGTTTACCTGGAAGAAAGGGATTATACCCTGGCTACAGAAGCCCTAAAACGAGCTTTAGAAATAAGTCCTAACTCTACAGATAACCTATTTTTTATGGGTAAACTCTATCTCCTGCAGGAAGAAGTGTATAAGGCTAAGGATTATTTTACCATGGCCCTTAATTCAGACCCAGAAAATGAGGACTTAAAGCAAAGAATCTGGAATTTATACCTGGAACTGGACTTAGTAGAAGAGGTAATGCGGGATTTTGGCCCTCTTCTTTTTGAATCTTTGACTGTGGATACCTTAAATAATTTAGCAGTTTCCTTTAGAAAAAAAGGCAAAGTGCAAGAGGCAGTAAAGGCCTATAGGCAGGCTTTGAAGAAAGAGCCAGAAAATGAAAAAGTGCATTACAATATCGCTGTAGCCTATCTAAATCTGGCTCAAAGAGAAAAGTCTTTAAAACACTTACATAAGGCCATTGAAATCAATCCAGAATTCACTCAAGCTCAGGATTTATTGAGTAAAATCTTATCTGCAACTAAAGAAAAAAAAGAAGATAAAGAAGACAAGGAAGAAAAAGAAAATAAAAGTGATTAAGCTAAAAAGGGTTTCTTATAGCTTTGGGCGCAATTGGGCTTTAAAGGATATTTCCTTTACTCTGGAAAAGGGAGATTTTCTTTTTGTTACAGGCCATTCTGGAGCTGGTAAAACCACTTTATTAAAGATTTTACATGGCGACTTGGTCCCCAAAGGAGGGGAGATAGAGGTAGCTGGCTATAATTTGCGTCAACTTAAAAGAAAAGAACTTTGTTTGCTCAAAAGAGAAGTAAGTATTGTTTTGCAGGATTTTAAAATTTTACTTGGCCGTAGTGTTTTTGACAATGTGGCTTTGCCCTTGAAAATCAGAGGCTTGCCTAAGGTGCAGATCCAAAAGAGAGTAAGGGCAGTGTTGCGTAGCTTAAATCTTTTTCCTAAGGCAGATGTTCCCTGCATAGAGCTTTCAGGGGGTGAACAGCAGCGCGTGGCCATTGCCAGGGCTATGGTGGTGAATCCCAAACTACTTTTGGCAGATGAGCCTACTGGTAATTTAGATAGAGAACTGGCCTTTCACCTTTTGAATGTTTTTAATCAGTTTAATTTGCACGGTACTACCATTGTTATGGCCACTCATAATGAAGAGCTGGTAAACAGTAAAAGAGATGCTAAGATTATCTATCTTAAAGAAGGAATGATTAAAGGGACCAATTTTTGATGTATAGTTTTCTAGAAGATATAAAGGAAAACAAGTCTCTCTCCTGTTTTGTTTTTCTAAATTCTCTGTTTTTTTCCCTGCTTTTTTTAATTATTCTTTTATTTTATTATAATGGCAAATTGTGGTATAAGGACATAAAGAACATAAAAATTAATATTATCTGGAATAATAATGAAAGCCTGGAGTCCATAAATAAAAATATTCAATTTATCTTGGACAAATTTTCTTTAAATTTTGTAGAAAATATAGATAGGAACAAAATTAAAAATACTTTGCTTAAAAATGTAGAGATAAAGGAAGATATCTTAAGTGAAGTTGACTTTCCTTACACCAGTGTTTTTAGTTTTGTTTATAGTCAGGAAAATCTAAATTCTTTAGAGAACATTATATCTAAGCTTAGGTCTTTACCTGCGGTAAGAGGAGTTGTTTACAGTGAGTTAAAGGTTTCCTGGTTGAAAAACTGGAATGTGTTGGTGGGAGTGGTGTTGACCCCTCTGTTGTTTTTTGTCCTGGTCATGATTTTTATGCTCGTATTTTGGTCTGTAAGGTTGCTTTTATTTAGCAAAGAAAAGGAAATAGAGATTTTATATTTAGTTGGCGCCAGTGATTTTTATATTTTAAAACCTCTTTTACGGCTTTCAGTTTTTATTTTGTTTCTCTCTGGGAGCCTGGCACTTGGGTTTTTAAATCTAGCTTATGTTTATCTGAAAGATGTCTTTAATAGTTTTGGTCTGGAATTGTTTTTTTTACCTTCCAATTATATCCTTTTTTATTTTGGCTTAAATCTTTTGTTAGCTCTTACTTCTTCCTATTTTGCCCACTTTTCCCTGCGTAAACTTTTTACTTAAAAGAAGGGGGTTACCCCCTTCTTTTAAAGTGTGAGCAAATTGTAGCTTAAAGAAGCTAAAGCAAAAGCAACCAGAGTGTTGAAAACAAGGGCAAAAAGTGCCCATTTCCAGGAAGTTTCTCTGGCAATGGTGACAATGGTGACCATGCAAGGTGCATAGAGCAAAACAAAGATAATCAGAGAGATGGCTTTGGCTTTGTCCCAGGTGGGGTCTTTGGCCAGTTTTTGAGCTAAGGGAGTGGCCTCTTCCACTTCCACTTCTCCCAAAGAATAGGCAGTGCCTAGGGTGGAGATGATTACTTCTTTGGCTGCAAAACCACCCACTAACGCTATGTTGGTCTTCCAGTCAAAGCCGGCCAGGGAAGTTATTTTTTCCAGAGATTTACCTATTCTTCCAGCCAGGGAATAAGTAAGTTTGGCCTGAGCCAGTTCAAAGGCCAGTTTTTCTTTTTCTGAGAGCAGTTTTTCCTTTTCCACGGGATTGGTCTTAAGAGTGTTTTCTATGGTTTCAATCTGGTTCAAATAAACAGCCTGTTTTTCTTGAGGTAGTTGAGGAAAGGTCATCATGGCCCAGATTAGGATGGAGATGGCCAGAATAACAGTACCTGCCTTTTTTAGATACATCCAGGTTTTTTCATAGGAATGGATAAAGAGTCCTTGCCAGGTGGGTAGCCGATAGGGGGGAAGTTCCATAACAAAGGGAGTGGCTGGTCCTTTGATTAAGGTGGAGCGTAAGAATTTGGCCACGACTAAGGCGACCACCCAACCTGTTAAGGAAATGAGAAATAGAGCCAGAGCCTTTTGTTGAGGGAAAAATACGCCGGTAAGCAGAATGAAAACTGGTAGCTTAGCCCCGCAGGTCATAAATGGAGCAGTTAGGATGGTGGCAAGTTTTTCCTTGGGACTGCGAAGCGTTCTGGCAGCCATTACCCCAGGTACAGCACATCCTCCAGCAATACCGCCAGAGATAATAAAGGGCATAATGGAGCAACCATGCAAACCAAAAATTCTAAATACCCTGTCCAGCATATAAGCTACCCTGGCCATATAGCCTGAGTCTTCCAAAAAGGATAAAAACAAAAACATAATGGCAATAAGGGGGACAAAACCCACAACTCCACCCACTCCATCGATTATTCCTGAAATAACCAGAGACTTTAAAAGACCAGGAGGCAGGAGTTTGTCTGCTGTTTCTCCTAAAAAGGTAAAAAATCCTTCCACCCAGGCTAGAGGATACTCTCCAAGCCAGAAGGTAAGTTTGTAAACTGTATAGAGCACCAAAAGCATTATAATAGGCCCTAAAAACTTATGGGTAAGGACTTTGTCTATTTTATCTGAGAGTAAGATTCTTTGCCTGTGGGTATCTTTCTGGACCACATCTTTTAGTACAGAGGAGATAAAGCCATAGCGATAGTCAGCAATTATTGCCTCTGGATAGGTATTTAAGGTTTTTTCACAGTGAGCACTTACTTCCAGGTAAATAGCATTTAGCTTTTTATAGAGATCTGGAGCTTCCTTTAAGAGAATAGACTTGATTTCTTCGTCATTTTCCAAAATTTTTAAAGCCAACCACCTGGGAGGATATTTATCCAATTTGAACTTACTTTCTACAATGAGTTGGCTCATCTTTTCCAGAACAGGGTCTAAGTCTGGACCATAGGAAATCTGCAGGGGAGTCCAGGATTTTGGGTTTTGGCTTTGCTCTATAATGGTTTGAATGAGCATTTTTTTCCCTAGCCCATAGCGAGCTACAGTTTCCACCACTGGAACCTTTAATCTTTTGCTGAGTAAAGAAGTGTTTATGGTAAGACCTTGGGCCCTTACTTCGTCCATCATGTTTAAGGCCAGGATAAGAGGAGATCCCAGTTCCAGTATTTGAATGGCTAGGAAGAGATTTCTCTCTAAAGAGTTAGCATTGATTACATCTACCACCACATTAGGGCTTTCTTCCAGGATAAAGTTTCTGGCAACTAACTCTTCTTGAGAGTAGGCCGTAAGGGAGTAAGTACCTGGAAGATCTACAAAATGAATATCTGCTTCCTCTGTTTTCAGCCTGCCTTCTTTTTTTTCCACAGTAATGCCTGGATAGTTGCCTACCTGCTGCCTAGAGCCTGTCAGGGAGTTGAAAAGGGTGGTTTTACCAGAGTTAGGATTGCCTGCCAGGGCTACAGTAATTAATTGTTTCTTTTTATCCATCTAATTCCTCCACCAGGATATAATCTGCTTCATTATTGCGTAAGGTGAGAGTAAATCCCTTTAAGCGCAGGGCCACAGGGTCTTTTAAGGGCGCTCTACCCACCACCTGGATTTCCACTCCAGGCAAAAGTCCCATATCTCTAATTCTTCTGCCCAGCTCTCCTCTAGCCTTTATTTCTTTGATTATTGCCCTTTGATTAACCTGCAGAGTTCTTAAGGATTTCAAGTTGCTCCTCCTTGTATTTTTAAGTTGCAAACACTTCTTAATGGCTTGGGTTTAAATGTCAAGAAAAAAATTTGGTAAGCCTAACTTTTTTCTTCTTGCCTCTTAAGGGGAAATCTGGCACTTGCCCTGCTTATGGAGAAATATGATGGCTTGGCCCTGTTTTCAGGTGGTTTAGATAGCCTTTTGGCTATTAAGCTACTGGAAAAACAAGGATTAAAGATTTTAGGCTTGCACTTTTATTCCCCCTTTTTTGGAGCCAGGGACAAGGTAGAAAAGTGGCAAGAGGAATATGGTTTAAAGCTTTTGGCCTTAGACATTGGGCAGGAATATTTAAAAATGTTTTTAGGAAGGCCTAAATATGGGCTGGGTAAAGTTTTAAACCCTTGTATTGATTGTAAGATTTTAATGTTGAAAAAGGCAAAAGAACTATTAACTCCATTTGGAGCCAAATTTTTGGTTTCAGGCGAAGTGCTAGGCCAGCGTCCCATGTCTCAGCGCAGAGACACTTTACCCCTTATTCCCAGGGAAGCAGGAGTTGAAGGTATTTTAGTAAGGCCCCTTACTGCTTTAAACTTAAAGCCCACTGAGGTAGAGCAAAGTGGACTTGTCCAGAGGGAGAAACTTTTGGGCATAAAGGGGAGAGGAAGAAAAGAGCAGTTGGCTCTGGCTAGAGAGTTTGGTCTTACCTCTATCCCTTCTCCTGCAGGGGGGTGCCTTTTGACTGATCTGGAGATGGGCAAGCGCTATACATCTCTTTTAAAGTATGTAAAGGAGCCTGAACTTAGGTATTTTGACCTGGCTCTTTGGGGAAGGCATTTTTGGTGGAATAATTATTGGCTGATTATTGGACGCAATAAAGCAGATAACGATAAACTTATAAAATTAGCCCAGGATGAATACTTGTTGCGTTTGGCAGATTATCCCGGGCCCATAGCCCTAGGGGTTTATCCTAAGAGCTGGCCCCAGGAAATTTTGCGTCAGGCAGCTTCCTTTTTAGTTCATTTTGCTCCCAAGGCCCTGAGAAGTGAAGAAAAGCATTTGGCCATAAAAGTGGTGAAAAAAGAGGAAAGTTTTGTGCTGGAAGTTTCTAAAGAGCCCAGAGAGGTTTTTAAGTGGCAGGAACCCGGGTGGCAAGAAGAAGTTAAAAGGGAACTTATAGGTAAGTAGAGTGGTAGTCTGGGATGTATTAAGTGTTTTTTTAGGGCTTGTTTTTTTGTGGAAAGGCGCTGACAACCTGGTGGATTCTTCAGCCAAGATTGCCTATTCTTTGGGACTATCTCCTTTACTTATTGGCCTTACAGTGGTTGCCTTTGGTACTTCTGCTCCTGAGTTTGTGGTAACCATAAGTGCTGCTTTTAAACACCAGGCAGATATCAGTGTATCCAATGTAATTGGTTCCAATATCTTTAATCTGGGTTTTATTTTAGGCGGGGTAGCCTTACTTAAAGGAGTAAAAACTTCTCCCAAACTGGTATATAGGGACGGCCTGGTTTTATTGCTGGCTGTAATTAGTATTTGTTTTTTCCTTTGGGATTTAAAGTTTGTCTGGTGGGAGGCATTAACCCTTTTTCTGGGCTTATTTGTTTATCTTTTTTTTCTTTTTGGAAAGCGTGAAAAAATAGAAGTGGACTTAAAGCTGGGTAAAGCCACCTGGAAAGACTATCTAACCCTGGTTATAAGCCTTCTGGTGGTGATTTTAGGAGGACATTTTTTAGTAGAAGGGGCAGTGGGTATTGCCAGGTACCTGGGGGTGTCAGAATGGGTTATTGGGGTGACCATTGTGGCTGCTGGCACTTCTGCGCCTGAGTTTGCCACTTCGCTGGTGGCAGCCTTAAAAGGAGAGCATGAACTTTCTGCTGGAAACTTACTTGGGAGCGATATTTTTAATCTTTTGGGAGTGCTGGGCTTGGCTGGACTTTTGCAACCTTTAGAAGTAAGTGCGCATGCCCATAGCAGTACCTTGATGCTGGTAGGTATGGTAGGGCTGGTACTGGTTTTTATGCGTACGGGCTGGCGGTTATCCAGAATGGAAGGGTTCTTTTTATTGATTTTAAATCTGTTACGCTGGGCCAAGGACTTTTTGACATGAGTAAAATTTTAATTTTAGGCGGGACAGAAGAAAGCAGAGAAGCTGTTTTCTGGGCGGATAAATTGGGTTTAGAGCCCATTCTTTCTACCCTTACTTCCTGGGAATTGAAGTTGCCCTTTCCTGTGGAGAGAATAACCGGGCCTTTGACTAAAGATAGTTTTTTGGCCTTTCTCAGGCAGGAAGGTATTCTGGCTGTGGTGGATGCAACCCATCCCTTTGCTTGTGAGATTAGCAAGCTGGCCTGGGAAGTATGTACTCTTTGTTCTTTGCCTTTGTTTTCCTATCTTAGGCCGCAGGCAGATTTTAGCGGTCTGGAAGTAATGAGAGTGGATAGTCATCTGGAAGCCAGAGAAAAGCTCTGGCAGTTAAAGAAAAGCTTTCTTTTAACTGTGGGTATAAAAAATCTGGCGCAGTATTTACCCCTTTTGCAAAAAGAAGAGGTTGATTTTTATCTTAAGGTTTTACCTCAAAGTTTTGCCCAGGCTAAAGCCTTAGGCATTCCGGAAAAAAGAATTTTAGCTTTACCACCCTTTTTAAAGGCCAGGTCCTGGCAGGAACTTTTGGACCAATTGGGGGTGAAAGTGGTAGTTAGTAAAGATGTTGGGCACAGTATTAGCTTTCAGGAAAAACTTTTCGGATGCAGATTAAGTGAGGTAAAGCTACTTTTAATCAATAGGCCCCAAAAAACAACAGGCAGGGTTTTTTATTCCCTGCCTGAATTAATGCAAGCTGTAAAAAGAAAGGTCTCTAGTCTATGTTGTGCTCTTTAAAGAAGGGAGCATACTTTTTGTCTGTAAATCCTATGTGATTGGTTAACCAGTCTTTTAAAAAGTTTAAGAGTTCATCAGCTATAGAATAGTCTCCTTCTTCTACCTTTTTAACAAAGTCTTGCACCTGCTCTACCAGGCGCTTATGAATGGTTTTATGTTCTTGCTCCTGAGGGTATTTAAACTGGTTAAAGAGCTTTTCTTCATAACCAAAGTGATAAACCGTGTAGTCTACCAGTTCCTTTAAGATTTTTTTGCTCGCCTGTTTTTCTCCTTTACTTAAGGCCCTGGCCAACTCGTTAATTAGTGCCACCAGTTTTTGATGTTGTTTATCAATACTGGAAATACCCAAGCTAAGAGAGCTATTCCAGGGCATAAACTCTGTTTCTTCTCCCAGAGCTTCTGATTCCAGATATAACCACTTATCCAGCAATTCTAAAGTGGTATTTAAATAAGGAGTTATTTCGTTTTTTAGATAGTTGAGAATAACGAGCGGTTTTTCCTGGTTCTGGATGTATTCTTTTAACTTTATGGCTGCAGTGTGCATCTTTTCGTGGGCAGGTAGCAATTTTTCCAGAAGTTCTTTTACTTCTCTAGTTTGAGGTGTATAGTTGGCTAAAAATTTTCCCAGAGCGCACTTGGTGGGGTCAGTTTCCACCTGAGGCGGAGTATTGGTGACAAGTCCCTTGAGTACTCCATTTACCCAGACCAGGTTCTTAAAGAGAATATCTCTTATCTGACAGCTTTTATCTATGCATAAACTTAAATCACTGGCTAGAGCAGGGTTGATACTTATCTTGCTTAAGATAAGGTTGTTGGATTTGTTTAAGCGTTCTATGGACCTCTGAATAATGGTTACCTGAGGTAAAATTTCCACAAAATCTCTGGCAAACTGCAGGAGATTTTCTGAGCTTTCTTTAACCTTTTGGGCAGCTTCTGTGGTTCTACGCACATTGGTGGTAATATCTGCCATGGTTACAGTCTGTTCTTCAGTGGCACTGGCAATGGTATTGGCCAGGTCATTTACCTCTTTTACCTTTTGAGTAATAGATTCCACTGAAGCCACACTGGCCTCGATGTCTTTTTGGATTTCTTCAATCATGGTGGTGATTTCTTCAGTGGCATTGGCTGTTTGTTTGGCCAGCTCTTTTACTTCATTGGCTACCACGGCAAAACCTTTGCCAGCCTCTCCTGCCCTGGCTGCTTCAATGGTGGCGTTTAATGCTAAAAGATTGGTCTGGGAGGCAATATTTCTGATTACAGCAATAACCTCTCCAATGTTTTTGGAACTCTCAGCTAATTTTTGGATGTTTGCAGAAGTGGTAAGGGCTTCTTGCTGAGTGTTAGCTGCCATTTCTGCTGTTTTGGCTACAGATTCTGCGATTTCAGTTGTGGCTGTGGACATGTCCTGCATGGAGGTGTAAATGGCTTCTGCATCCTGCTGGGATTGAGTGGCCATTGCATCCACTTCGTGAGCTATTTCTTCTGTATGACTTACCTGTAAGTTTATCTGTTCGCTAAATTTATTAATGAAGTTTTTTACTTCGGTTAGAATTTTATTTTGATCTTCTAGAGAATTTAGTATGCCTGTAATAAAGGATAACATGGAATTAAAATTCTTTTCTATATCTTTGCTATCCAGATTGTCTAGTTTTAAAGTGCGTTGAAACCTACCTTTGCTTACTTCTTTTAAAATAGATAAAAGTTTTTCTTTTTCCTGATCAATAGAAATTGACTCTTTTTTTAAGTCTAAAGACAAATTATCTCCTTCTTTTTTATAAAGAATAAGGAGTAGAATTAAAGTAAAAACTCCAAAACCAATAGACAGGTAAGAATAAAAATTGTTAGTTTGAATAGATAAATAGGTACTAATTCCAATGGTAATAAACAAAAAGGTTATAGCAACTAAGAATAAAACCTTACTCCCCTTTGCCTTAGACATGTACATTCTCCTTTTTTAGAAAAATATCATTGGTTTCGTTTATTGTAAAAGTTTTTAAATATTAAAGTCAAGTTAAAAAAATATTTAATTTACTTCTCCCCGGGCCTGATTTTTTCCTGCCTTTTTGGCTTGGTAGAGGTATTTGTCTACTCTTTTTATAAGCTCTTCTACAGTCTCTCCGGTTTTAATTTGGGCAAAGCCCAGGCTAATGGTAACAGGTTGCTTAAACCCAAAGTCATACTTGGCCACCAGATGACATAATTTTTCTGCCAGGTTTTTTATTTGAGAGAGTGTGGTGTTGGGTGCTACGAGCAAAAACTCTTCTCCTCCCCATCGGCCAAAAAGGTCTATTTTACGAATATTATTTTTTACTAGAGAAGCCACTTCTTTTAGCACCTTATCTCCTGCTTTGTGTCCGAAGTTGTCATTGATGCTTTTGAAGTTATCAATATCAAAGAGAATGAGGGAAAATTTTTGCTGGTAGCGTAAAAACTTTTCGTATTCATTATTCAAAGCTTCTTCTATTTTTTTTCGATTAAATATTCCTGTTAAGAAATCATAAGAAGCAATTTTTTGTAATTCGATGTTTTTAATTTTTATCTTGGTATAAGCCCTTTCTAATTTTTTTTGCTCTATATAAAGGGCAGTATCAGTTATTTTTTCTATTGACCTGGCAATTTCTCCTATTTCATTGTTGGGCATTTTGAGATTAGAGGAAGGATTTTTCTTTTTTACTATCTCTTCTATACGCCTTTTTAGAATTTTTATTGGTTCTATAAATTTTTTAAACCATATCACTATAGTTATATAAGCAGAAAGTATAAGGGTTAAATTCAAAACTAAAAAATAAATCCCTATTTTTTTCAGAATAGGAATTACAAGGTCCTTTTTTTCTACAGCAGTAAAGATTAGCCAGCGGGTGAGTGGATCCTGGCTTACATAGGCTATTTTGGTTTTACCCTGGTATTGATACTCAAAAAAGGTATTGGCCAGAGGGGGCTGGTTGAGGTTGATTAATTGTAAAAGATTGGTTCCAACTATTTTTTGATTGGGGTGAACAATGAGCTTACCTTTTGCAGTAGTAACATAGCTGTAGGTAGACTTATAGGGAGTTTTATTGTCCTGAAGTAAATTGCTAATATATCTACTATGACTATCTATAGCCACAACTCCAGTAAAGCCATGTTGAGGACTTTCCAGTATTTTTACAGTAGATAAAATCCATTCTTTACTTTTTGCTTCTTTGTATAGTAGGCCAACTACCATTTTATTCCTGGCCGGATTGTTCATAACAGCCCTGTACCAGGGCCTTTTAGTTAAATCAAAACCGTCTGGAGGGGTGTAATTATTTATGGCTAAAATCTTGTTAGTATATCCAGAATAAATATAGTGAATGTGTTCATTGGCTTCTTCAAAATCATTGTATAATTTCAAAACCTCAGACCTTTCTTGCTCTGATAAGTAAGGATATTCAATAACTTTTCTGTTTTTGGAAAGTATTTTTATGCTATCAACAATTTCTTTAAAGTATCCCTGGATAAATATGCGTATGCTTTTATTACTTTCCTGTAAGAATAATTTAGCATTTTTTAGTTCGCTTTGATAAAGAATATAACCTGAGATAAGAGATATAATGGAGATAAGGAGAAAGGTTTGAATGATAGTGTATTTGATTATTTGCTTTTTTAAGGAATTGCTGGTGGGCATAAATTTTAATTTAGGTAATTAAAATTTAAATTGCAAGGGGGAAGCTTATTTTTATTTATTCTAGGAAGTTAGGCGGTTAAAAAAAGAAAAGCCCGGGTTTTAATTTTTAAAAGGCAAAATTAAAACCCGGGCTATGTTTTTAGTTGGTCTTTTTAGGTGGGGAAATAATGGGTAGTTTGTAGGTCATCAATTCCCCTTGCAAGGTTCTTACAGTGATGAGCACTTCTTGAATGTCCTTTTCTCCAGGCAGATAGATATAGCCCATTTTAGTCATTAGAGGTGGGATGGGGTCTTCTTTCCAGGCATAGGTAGTAATTTCTTCCTGCACGATTTTTTGGAGTTTCCTTTCTGCATCTGGTACAGAGCTTACTCCCAGGGCTGTGCCCCCAATTGCTCCGCCTACTGCAGCTCCAGCTACAGGATTGTCCCCACCCAGGGCAGCCAGGATAGCGCCTAAACCTGCTCCAATTATGGCGCCAAAGCCACCAGATTTAAGGGCATTTTTGGTGGTTTGTTTAAAGGTTTCAGAGGCAAAGACCAGGCGTACTGCTTCCTGGTTGGTATAGGGTAAAAATTCTCCCTGAGTAGAGGAAATACCGTGTACTTCTTCTCGTAGGACATAAGGGCTTTTTTCGCTTTTGTTTTTAAAAACCAGAAGTACGGGAAGTAAACCTGCTTTGGTGTAGTTTAATCCCTGTCCCTGGTATTCATAGCGCAGGGCAGCTATTTCCCAGTGGGGAGTAATAATGCTGCCTTCCACTTTGGCTGGGTTGACCACCTGTCTTGGCTGAGGCAAAGGATGGGTGGCCATACAGGCTGTAAGTAAAAAAAGACTCAGTAAACTTAAAAGGATTTTTTGCATGGAGAGCTCCTTTTTTAAGGTTGTGGGTTTAAAAAAAAGAATAATACAGAAACAGAGCCAGGGCAAGACTAACAACCCTAAGGCTTTGATTAAAAAGGATAAGTAGAGCAGCTGTTTGAGGTTTGTAAATGCCTGCATAGTAGGGAAACTGGTGTCTAATGGCCCTTATGGGTGAGGAGAGGATATTTCCTATCATAAGGGCAAGTACAATCTCTTTTACACTCAGGGCCCTGGCTTCCAGTAAAGCCCCGGCTGCAGCCACTCCAGCGCTGAATTCTGCTGCCATCTGCAAAACCACCACGCTCAAGGCCTTGGCTGGAAACCAGGTTAAAAACTTGAGCATAAAGCTCATTTTTTGCTCCAGCCAGTGAAAAAAGTTATAATGGGCTAGCACCTTAAATAAGGTATAAATGGGCAGGGTATAGAGAAGGATTTTTTTGAACCTTTTTTGAAAGCGTTTCCAGGTCTTTTTTAGAATAGTTTTAAAATTCATCTTTTCTTCGGTGAGGTGGCAGGAAAGGCATATGTCTTCAGGTTTGGGTAGAATAAACCTGGCAATAAAGACAATAAGTATGGTTCTAAAAAAAGCTGCTCCCACAGTTAAAGAAAAGTAGGGATAAGTGGCCTCTTTGATAAAGGGAGCAATAATAAAAAAGGTGGTGGGTAAGTGTAAAAAATAGGTGGGTAGGGAATTAAAGAGATTGGAGAGGATAAGTTCTTTGCGGCCAAGTTTTCCCTGTTCATAGGCTTCTGCCAGCATGGTGTTGGCACTTATACCTGAAAAAAAGGCAAGGGAAAAACTGGCTCCAGAAATGTCCTTTAGATGTCCCAATTTTATCAGAGGATAGGCTAACTTGGCCAAAAAACGAGTCCAGTTTAGCCCTTCAATGAGATTGCCAATAAAGACTCCCAGGGAGACATAAAAGATAAGCTTAACCAAGGGGAAAATAAAAGTAGTTACTTCCATGCTACAATAAAAAAAGGAGAGGCTTTAAAAGGCCTCTCCTGGGTTTAAGTAAGGTTTTTTAGCTGTGTTTGGTCTTTTGCCATTCTGTGGCTGGACGCAGGATAAAGTTTTCTCCTATCGTAGATATTACCTGGTGGGCTTTTAGTTCAGTAATACTTTCCGTAAGTTTTTCTTCTGGAGCGAGCCAGCGGGGTTTTATATTTTCCATGGTCAGGGGTTTATCTTCGCTTTGGAGGGCTGCTAAAATTAAATAGAGGGAAGTACCATCAATACTTAGTCCCAGATTAAATATTTTTTGTTCCATAAATTACTCCTAAAACCTTTTTAATTTAGTTAAGTTATAAACTTTTAGGCCTCTGCCTGGAAAATAACCCGGGTCTAGTAAAAAAGATAAAACCAGGTTATCTTCTTTTGATATTCTAAGCAGGAAAGGGCAGGTTGTAAATACAAAGGCAGAGGATAAGAAAGAGTAAGAGGAATTTACCTTTTTTTCCTCCTTGAGTTTGCCTGAGCTATTGTTTAGCATTGAGTCCTGGGGTGAGGTAATTTTTGTGAGGAATGAAAAAGGAGGTAGACAAATGAAGGTAGTGGCTTTTAACGGTAGTCCTCGTAAAGATGGTAATACCTTTGAATTATTAAATATTGTTTTGCAGGAACTGGAAAAAGAAGGCATTTCCACAGAGCTTATTCAGGTAGGCAAGCAAAAGGTAAGAGGATGTATAGCCTGTTATAAGTGTTTTAAGAAAAAAAATAAAAGATGTAGTATAGATGATTTTATCAATGAATGCATTGCCAAAATGGTAGAAGCAGATGGCATTTTGCTGGGTTCGCCTACTTACTTTTGTAATGTAAGCACAGAGATGAAAGCCCTAATTGACAGGGCAGGTATGGTCTCCAGAGCCAATGACGATATGTTTAAGAGAAAGGTTGGAGCAGCAGTGGTTGCTGTACGCAGGGCCGGAGCTATTCCTGTATTTCAGGCCCTAAATACCTTTTTTACCTTTGCCCAGATGATTATTCCAGGCTCCAGTTATTGGAATTTGGGAGTGGGGCGAGAGAAAAAAGAGGTCTTAAAGGATGAGGAAGGAATAAGAACCATGCAGGTACTGGGTCAGAATATGGCCTGGCTGTTAAAGAAGCTGGCAAAGTAAAGGGTAGAGAGATGTCTATCTGGTATAACTTGCTCCAGGTTGAGATTGACCTTAAAAAACTAACCAGAAATTATCTCTTTTTTAAAAAAAGGGCCTTAAATCCCATTCCAGTAATTAAGGCAGATGCCTATGGCCACGGGCTGGTGCCTGTGGCCCTTTCTTTTGCTAGGGCAGGGGCCAAGGCCTTTGCTGTGGGCAGTGTAGAAGAGGCTGTGGTTTTAAGGTTAGCTCCCTTTGAAGGGGAGATTATCTCCCTTTTAGGTCCTGTTTTTCCCAGGGATTACGAGCTTATTTTAGAAGAGCAAATTATTCCCTTTGTTTACAATTTTGAACAATTGTTGCGTTTACAAGAACTGGCTGCCAGGGAAAAAAAGCAGGTAGCTCTGGCCTTAAAATACGATACAGGTATGGCCAGATTGGGGTTTAAGCCAGAAGATTCAGAAAAAATTCTGGAAATAATTAGAGCCAGTCAGTGGCTAAAACCCATATATCTTGCCTCTCATTTGGCCAGTGCTGATGTCCTGGGGAGTTCTTTTGTCAGGGAGCAAAAAAATATTTTTGAAGGGGTGGCTGAGTTCTGGCAAAAACAGGGCTTTTACTTGCAAAAGACCCTGGCCAATTCTGCCGGGATACTGGCCTATCCAGAGCTTCATTATGAGGTGCAAAGGCCGGGTATTGGGCTTTATGGAAGCAATCCCTTTTATGGGACCAGGCTTGAGCCCCTGGGAGAGGGGTTAGAAAGTGGTATGAGCGTTAAGGCACCCATTTTACACCTCCATACCTTAAAAAAAGGTCAGAGTGTAAGTTATGGCCAGACCTTTGTTGCTCCTAGGGATTTAACCGTGGCAGTGGTAGGAGTGGGCTATGCTGACAATTATTCCAGACGCCTTTCCAATAGGGGCTGGGTATGTATAAAGGATAAGAGGTGTCCTGTTTTAGGTCGGGTTTGCATGCAGATGATTGTGGTGGATATAAGTAATGTCCCTGGAGTGGAGCCTGGAGAATGGGCTTATCTTTTGGGTGGCCCGGGAAGAAACAAAATTTTGCCAGAAGAATTGGCGAAGTGGTGGCAGACCATTACCTATGAGGTCTTTTGTTTACTTGGTCAAAATCCAAGGACTTATGTTTAGGGATGGGCTATTTGCTTATTGTAGGTCCCAAGCTCAAAGACAGGGACTTTGAGACCAGAGAAAAGTATAGGGAAAAGATACGAGAAAAGTTAAGTCATTTGGGCATTGTTTTGCAGGAATATGTTTGGATTTGGGATAGGAAAAATTGGCTGAAACTGGTCGTGGGCAAATATGAAAAGGCAGAAGATAGTGTTTACTTACAGAGATTTTTGCAAAAAAATGGCTTTAAAACTGAGTTTTTAGAAAATCCAGACTGGGAAAAATGAAAAAGGTTTTATTGGTTTATCCTCCCTGTTTTTATGCCAGGCCCCAGGATGAAGACCATCTGGTGATGCCCATAGGCCTTTATTATCTGGGTGCTTTTCTTAAGGAAAAGGGTTTTGAGGTTAGCTTGCTTAATGGGCACGAACTGGAGCTAAGTCCTCAAGCTGTAGAAAAGGTTTTAAGAAGAGAACTGCCAGATGTGGTGGGGTTTTCAGCTTTTAATGCCAACAGGGTCAATGTGTTAAAATGGGCCAGATGGGTAAAGGAGTTTTTGCCCTCTGCGCATATTGTGGTGGGAGGAGTGGCAGCCACTTTTATGAGTGAATACTTTTTGGCTCATTCAGAAGTTGACTTTGTAATCAGGGGGGAAGGTGAGCTTACTTTTTTAAACCTATTAAAGGCGCTGGAAGATAAGCAGGACTTAAGGCAAATAAAAGGACTTGCCTTTAAGCAAGAAGGCAAAATTATTATAACTCCAGAGGCCGAGTTTATTGAAGATTTGGATTCTTTGCCCAATCCAGCCAGGTATTTTACCTATAATCATGTGTTATTGGGAAGGGGATGTCCTTATAACTGCGTTTTTTGTGCTTCACCTAAGTTTTGGCAGAGAAAGGTCCGCTTTCATTCTGCAGATTATTTTGTAGAGCAATTGAAGCTTTTAAAGGCAAAGGGGGTAAACTTCTTTTATTTTTCTGATGACACCTTTACTTTAAAAAAAGATCTGGTTCTAAGCGTTTGTGAAAAGATTAAAAAGGAAAAGTTAAATATTAACTGGTTTGCCATTTCCAGGGTAGATGCTCTGGATGAAGAAATAGTAAAAGCCATGCGGTTGGCTGGATGTATTCAAATAAGCTTTGGCATTGAAAGTGGAGATGAAGATATCCGGAAAAAACTAAATAAAAATATAACCCTGGAGGATGCCAGAGAGGCGTTTGAACTATGTAAAAAATATTCCATTTTACCCAGGGCCTATTTTATCTATGGAAATCCAGGGGAAAGTGAAAAGAGTATAGATAGGAGTATTGAATTTATAGAAAAGACAAAGCCCCTTAATGCCATTTTTTATGTCTTACATGTGTTTCCTGGGACCAAACTCTACGAACAATTGTGGCAGCAAGGCAAGATAGATGCTTCAGTGTGGGAAAAGGAAGGAGAAGACTTACTCTATTTTGAAGTGGATAAGCAACTAGAGGCGCAAGAGGTTCTTGGCTGGGGACAAAAACTGAAAAATTATTTTTATGGCAACCTGGGGAGATATGTTCTGGAAACCCGGGTTGAGCAGCAGGATAAAAGTTTTTTCCCCTATCATGCTGATTTTTATTCCAGGTTGGGCATGACCTTTAGTCATGGAGATTATGCCAAGCGCAAGGAAGTAAAAGACTCCTTGCAAGTAGCCTGGGAGCTTTTTGTCAGGTCTTTAGAGTTTCAGGTAAATGAGCGAGCCTTTTTAGGCCTGGCTATTTTGGCTCAGAAAAGAGGGGATTATCATACGGCCAAGGTGCTGGGAGAAAAGGGCTTAGCCTATTTCCCCCAGAGCAAGCACTTAAGAATTTGTCTGGGGGTAAGTTTGCTTAATCTGGGCCAAAAAGAAAAGGCCAGAGAGTGTTTTCTACCTTACGCCTCAGAAGATGAAGTAGCCAGAAGTTATCTTGAGCAGTGCGTGTAGTTTAAGGCAAAAGTTTGTTGGCCAGTTCTTTGGCCTGGTCAAAGATCTCTGGATAGCTTTCTATATCTCCTTTGGCATAAGGTCCACATACCCGTAAAAGATGGGAGTGGGTAAAGCCCAGCCAGTTAAAGAAGTAACTATAACGAGGATAGATATCAGCGAAAAGTTTTTCCTTGGGATGTCCCTGTACAAGGATAAAAACTAGATGTTTCCCAGGTTGCAAGCGGGTTTTGACTTCTTTGTTGGTGGCATAATCTGGTCTTAGGAAGGAAAAGGTTCTGTCTATAAAAGCCTTTAGCTGGGCTGATACTTCGCCAAAATACACGGGTGAGGCCAGTACCAAAAGGTCTGAGTCAGCTACTTTTTGTAACACAGGTTTTAGGTCGTCTTCGCCAATGCAGTGCTCCAGCCTGGTTTTGCAGGCAAAGCAGGCCTGGCAGCCCTTGTAGGTGAGGCCATTTAAGTGATAGGTGCTTACTTCTGCGCCTTTGGCCTGCAAGAGGGAAGTGAAAAAGTCGGCTAAAGTAGAGCTATTGCCTTTTCTTCTGGGACTTCCTAAAAGGGAAACTACTTTCATTTTTAAGCTCCTTAAAAAACTCTTATTTTAAATTAGATAAAGAAAAAGCCAAGGAGTGTAAATATGCCTGATTTAAAAAAATCTTGGGGCTGGCAATACTGGCAAAAAACAAAGTTTAAAAGAGAAGAGCTTCCCTTCTGGGAGCCTTTGCGAATTGGCCCGGAAAAAAAGAAGACAGAAGACCAGGTAGCAGAAATTTTTCTTCCTGCACCGCAACAGGACGACTTTTTAGAATTAGTAAAAAAGAGGAGGTCTCAAAGAAGGTTTAAAGATGAGTTTGTAGACTTAAAAACCCTTAGTTATCTCCTTTATGCTGGGTATGGAGTAAGTGGGAGAGCAGGATTTTATGCCTTAAAAACTGCTCCTTCTGCTGGAGCACTTTATCCCTGTCAGCTTTATGTGGTGGCCAGAAAGGTGAGCGACCTGGAGCCTGGAGTGTACTTTTTTGAACCAGAGAAATTTAAACTGGAACAGAAAAGAGAAGGAGATTTTTCTTCAAACCTGGCTAAAGCCTGTCTGGACCAGGGTTTTGTGGGCAAGGCTGCCTTTAATATTGTCCTTAGTGCAGTTTTTAGAAGGAATATGATTAAATACGGCCATAGAGGGCTCAGGTATATTTTGCTGGATGCCGGGCATATTGCGCAAAATATTTTGCTTGCAGCAACTCACCTGGGATTGGGTGCCTGCCCAGTGGCAGCTTTTTTTGATGAAGAGGTAGATAATATTTTGCAAATAAATGGAGAAGAAGAAAGTACTCTTTATTTGTTGAGTGTAGGTAAAAGTTAAAGCCAGGATTTTGGTCCTGGCTTTAACCGAGAAGAGAGACTTTTAGGGGAGGTGTTAGCCCATAGCTTGAGGTCCTGTTTCTTCAGTTCGAATGCGTAAGGCCTCAGCTATTTCCAGCACAAAGATTACGCCATCTCCTTCTTTGCCAGTATAAGCCCCTTCCTGGATGGCTTTTAAGCAGGGTTGGACAAAGTCTTCATTAACCCCAATTTCCAGGCGAACCTTTTTGAGAAGGTTTACTTCTTTTAAAACTCCTCGGTAAGTTTCGGTAAACCCCTTTTGCCTGCCACTACCCAAAACATTGGTAACAGACATGTTGTATATTTTAGCAGCGTAAAGTTTTTCTTTTACGTCATTTAATTTTTCTGGCCGAATGTAAGCTATAACTAGTTTCATAAGACTGTACTCCTTTTGGCTTTATTCAGTAGTAAAAATCTGAAAGCTGGGATAGGCTTCCATTCCGTGTTCCTCGATATCCAGGCCCTTAATTTCCTCTTCCTTGCTTACTCGAATGCCCATGCTTTTCTTAAGCAAACCAAAGAGTATTAAGCCGCAACCAAAAGCCCAGAGAAAACCACTGGCCACACCAATAAATTGAGTGACAACCAGTTTAAAGCTTCCACCATAGAAAACCCCGGTTGCATCGCCAAACCCTGGAGCAGCAAAGAAACCCACAGCCAGGGTTCCAAAGGCTCCACACACGCCATGTACAGAAACTGCACCCACTGGGTCATCTATTTTTAGTTTTTTATCCAAAAATTCCACAGAAATCACACATAATATTCCAGCCATAAGACCTATGAGGATTGAACCTACAGGTGATACTTCATAACAGCCAGCAGTAATACCCACCAAACCAGCTAGGGCTCCATTTAAGCTAAAGGAGACATCAGGCTTGCCAAATCTTAGCCAGGCAGCAAGCATGGCCCCAATTACACCTGCAGCTGCAGCCAAGTTGGTGTTTACAGCAATATAGCCAATAGTCCCATCCACGCTAGTGGTGCTTCCAGGGTTAAAACCAAACCAGCCAAACCAGAGGATAAAAACCCCTAAACCAGCTAAGGGAATGTTGTGTCCTGGAATGGCCTTAGATGTTCCGTCTGGAGTATATTTCCCAGTCCTGGGCCCTAAAAGAAGAGCACCAGCTAAAGCCAACCAACCGCCAATGGAATGGACCACTGTGGAACCAGCAAAGTCAAT
This sequence comes from Desulfonauticus sp., assembly GCF_055126295.1. Lineage (NCBI taxonomy): Bacteria > Pseudomonadati > Thermodesulfobacteriota > Desulfovibrionia > Desulfovibrionales > Desulfonauticaceae > Desulfonauticus > Desulfonauticus sp. The sequence continues at coordinate 36,588 of NZ_JBSRHE010000008.1, read as the reverse complement.
AAAACCAAGGCCTTCTAACCAGCCAGAACCCTCATCTCCCAGGAGCAGACTTCCCCAGGCCCAGTGCCCAAAAAGGGGATAGATAAGGGCACTGACCACTATGGAAACAATGACATAAGCAGGAAACTTCATGCGCTCAGCCACGCCTCCAGAGACGATTGTGGAAGCTGTAGCGCAAAATACACACTGGAAAAACCAGAAGGTAAGTATCCAGGCACCACCACTGGCAAAATTAACTCCTTTTAGACCAAAGAGAGAAGTTCCAACAATTCCACCCACATCTGTTCCAAACATAAGCCCAAACCCCAGAAGAAAAAACAAAATAGAACCAAAGGCAAAATCAATAAGATTTTTCATCAGGATATTGCCAGCGTTTTTGGCTCTGGTAAAACCAACCTCTACCATGGCAAAGCCAGCTTGCATAAACATAACCAAAATGGCTGCCAACAAAGTCCAGAGAATATTGGCCCTGTCCTGGGTTAAAAAACTGTCTTCAGCCCAGGCTAGAGAAGGACTACTTAAGATTAAGACTAAAAATAAAAACCATCCTGCTTTTTTAAACACTCTCCACCTCCTGATTTAAATATTGCTTATTTTCTTAAAAGCAATAAAAGGGCCAGGAGTATAACTTATTGAAATAAAAGAATTTCTTTCTGGGCCGGGTAATAATTTTATGCAAAAATGTAAAAAATATGTAGAAATTAGTAGGGTTTTTAGGTTTTAAAATAACAGAATTGTAAAATTAAAACCTGGAGAAAGGGTTAAGAGAAAATCAGGTTATTGTTTGGTTTTAAGTTTTGCGCGTATGAGTTTGTCCATTTCTACCACCAGAATTACGCTCAAAGAAGTGAGGAGGATAATAAGCCATTGGTTTGGACTAAGAGAGGTAGTCCTAAATATCTGTTTAAGAAAGGGAGTATAGAGTACTGCCAGTTGAGATAAAAAGGCTACAATTAAGCTGTAGAACAGAAAGGGGTTGTTAAAGGGGTTCAGTTTAAACAGGGAAAGAGTTTCTGACCTGGAATTTAGGGCTTGAAAAAATTGGAAAAATACCATTGTGGTCATGGCTACGCTTCTGGCTTCCTCCAGAGGATAACCTTGTTTTAAGGCTAAATAAAAATTAAAAATAACTCCTAAACCAATGGTTATAGCTACCAGGATGGTTCTTTGAAGGAGTAAAGAAGAGATAATTGGTTCTTTAGGTGGCCTGGGTGCACGGTATTGAATATTTTTCTCTCCAGGTTCAAAGGCCAAGGCTATGTCCTGTAAACCATTGGTGACCAGATTTATCCAGAGCAGCTGAACTGCCAGATAAGGAATGGGTAAATTTAAAAGTAAGCTTAACAGAATGGAAATAACAGCAGCTATGCCTGTAGGTAGGAGAAAAAATATGACTTTACGAATATTGTCAAATACAATGCGCCCTTCTTTCAGAGCATAGGCAATGCTAGCAAAATTGTCATCCAGGATGACCATGTCAGCAGCTTCTTTGGCCACATCAGTGCCTGATTTACCCATGGCAATTCCAATGTGAGCGCTTTTTAGGGCTGGAGCGTCGTTTACTCCATCGCCGGTAACCGCTACAATTTCTCCTTGTTCTTTGAGTAAATTGACAATCTGGAGTTTATGCTCTGGAGAAACTCTGGCAAAAATGGTGGTTTCTTTTAGTTTTTGTTTTAACTCTTCTGGAGATAAACTTTCCAATTCAATTCCTGTTAGGGTTGAAGTATTTTTTTCTGCCAGTTCAAGTTGCTCTCCGATACTTTTGGCTGTGAGGGCTTGATCTCCTGTGAGCATCAATATGCGCACTCCAGCCTTTTTCAATTCCTTAATGGCCTGTTTGGCTTCTTCTCGAGGGGGGTCTATGAGACCTTGTAAGCCAGCAAAGATTAGTCCACTTTCTAGGTCCTGGGTTCTGATTTTATGAACATCCCTGGGAAGTTCTTTGTAGGCAAAGGCTAAAACTCTAAGACCTTGGGAAGCAAAACTTTTTTCTGCTTCACTAAAAGCTTTTTGGGGAAAGGATTCTTCCAAGAGGCAATTGGTGCAAATTTTAAGAAGATGTTCCAATCCTCCCTTTAAGAGAAGGATATTTTTCTCTTCTCCCTGATGTAAAGTGGCCATGTATCCCCTTTCTGATTCAAAGGGCAATATGTCCAGAAGAGGATATTTTTTTTGTTCCTCTTCCAGCAAAAGACCCGCTTTTAAGGCTGCTATAAGCAAAGCCCCTTCAGTGGGGTCGCCTTGTACCTGGTAGCTATTATCCTGGAAAATTAGCCTGGATTCATTGCAGAGTAAGCCAATGCGCAAGATATTTTTTACCCTTGTTTCTTCTTCTGGCTTAAGGGGCATTTTTTCATGTAAAATTCTACCCTTTGGCTCATAACCAGACCCTTCTACCTCATAAGTATGTTGACCATCAAAGATAAGTTTGGTGGTCATTTGATTTTTGGTAAGAGTCCCTGTTTTGTCAGAACAAATAACCGTAGTGCTGCCTAAGGTTTCCACTGTGGGCAAGGTACGAATAATAGCATTTTGTCTAGCCATGCGGTTAACTCCTATGGCTAGAGCGATGGTTACCACAATAGGCAGTCCTTCAGGTATGGTGGCCACAGCAGCAGCTACAGCTGTAAGAAAAATTTCCGTTAGAGGAATTTCTTTTAGATGACCTGCAATGGTAATTAAAAGGGCAGAGCCCAAAACCAGTAGCCCTAGTCTATTACCTAAGGAATCTATTTTTTGTTGAATGGGAATTTTAGTAAGCTGGCTGGCTTTGGTCTTGGCTGCAATGTTTCCCAAAACAGTATTGGCCCCTGTTTCTACCACTACTCCCAGTCCGCGACCTTTGGTTATCCAGGTGCCCATAAAAAGCATATTTTTTTGTTCAGCAAGAGGTAGCCTGGAGTTGGCTGTAAATTCACTTTCTTTTAAACTGGGAAGAGATTCGCCAGTTAATATGGACTCGTCAGCATACAGACTTTTGCTCTCCAGCAATCTTATGTCTGCTGGCACCTTGTCGCCAGAACTTAGCACCACTATATCGCCTGGCACCAAGGCTTTGCTATCCAGGCTGATTTTTTGCCCTTCTCTAAGGACAGTACTTTCTACATTGACCAGCTTTTGGAGGTCTAAGACGCTTTTGGCTGCCTTATATTCCTGAATAAAACCTATTAGTCCATTTAGAATAATCGCTGAGAAAATAACAATGCCATCAATAAAATGGCCAAGTGAAAAGGTAACAATTCCAGCTACAATCAAGATATAAATGAGCGGGCTTTTAACTTGTTCTATAACCAGTTTAAATAGATTTATTGTTTCTGATTTTTCAATTTCATTGGGCCCAAAAACTTGCAGGCGCTTTTCTGCTTCCTGCAAGCTAAGGCCAGAAAGGGAAGTGTTTAACTGCTTTAGAACTTCTTTTTTTTCTTTTTTATACCAGGACATGGTAAAGCCTTGAGAGTAATTTAGTTAATAGTAGTAAGAATGGGGAAAATAATCAAGAAAGAGCAAAATAAATTGATTTAAATACTGCCAGATTATTATGTTTCAGGGTTTAAGAGGTAACTGTTTTTTTCTTTTAGGATAAGTTTTCTTTTTAGTTCACTTCCCCATTTATACCCACTTATCTTCCCGTTTTTTCTTATAATTCTATGGCAGGGGATAAGGATGGCTATTTTATTTTGGGAACAGGCCCTGGCTACAGCGCGTATGGCCCTGGGATTGCCCACTTGCTGGGCTAGCCAGGAATAGGTCCTGGTTTGTCCTGGTGGTATGGTAAGCAGAATGGACCAGACCTTTTGTTGAAAGGCAGTACCTTGCATATCCAACTGCCAGCTAAGTTGTTTTTGAGGATTTTCTATTTGGTAGGTTAGTTTCTCCAGAAAAGCAGGGTCTAACTGCTCTAAATTAGCTTGAGGAAAAAAGTGTTTGATTTCTTTTTCTAAGACTTCTCTTTCTCCCAAGCCTAAAAAACAAATCCCCTTTTGGCTTTTGGCTATGGCTACCAGGCCTAAACTGGTGGGAATAAAGGTATAACGAATCTTTTCTTTTTGCATGGAGGAGAAGGTTAATTTACTTTTAAAAAAAAGAAAAGGTCTAAAGCTCTTTCTTGAGAGAGATATTTTTTTGTGTTAATCAAAGGTCAGGAAAAAAGAAGGAGGAGTATTTATGTTACTTAGAAAAAGGGTGTGGGATATTATGCGGGATGATTTTCCTTTTGTAGAGGAAGATGCCAGCTTAACTCAGGTAATTAAAACGCTTAAAGAATATAATGAGAAATATCCAGAGCTAAACTGTGTCTTGGTGTTTTCCAAGGAAAAAAAATTTTTAGGTGTTATTTCCATGTGGAATATTTTGCAGGCCTTGGGTCCTTGTTTATTACAGGAAAGCAGTTTGTGGGATGAAGATGTAAACTGGGATAAAGCCTTTACCAGGGCTTGTCGGATTTGTTCGCAAGTGGGAATTAAAGATATTATTCAACAGGATGTGCCAAGATTAAAGCCCAAAGACCCCTTGGCCAAGGTAATGGAAACTTTTGTGGATTATAGACGGGGAAGGGCAGTAGTAGAAGAAGGAGACAAAGTTATAGGTTTTGTCCTTTTATCAGACTTATACAAGGAAATAGCTAGAGATGTAGAAAATTGGTAAGAAAAAGCCCCCTTTAAAGGGGGCTTTTTTTATTTTAAGCCTAGAAGTGTCCAGAGTTCATCTACATGCTCTACGCTTTTTATTTTAATCTTTTTCCTTAGTTCTTTGGGGATTTCTTCCAGGTCCTTTAGGTTTTTCTTGGGAATAATCACTTGTTTTAAACCATAGGTCACAGCAGCCAGGATTTTTTCCTTGATGCCACCCACAGGCAGGACTCTACCTCGTAAGGTAATTTCTCCTGTCATGGCTGTATCTCCAGGAAGGCTTTTGCCACTTAAGCTGGAAACCAGGGCCGCACAGATGGTAATGCCTGCTGAGGGTCCATCCTTGGGTGTGGCTCCTGCTGGGACGTGGATGTGTAAGTCATTTTTTTCTATAAAATCAGGTTCCAGGCCAAATTCCTTGGCTCTGGACCTGGCATAGCTTAGGGCAGCCTGGGCACTTTCCTTCATTACCTCACCCAACTGACCTGTTAGTAGTAATTTTCCTTTACCAGGCAAAACACTTACTTCAATGTTTAGCACTTCTCCACCAAAGGGAGTCCAGGCCAGGCCCAGGGCAATACCTGGAGGTAAGTTGCTTTCCTTTTCTTCACTTAAGTATTTGGGAGCGCCCAGGTATTTATGGAGATTTTGACTAGTTATCCTAAAGGGACCCTTTTGGCCTTCAGCTATTTTACGCGCAACTTTGCGGCAAATAGTTCCCAATTCTCTTTCCAGGTTTCTTAAGCCAGCTTCTCTGGTGTACTCTCGAATTACTTTCAGCAAGGTGGAAGCCCTAATTTGAATCTGTTCGGGTTTTAAACCGTTTTCGTTAATTTGCCTGGGCAAAAGGTATTGTTGGGCTATTTTGACCTTTTCCTGTTCAGTATAGCCCGGGATTCTAATTACTTCCATTCTGTCCAGCAGAGCTGGCGGAATAGTGTCCAGCATATTGGCTGTACAGATAAACATGACCTTGGAGAGGTCAAAGGGCACATTTAAGTAGTGGTCAGTAAAGGAGTTGTTTTGTTCTGGGTCCAGTACTTCCAGAAGAGCAGAAGAAGGGTCTCCTCTAAAGTCAGTGCCCACTTTATCGATTTCGTCCAGCATAAATACAGGGTTTTTGGTCCCGGCTTCTTTTATGCCTTGAATAATTCTACCTGGCATGGAACCAATATAAGTCCTTCTATGCCCGCGAATTTCTGCTTCGTCTTTCATGCCACCTAAAGACATGCGCACAAATTTGCGGTTTAAGGCCCTGGCAATGGACCTGCCCAAAGAGGTTTTTCCCACGCCAGGAGGACCTACAAAACAGAGAATAGGCCCTTTCATTTGAGGGTTTAATTTGCGTACACTTAAATATTCCAGAATTCTTTCTTTTACTTTTTCCAGGTCGTAGTGATCTTCATTTAAAATCTTTTCTGCTTCTTTTATATCTAAACGGTCTTTACTGACCTTTTTCCAGGGCAGTTCAGCTAGCCAGTCCAAGTAGGTGCGAATAACTGTTGCTTCTGAAGAATCTGGGTGCATACTTTCTAAGCGACGGAGTTGTTTTTCAGCCTCTTTCATTATTTTAGTAGGAAGTCCTGCTTTTTTTAAGGCCTTTCTAAGTTCTTCCAGTTCTTCTTGTTCATCTGCTCCTTCACCCAGTTCTCTTTTGATGGCTTTTAATTGTTCACGCAAAAAGAACTCACGCTGGGCCTTGTCCATTCCTTCTCTGGCCATGTTTTGAATTTTGGCCTGCATGGTGGCTACTTCCACTTCTTTGGCCAGCTTTTCATTGACCAGTTTTAATCTTTCCACAGGGTCTTCACATTCCAGGATTTTTTGAGCTTCTTCTGGCTTCATGCGCAGGTTGGAAGCAATTAGGTCCGCCAGTCTTCCTGGCTCATCCACGCTGTTTAAAACAGCCATGATTTCAGCAGCATCTATTCCCTTTAAGCTGAGAATCTTTTCGCTTTGTTCCCTGGCTGCCCGAACCAGAGCTTCCACTTCTGGTCCGTATTCAGTGATGTCTTTTTCTTCTATAAGATCTACTTTTACTTCATAAAAGGGATCTTCTCGCACTACTTCCTTTATCCTGGCTCGTTGAATCCCCTGGATAAGTACTTTGAGGCGGCCATCTGGCATTTTAAGCATACGCATAATCATGGCCACTGTGCCTGTATGGTAAATATCGTCTATGGTAGGCTCATCTACTTTTTCATCTTTTTGGGCACAAATCAAAATATAACGATCTTTATTTAGAGCTGCATCCACAGCTTGAACACTTTTTTCCCTACCCACAAAAAGGGGTAAAATCATGTAGTTGAAAATGGTAATGTCCCTTACTGGCAGCAAGGGAAGGGTGTCTGGTATATCTAAACTTCCCTCCTGGAAGAGAGAAGAACCTTTGGCAGTTTCTTTAGTATCCTGGCTTTCTTCTGTTTTTTGTTCTTCTTGCTCAGTATGAATCTTTTCATCACTCATAGGCTAAAATATCCTCCTTTTTATCCTCTTATTTCAAATTTGTCATAAGTTTTATCGTAATCTTCTAAATACTTACACTCCACATGCTCCACTCTACTTAAAGGTGAACCAACCAGGAGTCTTTTTTTTAGTTCTTCTAAATCCTTTTCCTCGCCCTGGGCTAAAACTTCTACTTTGCCGTCAGCTAGATTCCTTACCCATCCCTTTATATTTAGGCTTGTGGCTTGATCATGAGTCCAAGCCCTGAACCATACGCCCTGAACCTTTCCACTTACTAAACATTGCATGGTCTTCATTTTTCCCTCCTTGGGTTAAAAGCCTTGTTCCTTTAGACTCTGATATCCCTGTTTACTTATGATTAGGTGGTCTAAAAAAGACACCTCTAAATTTTTACAAGCTTCCTCAATTTTTCTAGTGATTTCCAGGTCAGCTAGAGAAGGAGTAGGCTCTCCACTGGGATGATTGTGTGCCAGGATAAAGGCCTTGGCTTGATTTAAGAGCACCTGTTCTAATATTTCCCGCACATAAATGGGCGAAGAATCCAGAGTGCCCTGGCTCAGGCGGGACATTTTTATTAACTGATGCTTGTTATCCAGCATAACCAGCCACACCTCTTCTTTGCTTAAGGGAATTAGTTTGGGAGCCAGTAAGTTATAAACATCTTGAGGTGAGGTTATCTTTTGTTTTGTCTTTTGAAACTCTTGCACACTGGCTCTGCTCAAAAACTCCCTTAAAGCTAGCCAAAAAGTTGAAATTCCTGGCCCCACTCCCTCTATATTTTCCAACTCCTTTTCTTTGGCAAAGAGCAGTTGTTTAAAATTTTTAAACTTGGCTAATAAAGTTTTAGCCAAGGGCTTGGTATCCTTGCGCGGCAGGGCATAACCTAACAGGAGTTCAAGCACCTCGTAGTCAGCCAAAGCTTCAGGGTTTTCGCGGAGTTTCTTTTTTAATCTTTGCCTATGGCCAAGATAATGAGGTTTATTTTTATTAGGCATTAAATCCCCCCTGGGCAAGAGGTTTGGAAAAAATTTATTTATTTTTGCTTGTCTTTAAAGAGAAATCAAGGCCAGGCACTTAGAAGAGTCTGGATAAAGAGAGTAGTAAGTAGTCAAAGGTTTCTTCTGGAGAACTTTCTCCACTTTTTATTTTAAATTCGCAAATAAGAACTAGGTCTAAGAGGGCAGCTATTCTGGATACACCTAATTTTTGGGCCAGAAATTTTTTCTTTTGCTTGATAAAAACTGGCATATTTACTTCATTATCTTGATTGTAATAAAGTAACCACAGGACTTTGGCTTCCCTTCTTAAAAGGCCAAGCAAGGGAAAAATTAGTTCTTTGGCCTTTGTTTGTTCTTGTAAATTTCTCCACAGGTTGGGGTAGTCTTTATTTAAAAGGGAGTTAAAGAGTTGATAGACATCTTCTTCTGAAAAGGTATTTAATAAACTAAAATCTTTTTCCTGGATTTTTTGCTCACTGATTAGGATAATTTTTTCCAGTTCTTGCATTAGAGCCTTTGTATCATCTGGAAGCAGGGGCAGGAGCTGGTTGAGCAGAGGAGGAGAAATTTCCTTTTGAGCAGCCTTTATTTTTTCCAGAATAAAAGCCCTTTTTTGGTTCTCTTTTAGTTCAGGAGCAGCAAAAATCCATTTTTGTTTTTTGGCCAGTTGATAGACAGGATGTTTATTAAACCAGCTGGGGATAGGAGGAAGCTTTTTTTTATTCCAGCTAGCTTCAAAGCAAAAAATAGAAAAGGTAGAACTGCGTTTACTTAAAAGATATTTCTTAGCTTCTTGCCAGAAAGAAACTTCCAGGTTTTCCGCTTTTCTGACCCAAATGATTTGACCCGGACCAAATAAGGAAGAAGAGGTAAAGGTACTCCAAAAGTTTTCCTCTAACTCTTCTGCCCAGAAGACTTTTTTCTTCCAATTAGTTAGGTTAAAAGTTTCTAAAATTTTTTGGACTTCTTCTTGAATTAGACCTATGTCTGGAGAAAAGCAGAGATAAAAATTGGGTCTAGAAGTCATTATTTCCCAGTTGATTTAAGCTTAAGCGCAGAGCTTCCTCTAGAGCCTTTTCTATGGCTTCTTTTTTTTCTCCTTCAGAAGTATAACTTTGCGCATAACTAACTGGCCTGGTTTCTAAAATTTTTTCTCCTTGGGCATTGTTAAAAACCATTCTTAAACTAAGGTCAGCAGAGTATTTTAGAGTAGTATCATTTTCACCTTTGGTTTTTTCAGAGGTGGACAATCTGTCCAGGTAAATGGTTAAGAAAAGTTCTGCTTGGCTGGAATTGGTAAGAGTGGCAGAGCTTCTTTTACTTATTTCTTCAGCTAAAAAATTGCGCACATATCCTTCTATCCAGGTTTCCTGGGTAGGATTAACAACTTTTTTTAGGTTTAGCTTGCTTGCCTGGTTGGGAAAGGAAAGGGGTTGGCTATCAATAAAGTGATAGCCACACCCTCCCATTAAAAACAAGATGCTTAATAATAGTAGATTGCCTGCTTTTCTTAACATTACTTAACCACTATGTTGACCAGTTTTTTGGGCACTACAATGGTCTTAACCACTGTTTTTCCTGCAATGTGTCTTTGCACATTTTCTTCTTGTAAAGCCAGGGTTTTAATTTCTTCTTCCGGGGTGTTAGCAGGTATTTCCAGTTTGCCCCTTAGCTTTCCATTTACCTGAACCACTATAACCAGATTGTCTTGAACCAGAGCTTCTTTTAGGGGCTCAGGCCACCTGGATTCAGCCAGGGTGGTGGTATAGCCTATTTCCTGCCATAATTCCTCACAGAGGTGAGGCACAATGGGATAAAGCAGGGTAAGTACAGTGCTAATACTGGAAGAGAGTAAAAGCTTACCTTGTTCTGAATCCTTTAACTTATCCTTGCTTAAATACAAAAGGTTTACCAGTTCCATAATGGCAGCAATGGCTGTATTGAATTGGAACTTGTTTTCCAGATCTTTGGTTACCTTTTCTATGGTGTAGTGTTCTTTGTACAAGAGTTCTTTGGCTTCAGAAGACAAACTTTCCCTATCCAGTTTATAGGCAGGACCCACAGGTTTAAGCACGGGTTTTAACTCTTGGACCAGGCGCCAGAGACGGTTTAAAAATCTAAAAGAGCCTTCAATACCCTGGTCACTCCATTCCATATCCTTTTCTGGTGGAGCAGCAAAGAGACAAAAGAGTCTAACTGTGTCTGCACCGTATTTTTGAATCATTTCATCCGGGTCCACTACATTGCCCTTGGATTTGGACATTTTGGCCCCATCTTTTAAGACCATTCCCTGGGTAAGGAGGTTGCTAAAGGGTTCGTCCAATTCCATAAAACCTAAATCCCTTAAAACCTTCACAAAAAAGCGGGAATAGAGCAGATGTAAAATGGCGTGTTCTACTCCACCAATGTACTGATCTACAGGGAGCCAGTATTTTAGGGCCCTGGGGTCAAAGGGTTTATCCTCTAATCTGGGCGCAGTATAGCGGGCAAAATACCAGGAAGACTCTACAAAGGTATCCATGGTATCTGTTTCTCTTCTGGCCTTTTGGCCACACCTGGGACAGGTGGTTTCCAGGAATTCCTTGCACTCAGGCAAAGGAGACTTGCCATCAGGCTTTGTCTTTACTTCCAGCGGCAGTACTACTGGAAGGTCTTCTTCTTTTACTGGCACAATTCCACAACTATCACAGTAAACTACAGGAATGGGAGCCCCCCAGTAGCGTTGTCTGGAGATGTTCCAGTCTCTTAAACGATAGTTTACAGTCTTTTGGCCCAAACCTTTTTGAGCCAGGTATTCTGTGATTTTGACTTTGGCTTCTTCATTAAAAAGCCCATCAAATTGACCTGAGTTTACCAGGTATCCAGGGCCTGTATAGGCTTCTTTTAAAGTTTCTTCCTGGAGTTTCTCTCCTTCAGGCTGAATGACAATTTTTAGAGGTAAAGAGTACTTTTGGGCAAATTCAAAATCTCTCTGGTCATGCGCAGGTACAGCCATAACTGCACCTGTTCCATATTCTACCAAAACAAAATTAGCCACATATATGGGCATTTTCTGGCCAGTTACAGGATTTAAGCAATAACGACCAGTAAATACGCCTTCTTTTTCCAGGTCTTCAGAAGTTCTTTTTATTTTATCCAGCGCCTTGGTTTTCTGGATAAATTCTTCTACTGCCTGCTTGTTTGGGCTGTTGGCAATCAATTCTTCTACCAGGGGATGTTCTGGAGCAAGGCTCATAAAAGTAGCTCCAAAGAGGGTATCTGGCCTGGTGGTAAAAACTTTTATTTTTTTCTCTGAACCTTCAAGGGCAAATTCTATTTCTGCACCTTCACTCTTTCCAATCCAGTTTCTTTGCATAATGAGAACCTTTTCTGGCCAACCACCCTGCAACTTTTCCAGGTCCTTTAAAAGTTCTTCAGCATAGTCTGTAATACGCAGGAACCATTGCTCCAATTCCTTTTGTTCTACCACTGAGCTACAGCGCCAGCAAAGTCCCTCTTCTACCTGTTCGTTGGCCAGGACTGTATTACACTTTGGGCACCAATTTACAGGGGATTTTTTGCGATAGGCCAACCCCTTTTCCAATAACTTTAAAAAGAAGAGTTGTTCCCAGCGATAGTATTTGGGATGACAGGTAGCTATTTCCCTGTCCCAATCATAGGAATAACCTAGTCTTTTAAGTTCTTTTTTCATGTAAGCTATATTTTCATAGGTCCATTTGGCTGGATGAGTATTGTGCTTGATAGCGGCATTTTCAGCAGGTAGTCCAAAGGCATCCCAGCCCATAGGATGAAGGACATTAAACCCTTGCATTTTCTTGACTCTGGCTACCACATCACCAATGGAATAGTTTCGTACATGTCCCATATGAATGCGGCCAGAAGGATAGGGAAACATTTCCAGCACATAATACTTGGGCTTAGAATTATCTTCTTGAGTTTTAAATAGTTTTTTCTCTTCCCAAATCTTTTGCCACTTGAGCTCTATTTCTTGAGGATTGTACTCTTTTTTCATGTTTCTCTCCTCTCTAACTGTTTTGCACCTTTAACTTCCAAAGGGGATAAATACTTCTTTTCTTTGTCTGTTTATTTTCCTGGGATTGGACAAGATTGTACTTGTTTTTGAAGCAGACATGGGTAAATTTTTTAGACCACTTTTTAAAGATATTTTGCAGGCAAAAATTTTTTACTTCAAAGTACAGGGTACCGTCCCAATTTTTAAAAAAAGGAAAAATAGTTTCTCCCCACTTTAAAAGAGAGTCTTCCAGCGATAAATTATATATGGGAACTAGGTAAGTTGGATTTAAGGCAATCTGGTTTGCCTTTAACCCTTTTAAAAGGGAATAAAAACTTTCACCAAAGTTATTTTCAGGGTTAAAGAAAAAATTTAGAGTTGTTAAGTTTTTATTTATTTCTAAAATACTTTCTACTTGAGTATGTTTTTTAAAATTAACCCACAGAGTGTTTGGAGGTAGTAAATTTAAATTATTTACTATTCCCAAGTTGACCATTGGTTATATCCTTAGCAAGGGCATCCAGAATGCCGTTGACAAAGGTTTTGGAATTTATATCGCCATAGCCTTTGGCCAGTTCTATGGCCTCATTGATACTTACCTTAGGAGGAATATCAGGGCGAAAAATAAGTTCAAAGGTAGCCAGGCGCAAGATAGTAAGTTCTATTTTGGCAATTCTATTTATTTTCCAGTTGCGGGAATATTTTTCAATATAACTGTCAAGTTCGCTTTTTTTTTCTTCTACTCCCTCAATGAGTTCCCAGGCAAAAGGAGCTTGTTCTGGCGAGAAGTTTTCTTTTTTAGGGTCTGGAAAACAGGCAGCATTTTCCTTGAGCAAGTTGAGTTCTGTTTCTGAATTAAAGTTCAGGCTATAAAGCACTTGAAAGGCAAATTCCCGTTGCTTGCGGCGAGAGAGCTTCTGAATTTTCATAGATGTAGATTCCCTTTGACCTAGATTTGTTCCAGCACTCTGATGGTTTCCAGGAGGGCTTGGGCAGCTTCAGCTCCTTGATTTCCTGCTTTACTTCCTGCTCGCTCTATGGCTTGTTCCAGAGTATCAGTGGTGAGTACGCCAAATCCTACGGGAACTTCTGTCTCCAGGCTGACCAGGGCAATACCTTTGCTGGCTTCAGCAGCCACATAATCAAAATGGGGGGTAGCTCCTCTAATAATGGCTCCCAGGCAGATGATACCTGCATATTTCTGGCTTTTGGCCAGTTTTTTGGCCACTAGAGGAAGTTCAAAGGCACCTGGCACTCGAACTAGAGTGATATTGTCCTTGTTTAAACCATGTCGTACCAGATAGTCCACAGCACCAGCAATGAGTTTGTCCACAATAAAATCATTAAATCTGCTGGCTACAATGGCAATGGAAAGGTCCTGGGCATTTAGTTGCCCTTCAATGGTTTTTAGGTGTAACATTTTACTTATCCCCTTTATCTTGAATGTTGTTTAAAATGTGTCCCATTTTATCTCTTTTGGTTTTTAGATAACAGTAGTTTTCTTCACAGGCTGGAATTTCTATGGGTACTCGTTCTACCACCTGTAAACCATAGCCTTCCAGGCCTACGATTTTTTTGGGATTGTTGGTCATAAGACGCATTTTACTGATTCCCAGATTAACCAAGATTTGAGCTCCTATACCATAATCTCTAAGGTCTGGAGGAAAGCCCAGGGCTAAATTGGCTTCTACCGTATCTTTGCCCTGGTCTTGCAGTTTGTAGGCTTTTATCTTGTTGGCCAGGCCAATACCTCTTCCTTCCTGGCGCATATAGAGGATAACGCCCTTGCCTTCTTTTTCAATCATTTGCATGGCAGTTTGGAGTTGTTTGCCGCAATCACAGCGTAAGGAACCAAAGACATCACCAGTTAAGCATTCACTGTGAACCCTGACCATTACTGGTTCGTCTTTTTCCCACTCACCTTTTACCAGAGCTATATGCGTTTGATTGTCCGTCTGGCTTTCAAAGGCAATGGCCTTGAAATTGCCGTAGGCAGTGGGCAAAAAGGCTTCTGCTTCTCGCTTGACCAGGGAATCAAAGCGCATGCGGTAGCGAATAAGGTCTTCAATGGTGCAAATTTTTAAATCATGTTCCTGGGCAAACTTTTCCAGATCCGGCATTCTGGCCATGGTGCCGTCGTCTTTCATAATTTCACAGATGACTGCTGCTGGCTTTAGACCAGCCAATCTGGCTAAATCTACACTGCCTTCGGTCTGTCCAGCTCTTTCCAGTACCCCGCCTTTTCTGGCCCTTAAGGGGAAAATGTGTCCTGGGGTAACAATATCATCCGGGGTTACATTGTCTTTTACTGCCGTTAAAATGGTGGTAGCTCTGTCTTGAGCAGAAATGCCAGTAGTTACTCCTTCTTTGGCTTCAATGGATACAGTAAAGGCCGTGCCAAACTTGGAACGACCGCGTTGGGGTTGTAGGGGAAGTCCCAATTTGTCCACCCATTCTGGCGCCAGGGCCAGGCAGATAAGTCCCCGTCCGTGCTTGGCCATAAAGTTGATTATTTCAGGAGTTACTTTTTCAGCAGCAATGGTTAAGTCCCCTTCATTTTCTCTATCTTCGTCATCTACCAAGATGATCATTTTGCCTTGTTTAATGTCTTCAATGGCTTCTTCAATAGTACACTTGGGCATTTTTTAACCTCTTTTTTTGATTTTTTAAAAACCGTGTTCTCGCAAAAAGTCGAGAGTTAATTTGCTTTGAGATTTATTTTCAGAAGTGTTTTCCTTTTTGTCCAAAAAACTTTTGACATATTTGCCTATGATGTCTGTTTCCAAATTAACCACAGTACCCTTTTTCCAGGTGCTTATGGTGGTTTCTTTTTGAGTGGCAGGGATGATGTTTACCTCAAGAAAACCCGGACCACAAGTATTTACTGTCAGGCTAATCCCATCCAGGGCCACTGAACCTTTGGAAATAATATAAGGGGAAAATTCTTCTGGATAGGAGAGTCTAAAAATTTTTGATTCTCCTGCAGGGGTAATTTCTTCTACCCGGGCCAGGCAATCCACATGTCCTGTTACCAGGTGTCCACCCAGTCTAGAGGATAAGGTAAGGGCCCTTTCCAGATTGACCTTATCTCCAGTTTTTAAAAATTGGAGATTGGTTTTTCCAAGGGTTTCCAGGGAAGCATAGGCTGTAAAGGAAGTATTAGAAAAATTTTCCACTGTAAGACAGACACCATTTACAGCAATACTTTCTCCCTGCACAAAGTTTTTTATTTTGTTGGTTTTAATGCTAAAACGCTTTTCTTTGCTTAAGGGAGTTATGTTGAGAATTTCACCTATGTCTTCAATAATGCCAGTAAACATCTTTAAGGCTTTAAAATAAGTAAGAGATCTTCTCCACAAGAAGTGACTTTCTGGTAGCTTAAAGTGTAAGCTTCGTCTATGGTTTTTATGCTTCTTCCCCAAAAAGAAGAAATGGCCCCAGCATCTCCTAGAATTTTAGGAGCCAAAAAAAGCCAGATTTCATCAGCAAGCTGATATTCCAAAAATTTCTGGGCAATAAAGCCCCCGCCTTCCACCAGGACATAAAAAATATTGTTGTTCCAGAGCCAAGTAGCCATTGCCTTTAAATCCCAGGAATTGTTTTTAACAGGCAGGAAAACCACTTTACTGCCCAGTTCGCTTATCTTTTTTTGTAAACGCAAGTTTTCCTGGCTTTCCAGGGTAAAGAAAATGGTTTCCTCTGGTCTTTGCTGGAGGAGATAATAACTTGCTTCTGCAGGAAGTTTTCTGGTCAGAATAAGGGCTAAAGGTTGTTTTTTACTTTTTGCCTTGCGAACTGTGAGCTTGGGATTGTCCTGAACAAAAGTATTTCCTCCCACCAAGACTGCCTGTACTTTTTTGCGCAGCTGGTGGACTTTTGCCCGGGACTTTTCTGAACTAATCCAGTTGGAATGCCCTGTGGAAGTGGCAATTTTTCCATCTAAGGTAGAAGCTAACTTTAAATAAAAAAAAGGTCTTTTTTCTATTTTCCAGAGATAAAAATCCCTTATTAAATCTGTACACTGGGCTTGTAAAATCCCTGTTTCTACCTGCACTCCTTTGCTTTGCAAAAATCTGGCTCCCCCGCCTTCTACTTGAGGGTTGGGGTCCAGGGCCCCAACATAGACCTCTTTGATGCCAGCTTCTAAAATGGCTTTGGTGCAAGGTGGAGTTTTGCCAAAGTGATTGCAGGGTTCCAGAGTTACAAATAAAGCGCATTCTCTAGGGTCAATATTTTTTTTCCTAGCGTCCTTTAATACTTCCACTTCAGCATGGGGCAGACCATAGCCTCGATGATAGCCAGAGGCTACAACCTTTCCCTCTTTAACTAAAACAGCTCCCACACAAGGATTGGGAGCTGTTTTTCCTTTAGCTCGCTGGGCCAGGCTGATGGCTCTGGCCATAAATTTTTCTTTTTCCTTTAAGTTCATAAAGTCAATTTTTGAAAGGTGATTTGAGCTTCTTTTAGCATCTCCTGGGCCAGATTATCTGGATAACCTTCTGCAAAGTAGATTTCCTTAATCCCACAGTTAATAAGCATCTTGGTGCAAATGAGGCAGGGCTGGGTTGTGCAGTAAATAGTAGCACCTTGTAAACTTACTCCATGCACAGCACATTGAATAATGACATTTTGTTCAGCGTGTAAGCCCCTGCAGAGCTCGTGCCTTTCTCCGGAAGGAATTTGTAGCTTTTCCCTTAAACAACCTATTTCCAGACAATGGGCAAGACCTGCTGGAGCGCCATTATAGCCTGTAGCCAGGATGCGTTTATCCTTTACTGCAATAGCACCTACCTTGCGGCGTAAACAGGTGGAGCGCTCTGCCACCAGTGTGGCTATTTGCATGTAATATTCTGGCCAAGAAAGGCGGTTATTTTTTTGCATAACTACCAGGCAAAAAGTGGGAACTGCAGGGCAAACCTTTCCACTTCTTTTTTGATTTGTTCCAGTCTGGTTTCATTATCTTTGGATTCCAAAGCAGCCACAATCCAGTTTACAATTTGGGGAATATGTTCTGGCTTTATTCCCCTGGTGGTAATGGCTGGAGTGCCCAGACGAATGCCTGAAGTAACAAAAGGAGACCTGGTTTCAAAGGGAATGGTGTTTTTGTTTACCGTAATTCCCGCCTTATCCAAAGCAGCTTCTGCTTCTTTGCCAGTAATATCTTTGTTGGTTAAATCTACCAGGAGCAGGTGGTTGTCTGTGCCATCAGAAACCAGTTTAAAACCTGCAGCCTGTAATTCCTGGGCCATTTTCTGGGCATTTTCAAGGACCAGTTGTTGATAGGCCTTAAATTCTTCCTTTAAAGCCTCTCCAAAGGCCACTGCCTTGGCAGCAATCACATGCATCAAGGGTCCACCTTGAATTCCCGGGAAAATTTGTGAATTTAAAGTTTTTCCATATTCTTCTGAGCTTAAAATCATCCCTCCCCTGGGACCTCTTAAGGTCTTGTGGGTGGTTGTGGTGGTAAAGTGGGCATGGGGAATGGGAGAAGGATGTAAATCTGTAGCCACCAATCCAGCAATGTGGGCCATATCTACCATAAGTTTGGCACCTACCTGGTCGGCTATGGCTCTAAAACGGGCAAAGTCAATGGTTCTGGGATAGGCACTGGCTCCAGCCACAATGAGTTTGGGTTGGTGTTCTTGGGCCAGTTTTTCTACCTGGTCGTAATCTATGGTTTGAGTTTCTTTGTTTACCCCGTAAAAGACCACCTTAAAAAGTTTGCCTGAAAAGTTTACCGGACTACCATGGGTTAAATGACCTCCATGGGAAAGGTCCATGCCTAAAATGGTATCTCCAGGTTGTAAGCAGGCAAAATAAACTCCCATGTTGGCCTGAGAGCCACTGTGAGGCTGAACATTGGCATATTCTGCTTTAAACAGTTCCTTGGCCCTGTCTCTGGCCAGGTCTTCAGCCATATCTACAAACTCGCAACCTCCATAATAGCGCTTTCCAGGATAACCTTCAGCGTACTTGTGGGTAAGTACACTGCTCATGGTCAGGCGCACTGCTGGAGAGGCAAAGTTTTCTGAGGCAATTAATTCCAATTTGCTTAATTGCCTTTTTTCTTCCAATTCAATGGCCTTTGCCAGCTGGGGATCGTGTTTAAACAAAAATTCTAAAAGCATTTTTGCTCCTTCAAAAGGTTAGGGGTGAAACTTGCGAAACAAAATACAGCCATTGGTTCCACCAAAACCAAAGGAATTGCACAGGGCAAACTCAATATCTTTTTCTACTTTCTGGTTAGCACAGTAGTTAAGATCGCATTCTGGGTCAGGATTATCTAAATTGATGGTAGGAGGAATCTGGCCATGATAAATACTTAGGACACTAAAGACACTCTCAATTCCGCCTGCAGCTCCCAGGGTGTGTCCAATCATGGATTTATTGGAAGTTATAAGCAAATCATAGGCATGAGAGCCAAAAACTTTTTTTATGGCCCTGGTTTCACAGATGTCATTTAATTTAGTGGAAGTGCCGTGCGCATTAATATGGTCTATTTCCCTGGGGTCTACCTGTGCTTCTTTTAAGGCCCTTTGCATAGCTAAAGCCATTCCTGTACCATTTTCTTCTGGGGCGGTCATGTGATAGGCATCAGAAGAAGCTCCAAAACCAACTACTTCTGCAAAAATGGTTGCTCCCCTTTCCAGGGCGCTTTCCAGACTTTCCAAGAGCAACAAGCCGCATCCTTCACCAATCACAAAGCCGTCTCTATCCCGATCAAAGGGACGGCTGGCCTTTTCTGGCTCTTCGTTTCTGGTAGAAAGGGCTTTCATGGCATTAAAACCAGATACAGCCATGGGAGTAATGGTAGATTCTACTCCCCCAGTGATAATTGCCTTTACTCTGCCCAGTTTTACTTCAGAAAAGGCATAGCCAATGGCATGTAAGCCAGAGGCACAGGCCGAGGTGGTTACCAGATTGGGTCCTTTGGCCTTGGCCATAATGGATATTTGACCCGCAGCCATGTTGGAGATGAGTTGAGGAATGTAAAAGGGAGAAACACGCTTAGGACCTTTTTCTTTGAGTTTAGTATGAAATTCTTCAATGGTCTCCAGCCCACCTAAACCGCAACCCAGCAATACTCCCAGATTTTCATTCAATTCTTCTTCAATGGGCCAGTTAGCTTGCTTTAAAAGCATTTTAGCAGCAGCTAAGGCATAATGACAGAATCTATCCAATCTTTTTATTTGTTTGGGATCTAAATAATCAGTTGGATCAAAATTTTTTATTTCTGCAGCTATCTTGGTATCAAATTCACTACAATCAAAGCGAGTGATGGGACCTACACCGTTTTTACCTGCCAAGAGGTTGTTCCAGCTAGTTTCTAAATCATTACCCAAAGGAGTAATTGCGGCCAGCCCAGTAACTACAACTCTTTGCATAGAATCCTCTTTTAAACCTAAGACAAGGGGGAAACTTCCCCCCTTATCTTATTTATTTTCTTGGATAAAATTAATGGCGTCTTGAACTGTTTTGATTTCTTGGGCCTTTTCATCATCAATTTCTACACCAAATTCGTCTTCCATAGCCATAATGAGTTCTGTTAGATCTAGGGAATCTGCCCCCAAGTCTTCTACGAACTTGGATTCAGGCTTTACTTGATCTAGAGATACACCCAATTGTTCAGCTACAATTTCCTTTACTTTTTCTTCTACAGACATGTTACCCTCCATAAGAATTTTCTTTTTTTATTATAAATACATCCCGCCATTAACCCCAATAACCTGTCCGGTGATATAGCCTGCTTTGGGAGAAGCTAAAAAGGCCACCACTTCAGCTATATCTTGGCTGGAGCCAAAGCGAGAAAGGGGAATCTTTTGTAAATAAAGCTCTTTTATCTCCTGGGGAAGTTCTTTGGTCATATCTGTTTCGATAAAACCTGGTGCCACTGCGTTTACTGTGATATTGCGAGAGGCTAGTTCCAGGGCAGCACTTTTGGTAAGACCAATAAGTCCAGCTTTAGAGGCTGCGTAGTTGGACTGGCCTGCATTTCCACTCTGGCCTACCACTGAAGTGATATTTATAATGCGGCCATAACGCTGCTTGACCATGATTTTAGCTGCTTGTTGTAGACAGACAAAGGCACCCGTGAGATTGACTTGCAGAACTTGTTCCCATTGTTCTTTTTTTAAACGCAGGATAAGCCCATCTCTGGTAATCCCTGCATTGTTAACCAGAACTTCCAGATTGACCTTTTTATTTATTTCCTCTTGAAAAAAGGAAACTACATCTTCCCACTTACCTGTATCTAAAAGAAAACTTCTGGCTTTTCCGCCTTGGCTTTCAATAAGGTTAACCACTTTTTGGGCTAGTTCTGGTTTGCTTACATAAGTCAAAAATATTTGATACCCTTCTTTAGCCAGACGCAGGGCTATTTCTCTGCCAATACCTCTAGAACCGCCTGTAACCAGAGCTGTTTTTTCCATTATTTTCTCCTTGCCAACCCTTAAAAAGTAAGCAGGGCAGAACCCCAGGTAAAGCCTCCACCAAAGGCTACTAATAAAACTTTATCGCCGGATTTTATCCTTCCTTGTTCCCAGGCTTCGCTTAGGGCCAGAGGAATAGAAGCAGCAGAAGTATTACCGTAATCTTGTACATTTATAAAGACTTTGTCTACATCCAGGTCTAATTTTTTAGTTAACGCTTCAATAATTCTAATATTGGCCTGGTGAGGGATAAAAAGGCTTATGTCCTTAGAAGAAAGGTTTTCTTTAGCTAAAAGTTCCAGGCAGATGTCAGCCATGGAGCGTACAGCATACTTAAATACTTCCCGACCTTGCATTTCCACAAAATATTTTTCATCAATGGGCTCTCCCAGCTTGGGAGGATAAGCTGAACCTCCTCCTTTAATGGTGAGTAGATCTCCCAGGCTACCATCTGCCTGAATGAGAATATTTTTAACTTCAGCTTTTCCTGGTTCTGTACTTAAGATAACTGCGCCTCCAGCATCACCAAACAATACACAGGTGCTGCGGTCAGTAAAATTTACTCTGCTGGTTAAGGCTTCTGCAGCTACCACTAAAACTTTTGCCTTGGGGTTAGTTAAACACAGCCCTCTACCTACTTCCAGGGCATATAAAAAACCAGTGCAGGCCGCATTGATATCAAAGCAAGGAGTGGGAGCACAGCCAAGTTTTTTTTGTAAGTGGCTGGCCCCATTGGGAACATAGGTGTCAGGAGTAAAAGTGGCTAAAACAATATGAGTAAGATCTGTTGCTTTTAGCCCTGCATCTTCCAGGGCCTTTAGTGAAGCTTGATAGGCTAAATCAGAGCAGGTTTCCTTTTCCACTACATGTCTTTTTTTTATGCCTGTTCTGGTGGTTATCCATTCGTCACTTGTATCTACCATTTGTTCTAGATCTTGGTTGGAAAGGATTTTTGCAGGTACATAATGACCTATCCCTTGAATATAAATCTTGCTCATAACTAAATACTCTTATTTTTTTTGTGTGGTTAGGGCTTTTTTACCCAAGAGGTTAATTTCTTGGTGCATGGACAGACCTTCTTCCAGGTGTTCATTGGCTTTATTTTTGACAAAAGAAGCTGCCATAAGCACGGCATTTTTAATAGCCTTACTGTTGGAAGCACCATGGCAGACTAGAGCAATTTTTTTTAGTCCTAAAAGAGGAGCTCCTCCATATTCTGCATAATCCAGTTTTTTGGAAAAGTTTTTCAGAGCCTTTTTAGCCAACAAAAATCCCATTTTAGCTAAAAAACTCTTTTTTATTTCCTCTTTAAGAAGTGCACCTAGGGAAGAAGCCAGTCCTTCCATGAGTTTGAGAGCTACATTGCCCACAAATCCATCACAGACAATAATGTCCACATTACCTTTGAAAATGTCCCTTCCTTCTACATTACCCACAAAGTTTAAAAAAGAGAGTTTAAACAGATTATAAGCTTCTCTAACCAGAGTATTACCTTTTCCCTCTTCTTCTCCAATGGTAAGGAGCCCTAGGGTTGGGTTTTGTATTTTTAATACATCGCGGGCAAAGATTTCAGCCATTAAGCCAAATTGTAGGAGGTGATGGGGCTTGCAATCTACATTAGCCCCTACATCAATCAACACAACGGGTTTTTTTTCCGAGGGCAGAATGGAGGCTAGAGCTGGGCGCTCAATCCCTTTTATTCTACCTACAGTAAACATGCCACAGGCCAAAGTTGCCCCTGAATTGCCTGCACTAACTACGCCATCAGCCTTGCCTTCTCTAGCCAAAATAAAGGCTTTTTGGATGGATGAATTTTTTTTACGCCGAAGAGCTTCTGAAGGTTTTTCCTCCATGCCAACTACTTCTTCAGCGTGCACAATTTCTACTTCTATTCCCTTAGTGGATTCTTGCGCAAGAATTGTCTTTATCCTTGCTTCATCCCCTACCAACAGAACTTTTAAGTTTTTAGACCTGGCAGCTTCTAAAGCTCCAGGTACAACTACTTCTGGGCCATGGTCACCCCCCATGGCATCTACAGCTATACAGATTCTTTTACTCATTATCCTCTCTTCTCAAATACTGTTTATCTTTGTACTTCCCACAAGCAGGACAAACAGTATGGGGAAGAGTTGCCTCTCCACAGGAGCAATAAATAAAATTAGGTGCTTCTAAATGGTGATGAGAACGTCTCATTCCTTTTTTGGATTTGGAAGTTCTTTTTTTTGGATTTGCCATAATTTTACCCCTTATTTAGATTTTAATTTTAATTGTCTAAAAATACTTAATCTAGGATCTCCTGTTGTTTTTTCGCAATTACAGGAAGCCAGGTTTAAATTGGTCCCGCACTTAGGGCATAGACCTTTACACTCTTCCTGACAGAGTTTTTTATCTGGCAAAGACAGGAGAAATTGTTCCCAAATAAGTTGAAAAATATTTAATTCATAATGACTATCAATAAAACGTAAAAGACTTTCTCCCATATTTTCTGGTTCAGCAGGTTCTTTTTCTTCAAAAAACTCAAAATACTCTTTAAAGGAGATAATTGCTGGCTCTAAACATCTGTCACAGGCAAACTCAACTTTACCCTGAATTACTCCCTTTAGCCAGAAACCTTTTTTTTGTGGTAAAACGGTTAAATCTAGCTTAAGGGGAATAAGAATCTTAAATTTTAGATTAAACTCGGCAATAAACTCTTGCCAATTTTCATTTGTTTCAAATGAAAATTCCCGGCCCTCAGCCGGGACGTCTTTTAAACTGAGCCATCCTTCTAACATAAATAAAAATCCTTTTCTTGACTGAAACTAGACTTGTGTATAGTGCTAAGGTCTTTCTTGTCAAGAATTTAGGCTTGCCTTTTTTGATAAAGGGGGGTATAAATATTTTCTTCTGTGCGCTTAAGACGAATGAATTTGGGAGGTATAGATATGTCTAGACAGTGCGAAATTTGCGGTAAGTCTCCACTTGTGGGTAATCATGTGAGCCATGCTAATAACAAGAATAAGAGAAGGTTTTTGCCTAACTTACAAAAAGTCAGGGCTCAGCTTCCTAATGGAGAAGTAAGAAAAATTAAAGTGTGTACGCGTTGTATCCGTAGTGGAGCAGTAGTAAAACCTAGTTGCTAAGAGAGCTTTTTAGGGGAAGAGTTTTCTTCCCCTTTTTGGCTTTTCCCCTCAAAATTTTTCAGTAAAGCTTCTTTAAATTTTCTTTTCTCCTTTCTTCCTTGATATAAAAAGAGATAAAAGTTTATTTTCTACAAGGGAAAGCAAACTACTCCTGCTGGGATAGAAGCGTCCTTTGAGTTGCCTTGACTGTTTACAAAGTAGACAAAGTAAACAGAGCTACCTTTATTTTTTTTAATTTTGAACAGCTGTATGTACTTTTGTCCGACAATGGGAGCAAATTGATTGTAAACGAGTTACATAGCTTGTTGCCAGATTTTTTTCTCTTCTTTATTAAAAATACAGTGAAGTGTAGGCCTGATATTTTTTTAATTTTTCTAAAAAATCTGCATTATTTAGTGCTGCTATTTTGATTTCCTATTGAGTAGCTTCTTTTACTGCTTTCAAAAAAAATTCAGCTATTTCTTTTAAATATTCAGCAAGAATCAAACTGACAGATAAGACCTTTTTTCTCCCTGAAAAATAATTTGACTTGGACAAATTTTTAATGTAAGTGCTTACTATCATTTTTAGGGGCAAAGAAATATGGGGAAAAAGAGTGCAAGAGAGAGGTTAATTGAGGCTGTATTTTTTCTTTTTTCTGAATATGGATATGCCAGGACAACAACCAAGGATATTGCAAAAAGGGCCTCAGTATCTGAGGTGACCCTATTTAGGATTTTTGGAACAAAGGAGGCTTTGTTTGAGGAGGTATTAAAAAGATATTCTGTAATTGCTAACCTAAAAGAAGTATTAAAAGAAGTATTAAAAGAAGTTCATGGAAAAGATTTAAGGGAAGTTTTAATTATTACAGCAAGAAGACTTTATTTTGCACTCCTTGATAAAAAAAAGATGGTAAAGATAACCTTATCTGAAATTAACTTATATTCAGATAAGGTATTTGAAATATATAAAAGGATAAAAGATGAAATAGATGAGGGTTTAATTTCTATATTTAGAACGAAAAAAGATGAACTTTCTATAGATAAGAAGAATGAAAAATTAGTAGCTATGATGTTTAGAGGAATGATTTTTGATTTATTTTTGTCCATGGAGATTTTTTCTGTTGAAAAGGTAGGTGAAAAAGATTTAGAAAATATATTTGAAAATTTTGTGGATATATTTTTAAACGGTATAATACGTAAAAAATATTTATAGGGGGAGCTATGAGAAGATATGGTATTTTTCTAATAGTCTTTTTTGTTCTTTTTATTGGATGCAAAGATAAAGAAAAGAGTAATGTAAGTCAAAAGATAAGACAGATACCTGTATCGTATATTGAAATTAAGGGAGAAAAGGTTGTTTTGTTAAAGGAGCTTCCAGGGAGGGTATCTTCTTATCAAACCGCAAAGATCATACCCCAGGTGAGTGGTATAATTTTAAAGAGGGTATTTAAAGAAGGAAGTTATGTAAAAAAAGACGATTTATTATATATAATTGATCCAGCAATATATAAAGCAAGGCTGGATCAGGCAGAGGCTTCTTTGAGAATTGCAGAAGCAAAATTGCCTTCACTGGAAAAAAAGGTAAAAAGATATAAAGAGCTTGTAAAAGTTAAATCAATAAGTGAAGAAGTTTATGATGATACTAAGGCTGCCTTAGATGCATTAAAGTCTGAGATTAAACTTTATAAGTCACAAATAAAACAGGCTAAGGTAAATCTGGAATATTGTTATATCAAAGCTCCCATAGATGGTATTATTGGAAGATCATATGTTACAGAAGGTGCAGTTGTAACACAATATCAGCCTAATCCACTGGCAGTTATACAACATTTTGATCCAGTTTATATAGATGCACCAATATCAGTGGAGGAACTGAGGCAAATAAGAAAAGAAAGAAAAAATAGCACTTTTAAATCTACTAAGAAGATGGACAAAGAGGTTGGAATATTTTTGGAAGATGGGACAAAATACAAACATTATGGAGTGTTGGAGTTTAATGAAGTTACTGTTGATGAGACAACCAGTTCTGTGATTTTGAGGATAAAGGTTTCAAATCCTGAAAAAGAATTATTGCCAGGAATGTTTGTGAAGGCAAAGATCGTAGAGGGAATAAAGGAAAATGGGATATTGATACCCCAGGAGAGCTTAAAATTTGATCCAAGGGGAAATCCTTATGTGTTTTTGCTGGATAATGAAAACAAGGTAGTTACAAGACCAGTAAAAATAGATAGGGCCATTGGGAATAAATGGCTTGTTATATCAGGTTTAAAGGAAAAAGATAGGTTAATTACAAAGGGATTTCAGTATATCAGGCCTGGTGTGAGCGTAGTTCCTCAATTAGAGCAATAGGTAAGGAAAATTTATCGGAGGATTTAGATGCTTTCTAGATTTTTTTTAAAAAGGCCAGTATTTGCATGGGTTATAGCTATAGCCATAATGAGTTTCGGTATCTTAGGAATAAAATTTTTGCCAATATCTCAACATCCAGAACTAGCTCCCCCTGTAATTTCTGTGGAAGCAACATACCCTGGGGCATCTGCAGAGACAGTGGAAAGTACTGTTACCCAGATTATAGAGCAGCAATTAACAGGTTTAGATGGGCTGTGGTATATAAATGGGAGGAGTAGCTCAGCTGGTGTGGCCAGGATTGAACTTACATTTGCCCCTGGCACAGATCCAGACATAGCATGGACTAAGGTTCAAAATAAGGTGCAACTTGCCACTGCTTCTTTGCCTGAGGTGGTGCAAAGACAGGGAGTTAGAGTAAGTAAATCCACTAGAAATTTTTTGTTAATAGCAGGTATAGTATCAAAGGACGGTTCCTATTCAGGAAATGATCTAAGAGACTATGCCAAATCAAATATAGAAAAGATCCTTGCCAGGACTCCAGGTGTGGGTGAGGTGCAGGTATTTGGAACAGAATATGCCATGAGAATATGGGTAAATCCGGAAAAATTGATAAAATATAATTTTACTTTAGAAGATGTTGTCCAGGCACTTAGAAGCTATAATGTTGAAGTCTCAGCAGGACAACTTGGAGGTGCTCCTGCAAAAAAAGGTCAAAAATTTAATGCCTCTATTATTGTCCAGCACTACCTAAAAACCCCAGGTGAATTTTTAAAAATACCCATTAGAATAAATAAAGACGGTTCAAGGGTTTTATTAAAAGATGTTGCCAGGGTTGAACTTGGCACTGAGTTTTATGATGTGTATGCCACATACAATGGAAAACCTGCAGCTTTTTTGGCTGTTAGAAAACAGGCTGGTGCAAATTCTTTGCAGGTTGCAGATACCATAAAGAACAAACTCAAAGAAATGCAACAGTATTTCCCAGAAGGGGTTGAGGTGGTGTACCCATATGACACAACCCCATTTACTAAAGTTGCAATTGAGGAAGTTGTACGCACATTATATGAGGCTATTATTCTGGTCTTTATTGTAATGTTCATATTTTTAGGAAGTTTTAGGGCTACTATTATCCCAACAATTGCAGTACCAGTGGTGGTGCTGGGTACCTTTGGCATAATATGGATACTTGGTTTTTCCATAAATATGTTGACAATGTTCGCAATGGTACTTGCCATTGGTCTTCTGGTGGATGATGCAATTGTTGTTGTGGAAAATGTGGACAGGATAATGGAAGAAGAAGGCTTATCTCCCCTGGAGGCAACTGCAAAGTCCATGGATGAAATAACAGGTGCCTTAATTGGTATTGGGTTGGTATTGGCAGCAGTATTTTTGCCAATGGCATTTTTCCCTGGATCCACAGGAATAATTTACAGGCAATTTTCTGTAACAATTGCAGCTGCTATGCTTCTTTCTGTTTTAGTTGCCTTAATTTTAACTCCAGTTTTGTGTGCAACAATACTTAAACCTTCCAATTCGCAGAAATCAAATAAAGGATTTGTTCTATTTAGTCCATTTTTAAAGATTTTTAATAAGTTTTTAAAAAAGTTCAGGGATATTTATGTATCTTTAGTGGGTTATACCATTGCAAGAAGGACGAGATTCTTTTTGATATATCTTATTATAGTTGGAATAACAGGATATTTATTTATGAACATGAAAACAGGATATCTGCCCAATGAAGATCAGGGGATAGTTCTTATACAGGCAATTTTGCCCTCTGGTTCAACAATAGAGCAGACTCAAAAGGTTATGAAACGAATTGAAGAATATATAGAGAAAAATGAGAAACAGACAATAAATTCCATGGGCTCAGTAATAGGATATTCCTTTGGAGGCCAGGCCCAAAATGTGGCCCTTAGCTTTATTCATCTAAAAGATTGGGAGGAGAGAAGAAATAAATCTCAATCTGCACAGGCAGTGGCAATGCGTCTTATGAGGGAATTTTCTAAATACAATGATGCAATGGCATTTGCTTTTACGCCTCCACCAATCATTGAGCTGGGAAATGCAGTGGGGTTTGATTTTGAACTTTTGGATTATGGAGGAGTTGGATATGCCAAGCTACTGGAAGCAAGAAATCAACTTTTATATATGGCATTTAAAGATAAAAGGTTACAACGGGTAAGACCAAATGGAATGGATCCAGTGGTGCAATATAAGATTGATGTGGATTGGGAAAGGGCAGGGGCATTTAAGCTTCCAATTTCATCAATCAATTATAATCTTGCTGCTGCCTTTGGTGGGACCTATGTAAATGACTTTGTAAAAGGGGGCAGGGTGAAAAAGGTATATGCACAATTTGATGCGCCCTACAGGATGATGCCAGAAGATTTAACTAAAATATATGTGAGAAACCTGGAAGGAAAAATGGTCCCCTTTTCTGCATTTGCCAGAGGCAGGTGGATATACGGGGCACAACAACTTGAAAGATATAATGGTTTTTCTTCCATAAATATATGGGGTGAGCCAGCTCCTGGATACAGTACAGGTGATGCAATGAAGGCAATGGAAGAGCTGGCCAGGAGGCTTCCAAAAGAGATAGGCTATGCATGGACAGGCCTTTCATACCAGGAAAAGATGGCAACAAAACAAGGACCCTTAGTATATGGATTTGCTATCTTTGTAATCTTTCTGGTTCTAGCAGCCTTATATGAAAGCTGGCCCATTCCCATAGCAATCCTTTTAAGTATGCCCCTTGGGGTGATTGGAGGTATAATTGCCACAAATTTGAAAGGGTTTGACAATGACATCTATTTTCAGGTGGGACTCATTACAATACTTGGACTCACCACAAAGAATGCAATACTTATTGTACAATTTGCCAGAGAAAGGCTGGATGCAGGGCATGAGCTCTTGCAATCAGTTTTAGAGGCAGCAAGGGTTAGATTCAGGCCAATACTTATGACTTCATTTGCATTTGGATTTGGAGTATTGCCCTTAGCCCTATCCCATGGTGCAGGATCTGGGGCACAGAATGCAATAGGAATTGTTGTGGTGGGAGGTACAATTGCATCTACATTTTTGGCCCCAATATTTATCCCAATGTTTTATATAATAATCTATAAATTGTTCGGGAAAAGAAGAAAAGAATTTAATATATAGGGTTAA
The DNA here is from genome assembly GCF_055126295.1 of Desulfonauticus sp. Taxonomy (NCBI): domain Bacteria; kingdom Pseudomonadati; phylum Thermodesulfobacteriota; class Desulfovibrionia; order Desulfovibrionales; family Desulfonauticaceae; genus Desulfonauticus; species Desulfonauticus sp. Next base: position 7,432 of record NZ_JBSRHE010000008.1, on the reverse strand, counting down.
TCAGTTAAATAGGAGATGGAAAAAATGAAAAGACTACTATCATTAATATTGATGTTTTTTATAGCTGGATGCAGTTTTATCCCAGAATATAAAAGACCAGAGCCACCAATTAGAGATAGATTTTCCAAAGATGGTTTTTATAAACACATAAATTACAAAAAAGAGTTGCAGAGTTTAAAATGGGAAGAGTTTATTTTAGACAATAAGCTAAAACAAATAATAAAATTGGCATTAAAAAATAACAGAGATTTAAAACTTGCTGTATTAAACATGGAAAAGGCAAGGGCATTATATGGTATTAAGGAAAAAGAATTATATCCAACCCTTTATGCCTCATCTGGATGGGAAAAACAGAGGATTCCAGATGATATGTCTTTAACTAAAAAAGCATATATATCAGAAAAATATAGCGTGAATTTAGGGATTTCCAACTGGGAGATAGATTTTTTTGGTAGGATTAGAAGCTTAAAAAAAGAGGCACTGGAAAATTTTCTGGCAGAGGTTGAAAACAGAAGGGCTGCACAGATCTCCTTGATAAATGAGATTTCAAGGGCATATCTTTTCCTTTCAATGTATGTGGAAAATAAAGACATTGTGGCTGGATTGTTAGATGTGGCTCAAAAAAATCTAAGGCTGGTGGAATCTCAGTATAAGGTGGGTGTTGCAACTGAAATGGATTTAAATAGAGCAAAAACTGCAGTGGAATCCTTAAAAGTAGAGATGTTAAAGGTTGATGAACAAATAGAAAAGGGAAAGAATGCCTTAAATCTCCTTGTTGGAAAAGAGGTTGATGAGAGATTATTACCAGAATCACTTTTATCTATTAGGCCATTTGAGGAATTTTTTCCAACTATATCTTCATATGTATTGTTAAATAGGCCTGATATTATGGCAATGGAGCATAGATTAAAGGCTGGTTATGCTGATATAGGGGCAGCAAGGGCAGCGTTTTTCCCCCGTATATCTCTAACAACAGGAATTGGCACTATAAGTGATGAGTTTTCAAATCTCTTTAAGGGTTCAGCAAGGACATGGAATTATAGTATAACAGGTGCCCTGCCTGTTCTGGATTTAAGGGTATGGCAGGACTATAAACTCAGTAAAATCCAGAGAAAAATTTTGTTAACTCAATATGAAAAGACCATACAAAATGCATTCTGGGAAGTAATGGACAAGCTTGTGGTCATGGCAACCATTGATGAGCAGATAAAGGCAAGGCAAAGGGTGATATCCTGTTTAAATGAAAATTACAAATTGGCTCTAGAAAGGTTTAAAAAAGGGGTGGATAGCTATTTTTCAGTATTGGATTCATATAAGAATTTGCTCGCTGAAAAACAGGCACTGTTGAATTTGATTTTTGTGAGATATGAAAATCAGATTGGACTCTTTGCAGCATTTGGGGGAGGAGGGGATGTTGAAAAATCACATTATTATACTCAACAATAAGAGTTATCCCAAATGTTAATGGAGTTTTAATGGTACATTGGATGGTAAGTTAGTTATAGCTCTTCTTCAGATATAACTAAGATTCCATTGTCCATTAAATATCTGGCAGTTATTCCTGAGCCCTTAACTATTTTCCCGGAAAAGCTCCCATCATAGATTTTAGATACCCCACAGGATGGGCTCAGTTGTTTTAAAATGGCCAATTTTATATTCAATAGCCTTGCAATTAAAAGTGTCTCTTTAGCACCTGTTAAAAAATTTTTGGTTACATCAATTCCCTTTTTGGTGATTACTTTGTTATGTAAAATTTCAGCTGGCTCCCTTGGAGTTGGAAGCCCTCCTAATTGTTCAGGACATACTGGAATCAAGATATTGTTTTTTGCCAATGCCAAAATCTTATGATCTGGTTTTGATGTTCCATCATACCTTGATGAGATCCCAAGCAGGCACGCACTTACAAGTACTGGAGATTCAAAGGTGATTTTCATAATTAGCCTTTTATAACACACATTGGTCTTAGTTTGGCAACCCGCCTTGCCAGTTTTGCCTCATGGCATGCTGAAAAAAAAACTGGCTCTTTTTGCTCTCCATTTTCAGCCATGATATATGAACTGGTTCCCATGGTTCCCCCAATTATAACAGGCTGTTCCACCTCTTTTTATTTTTCTGGCAGTTCTAATGATCCAGGTGGATAAGCCCTTGTTGCACTTTTTTGGTGTACATAGAGTTTTTTTTATCATTTATTGCAAATTTTCAAGTAAAAATGACCCACCTTTTAATAAGATAAACCTCTAGAAATTAGCTGGAGGTGAAAGGGGGGGATAAATAGAGGGAGACTGGATAACAATAAGAAATTAAAAAAACGTAATTTATCATTAGGCACAAGGAAGATTGCAGAACTTTTGGGCATACCTCGCGATACTGTTAAACGGACATTAAAAAGTGAGACATATCCAGGTTATCAAAGAAAAAAGAAGGTGTATGAAAAGCTTGTGCCTTTAACAGTAATCTGTTTTTGACACCGGCTCTATCATCCTTATTTTATCCGGATATTTTGCAAGAACTACAGATGGTCTTGGAACAGACATTCCTATATCAACCTCTGGACATATATCTACATACTCAACAAACTCTCCTAATCTCTTTGCAAAATCATCAGCTACAATCCCACCGTTGTATCTAACAGGTGCTATATTTATACATCTACTTATAACTACCTTTGGTCTATACATTTAAAAACTCCTTTAAAAGTTTTGCTCCATCTCTATTTGTTTTTATAGTATCAGAAATTCCACCAAAAGAAATAAAAAACTTACTCTGTTTTAAAACTTTCATATCTTTTATTTTTGATAGATTAACTATAAAACTTCTATGAACACTAAAAAAACCCTTGTTAGCGAAAATGTGCTCAAACTCGTAAAGTCTCTTTGGAATCGCAACCTTTTTCCCTTTAATTCTGCAATAGAAATATTTTCACCAATATTTTTTCAATTTACGACTAATTCATAGTATATCATTACAAATCAATCAATCATTTTGTCAAATCTCATGAGATTATCATCAAAAAATGGCTATTTTAGAGACAATTCGACTAAATACCACAATCTTAACTCTGATTTTTCTGTTTATTATCTATCGCAAGTCACCTCTTTGGTATAAGTTTTGTTTTTGATGAGTGTCTATTTGCCTTCAAATTAGGTGTGAGTTGCAATTCCTCATGTAGAATTAAAGATATTGTCAATATCCGGCAAAAGTGCACCTATCACTGAGATTATGTATATACTTTTGTCACTTTTTTTATCTTTTAAATATAAACCGCCTAAAAGTCCGCTTCCAATATGAGTAACAGGATCCATTTTTACCTCTTTTTAGTAAAATATATATAAAAAAATTAAAGTCTATAAAAATCTAATTTAAAATGGTTACAAGTTTATTTTTTAATATATTTATGATATGCTATAAATATGAAAATACTATTTAATGCTCCCATTTCATAAAATTATATTCAAACTTATGCAAAAAGATATAATCAGGCAGGCGAATGAATTATCTTGAAAGGGTTACTTGTGTAAAAAAAACAGCCAAAAAAGGGGGTTATATGCTTTACTGGATGCATGGTGCATTCAGGATAGAATATAACCACAGCCTTGAATTTGCAAAATACCTGGCAATAAACAAAAATTTTCCGCTGAAAGTTTTGGTAATAATCGATTTCAACTATAAAGATGCCAATTACAGACATTTTAAGTTTTTTATCGAAGGGCTTTTGGAGCTTGTAGAAAAATTTAATGATTTAAAGATATCATTTCATGTTAAAGTAGGCTCTTTTACAGAAATTCTGCCTCAATATCTAATAGCTGCCGACACGCTTATAACAGATAAGACATACATAAAATGGCTTAAAAGTGTGAGAAATGAAATTTATAAAAATAATGATGTTAATATTTATGAAGTTGATACAAACCTTGTCGTGCCTGTACAGGTTGCAAGCTCAAAGCGTGAATACGGAGCATATACGATAAGACCTAAAATTCATAAATTAAAAGAAAAATTTTTAAACGATTTTGTGATTTTTGATTATAGGGATAAAAGTTTTGAGCTTGAAAATGATTTAGATAGCCTGAGTATTGATGATAAATTAAAATCAGTTCATTACGTCAAACCGGTTGATTTCAAAGGTGGAGAAAGTGAAGCAGATAAGCTACTTAGAGATTTTTTAAATGAAAAGTATGATGATTTTGCAGAAAAAAGAGGAGACCCTGCCTTTGATTATGAGTCAAATTTGAGTTTTTATCTACATTTTGGATTTATCAGCCCAGTTAAAATCTTAAAAGAGGCCTTAAAAATAGATACTGATCCTGAAAATTATGATACCCTATTTGAGCAGCTTGTTGTAAGAAGGGAATTAGCCCACAATTTTACTTACTATACTGATGATATTCATAATCTTTACACATTTTTGCCTGAGTGGGCTAAAAATACGTTGAAAAGCCATGAAAAAGATAAAAGAGAATATATTTATACTTTAAATGAGTTGGAAGAATGTAAAACTCATGACAAGTTTTGGAATGCAGCCCAATTTGAGCTTATAAAAAAAGGTAAAATTCACAATTATATGCGTATGTATTGGGGTAAAAAGGTTATCGAGTGGTCTGAATCAATTATGTCTGCCTACGAAAATCTAATCTTTTTAAATGACAAATATGCTCTTGATGGAAGAGATTCAAACGGTTATGCAGGTATAGCATGGTGCTTTGGTATGCATGACAGGGCTTTTAAAGAGAGAGAAATTTTTGGCAAAATAAGATATATGTCTGAAAATGGCCTTAAAAGGAAATTTGATATGAATAGATACCTTGTGAGGGTTGGTGTTTGAGAATAGTTATTTTGATATTAATTTTACTTACAAATTATTCTTTTGCTTCAGACTTTATAAAATTAAAGGCAACTGACCGTGTGAATTTGCCTAACGACCTTTATTATAAAGATAATTTTGTAAGTCAGTGGTGGTATTTTACAGGGCATTTAAATTCAAACGATGGGAAAAAATTTGGCTATGAGCTTACAATATTTGTAGTCAATGTGAACAACATAATTCGCCTGTCCCCTTTTTCGCCTTCTGAAGAGTGGGATAAATTTAAGAAAGATATAAAACCTTGGAAAGAACTACCTGGCATAGAGAAAACGTGTTTGACTTTATAGTCGGTGATATAGTAGAAGCAAGTATTATTAAAGATTCTTATGAAGTTGAGTCGGCAAACTCTCACTTCCTTAATGTATGTACTGTGAGGTAAATGATGTGTGCGAAAAGAACTTTGAAAAAGAAACTTCGCCTAACACAGCGTAAACGCTTCAGACTGACGCCCTTGCCCTTCGGGACATTGCTCCCTGGGGTCATAATGTCGTATATGCTGATTCCGTTATTGGAAATGGCTTAAAATTAGACATACAAATAAATAGCGAGGTTGTTGAAAATATGGAGGTGAAGGAATTAATCTTAAAAGAAATTGAAAAGATTCCTGAGGAGTATCTTCCAGAGATATTGGATTTTATACGCTTTTTAGAGACAAAAGTACTGGAAGAAAGGATAGGGACTGCAATGGCAAGCGAAACATCCCTTAAGAAAGATTGGCTAAAACCTGAGGAGGATGAAGCTTGGCAAGATTTGTAAAGGGAGATGTGGTGGTTGTACCCTTTCCATTTTCGGATTTAACTCATGCTAAGAGACGGCCTGCTTTAGTTGTGGCTGAATTAGAAGGAGATGATCTGATTCTTTGCCAGATAACCAGCCAGCAGATTAAAGATAAATACGCAGTTCTAATTGAGGACAATTACTTTGAAACAGGAATACTCAAGCAGAGAAGTAATGTGCGACCAAATCGTATATTTACAGCGGACCGTCACATAATCTTATATCGTGTTGGTCATCTCAACCCTGATAAGACTAACGAGGTGATCGAGAGAATAGTGGATATTTTACGGCAATGAATCACGCAACTTCTGATAACAGAGCGTATCTGGATTTGTGCTTTCTACTCATGTGCATGGGGTTATATGTATGGTTGTTGTAGGGGCGATTCATGAATCGCCCCTACGATGAAACGTTATACAACGCCGTAAAATGTTATTGCCCAAAATTATTGGACGTTTTAACAAACATAATTCGCCTGCCCTTTTTTTATTCTTATCTTTTATCCCTTTTTCTACAATTGCCACTAAATCAGTTACTACATCAAAAAAATAACCCTTAGCTTGATCAAGCTAAGGAACTTTTTTATATTTGGTTGCCACATAGATTTTTCAGACTGAGTCAATTTATTTTAGCGAAGTCCTCCGGACTTTAAGGCTCTGGATACCTTGAAAAATCTATGTTAACCGCAACCTATTTGCGGATTGTTAGGGGATTATTCTACACTAAAACTAATAACTGACCAGCCACATCAGTTATACAACCATCAAGCTTAAAAATGCTTGATAGTGTGTTTTAGTGCAATTTTCTGTATTTTCTGTTTTTGCGATGCTTGATAAATCAAGCAAGATTAAGGATAATACAAGCCGATTCACAATGGAATTGTGAACGGCTTGTATTAACTATTTGGATTATTATTTATTTTTTTGTTATGATTACAAAAGGCTTTGTTGCTTCTGCTTATGCAACATCTCACAACTTTATACATTTGTTACTTGCTGCTACATAAAGTACTTATCTACTTATATTTATTAATCAAAAATACCTTGTTTTATCCAGTTAGGTAGAAATTAAATCTTACTTTTATTCTCTACTATATAAATAAACCTAAGTTAAATATTTTTTGGATTTTTTGCCCTATATTGAAAATTTAAGGTAGAAAATCTAGTTAATTTTATACTCAAAAGTAATTGAACTATGCCTTTTGCTGGAATGTATTAAGTCAAATAGAGGCAGATACAATTGTTTCAAAACTTTTAGAAAATATGGCAAAAAGGGAAAAACTTAATAGTAAAGGTAAAGTTGTGTGCAAATTTATTTATTATCGGATTTCAGATGGGTTAAGGAACTTGTTATTATCAACTAAAGAACTACTTTTTAGGTTTAGACAAAAGATTTATGAATCGGATAAGGTGTGTTACTTTAAATTGGATTATTATTTTTAAGATTGAGGAAAAAAGACAGCGGATTAATGAGTTAGGCAAAATGAGAAGAAAGAAAAGTTTACTTGTGGCTTAAAGATGCAAAAAATGGGGTGATGGCAGATCAAATTTAATTTGACAAAATTTAAAATATTAATAAAATTCCCAGATGAGTTTTTGTACAAAGGATTTTTGTAAACATTGTATCTGTTTTAAACCCAAAGTATTTAAGTTGGACCCTGATAACCATACTGTCTTAGATAGTTTTGTCCCTGACCAAAAAAAAGGACAGGCACTTATAAATAGTCCTTTTATTCTCAAAAGGATATCCTTTTTAATTGTATTTTGATTTGTTATTAAATAAAGAACAAGAATA